>JAGWIW010000045.1 GCA_028866015.1 Betaproteobacteria bacterium
CCAGCGCGGCACCCGCATCCATGCCGGCCCCAATGTGGGGATGGGCAAGGATCATACCCTGTTCGCGAAAGTGGACGGACGGGTGGCCTTCCGCAACAAGGGCCCGCTGCAGGACAAGATCGTCACGATCGAACCCCTGACCCCGGCGGCCTGAGGGCTCCCCCTTTCCAGGAAAGCCCTATCGTCAAGATAGGGCTTTTTTATTTGAATGAAGTTCATCGACGAAGCCACCATTCAGGTTCACGCCGGCAAGGGCGGTGACGGTTCCGCCAGCTTCCGGCGCGAAAAGTACATTCCCAAGGGCGGCCCTGACGGCGGCGACGGCGGCCGTGGCGGCAGCATCTGGGCCGTGGCCGACCGCAACATCAACACCCTGGTGGATTACCGCTACGCCCGCATCCATCGGGCCAAAAACGGCGAGCCCGGCCGGGGGTCCGACTGCAACGGCAAAGGTGCGGACGACATCATCCTGCGCGTTCCCGTGGGAACCCTCATCACCGACCAGGAAACCGGTGCCGTGGTGGCTGACCTTACTCACCACGAAGAAAAGGCACTGTTGGCACGAGGCGGACAGGGCGGCCTGGGCAACCTGCATTTCAAATCCAGCACCAACCGTACACCGCGGCAGTTCACGCGAGGCGAACCCGGAGAATCCCGGGAATTGCACCTCGAACTCAAGGTACTGGCCGATGTGGGGCTGCTGGGTTATCCCAATGCAGGCAAATCCACATTCATACGTGCTGTTTCGGCCGCACGTCCCAAGGTGGCCGATTATCCCTTTACGACTCTGCACCCCAACCTGGGTGTGGTCCGGGTGGATGATGCCCGCAGTTTCGTCATTGCCGACATTCCGGGCCTGATCGAGGGTGCAGCGGAAGGGGCGGGGCTGGGGCACCAGTTCCTGCGTCACCTGGCGCGCACGCACCTGCTGCTGCACATAGTCGACAGCGCTCCACTCGACGACTCCGTCAACTTGCTCGGACAGGCGCATGCGCTGGTGGAGGAACTGCGCAAATATGACGAAAACCTCTTCCGGAAACCCCGCTGGATCGTGCTCAACAAGGCCGATATGCTCGACCCTGACAGCCGGGCAGCCGTGCGACGCCAGTTCCAGGCGGATCTGGGCCCGGATGCCCGCATATTCGAGATTTCTGCCTTGACGGGCGAAGGTTGCCGCGAGGTATGCTACGCCATCATGGAAGCCATCGAATCCCTGCGCCGGCCCGAACCAGAGCCTGAAGCGCCGGAGAATCCGGCGTGAACTCGTTCGTCCAGACTTCCCGCCGGCTCGTGATCAAAATCGGCAGCAGCCTGCTCACGAATGACGGCAAAGGACTTGACCAGAATGCCATCCAGGCTTGGGTGACCCAGGTGGCAGCGCTGCGCCAACTGCGCAAGGAAGTGGTGCTGGTGTCTTCCGGGGCCGTGGCAGCCGGCATGCAACGCCTGGGTCTTGCAGAACGTCCCAAAGCCCTGCACATGCTGCAAGCTGCAGCCGCCGTCGGACAAATGGGCCTGGCCCAGGTATGGGAATCCTGTTTTTCGCAGCACAACATTCGCACTGCGCAAATCCTGCTGACCCACGAAGACCTGGCAGCCCGCAAGCGCTACCTCAATGCCCGCTCCACGGTGACCACCCTGCTGCAATGGGGGGTGGTTCCCATCATCAATGAGAACGACACGGTGGCCACCGATGAAATCCGGGTCGGCGATAACGACACTCTGGGTGCCCTGGTCACCAATCTGATCGACGCTGACGGCCTGGTCATCCTCACCGACCAGGCTGGCCTGTTCACCGCCGACCCACGCCGAGACCCGACGGCTTCCCTGGTCAGGGAAGCCCAGGCCGGAGACCCCACACTGGAAGCCATGGCCGGCGGTGCGGGCAGCATGCTGGGACGCGGCGGCATGTTCACCAAAATCACGGCGGCCAAACGCGCGGCGCGCAGCGGTGCCCATACCGCCATTGTGTCCGGTCGCGAGCCCCGGGTACTGGAACGACTGGCCGCTGGCGAACTGATCGGCACACAACTGACGGCACCGACCCCCACATTGCCCGCGCGCAAGCAGTGGCTGGCTGACCATCTGCAGATCAGGGGAGAAGTGACGCTGGATGCAGGAGCAGCTCATGCGTTACGCGCCGAAGGCAAGAGCCTGCTGCCCATCGGGGTCGTCGCCGTATCAGGCGAATTCGAACGAGGCGAACTGGTTCGATGCGTCGACCCGGATGGCAGGGAAGTCGCCCGCGGTTTGATCAATTACAGCGCTGCGGAAACGTCAAAAATACTGAAAACCCCTTCAGAAGCCATTGAAGCCGCATTGGGCTACATTGACGAAGAAGAATTGATCCACCGCGATAATCTGGTCACGCTGGGCTGACTCCTTACTGCGGTATTGAAATCTCAAGATCTCCCCACCGGTTGTTCCATTGAATGTCACCATGGATCGGTAATGTCACCGGGCTGAAATCGGCAGCAGCCGCCTGCCGGCGCAGACGATCCCAGCGTATGCCTGCCCGCCTCAACCAGTTCCCGAAACGGATTTCTGGCACCCACCCATAAACAGCCAACGTATCCGGCGTTTCCGCCAACGCAGGCGCGATCACCCCGTCGAACATTTCGGCAGCCTTGTGGAAATCAGCTCGCTGCCCTGACTGCACGATGATGACTGCGGAGGCACCGTGGCGACGCGCATTGTCCAGCTTGCTGCGCCAATGGCCGAGCCCCCGCTCCATCGGATGGCTGTATGCGGCGGCAGAGGAGACGGAAGTCCCATCCGGAATGGGGGGAGCTCCGGACAACATCACCACGGTTTTGCCATGCACATCCCGATGCCGGTAACTGTCCCATCCCAGGGCCGGGACGGTAAGGCCGTAGCCCACGAACACCCACTCGGAATGGTGGAGTTCGCCTTTCCTTTCCAGTCGGCGAGATTGCATGACAAAATCGTCCGGTGAACGAAGGGGCATTTTTCTACCCTTGATTGAAAGCAGCAACGAGACATCCGAATGGACCACCACAAGCGGAACCTGCCTCATGGCAACCGGCAGTGCGGTGGCACCCCGGCCTGCCGTGGGCGCCCCTACCTTCCAGGCTTCCGGGCCAGCAGTCCCTGATGTTTCCGGACTCTGCCATGGACTGGCCATGCACCCACCCAAAACCAGCATGACCCCAAAGATTCCATGATGTTTCGACAGCATCACAACCCCTCCTGCCAGCGACGATTTGATTATGGGGTGCCGTAGCGCCGCTGAAGTGGGCTAAAATCATGGTTTCGTTATCCTTTTTGATTGAATTCCGATACCCATGCGCCTTTCCCGCTTTTTCATTTCCACACTCAAGGAAGCCCCGGCTGAAGCCGAACTGGTCAGTCATCGCCTCATGCTGCGCGCCGGCCTCATTCGCCGCCTGGGCAGCGGCTTGTACACCTGGATGCCTTTGGGGTTGAGGGTTCTGCGCAAAGTGGAAGCCATCGTGCGGGAAGAAATGAATCGCAGTGGCGCCATGGAAGTCCTCATGCCGGCAGTCATTCCAGCCGAACTGTGGCAGGAAACAGGACGCTGGGAAAAATTTGGCCCTCAAATGCTGAAAATCAAGGATCGGCACGATCGGGATTTCTGCTTTGGCCCCACCCATGAAGAAGTCATTTCAGACATTGCCCGCCGGGAAATCCGGAGCTATCGCCAATTGCCGGTCAATTTCTACCAGATCCAAACCAAGTTCCGGGATGAAATCCGCCCACGATTCGGGGTCATGCGCGCTCGCGAATTCGTCATGAAGGACGCCTATTCGTTCCATGCGGACTATGCGAGCCTGGAGCAGACCTACGCCCTCATGGTGGATACCTATAGCCAAATCTTCACCCGACTGGGCCTCAGGTTCCGCGCCGTTGCAGCCGACACCGGGGCCATCGGCGGTTCGGGCTCGCATGAATTCCACGTGCTGGCCGATTCCGGGGAAGACGCCATTGCCTTCTGTCCGCAATCGGACTACGCAGCCAACATCGAGCTGGCCGAGGCTTTGCCTCCCAACGTAGAACGGGCCGTACCGGACTTGCCTCTTGAAAAGGTATCGACTCCGGGCACCAGCAGCTGCCCTGATGTGGCCCGGTATCTGGACGTCCCCCAATCCCGTATCCTGAAATCGCTGCTCGTGATGTCTGCCGACCAACATCCATACCTCCTTCTGCTGCGCGGCGACCATGAGCTGAACGAAGTGAAAGCGGGCAAGATCATCGAAGGACTCCGTCTTGCCAGCGACGCCGAAATACAGGCATTGCTGGGGCCCGTGAAAGGCTACCTCGGCCCCGTTGGAATCGAAGAACGGGGTATCACGGTCATTGCCGACCGATCGGCTGCCGTGATGTCGGACTTTGTCTGTGGCGCCAATGAAGCAGGGCATCATTTCATTCATGCCCACTTTGGGCGTGACCTGCCAGAGCCCGACCAGGTGGCGGATTTGCGCAACGTGGTGGCAGGCGACCCGTCTCCCGACGGAAAAGGGACCCTGGATATCTGCCGCGGCATTGAGGTGGGCCATGTTTTCCAGCTTCGCACAAAATATTCGGAAGCCATGTCCATCACCTACCTTGATGAATCAGGGCAATCCCGGGTTGTGGAAATGGGCTGCTACGGGATCGGCGTCAGCCGGATCGTCGCCGCAGCCATCGAGCAACACCACGACGAGCGAGGCATTTGCTTCCCGCGCGCAATCGCGCCGTTTGAGGTATCCGTGGTTGCCATCGGGCTGAACAAGAGCCCAGCGGTTCGCGAAGCAGCAGAAAACCTGTATCAGGAACTACTGTCGCAAGGGCTGGACGTCCTGTTCGATGACCGCGACGACCGCGTGGGCGTCATGCTGGCCGATCAGGAGTTGCTGGGCATTCCGGTACGGATCGTCGTCGGGGATCGGGGCCTGAAGGAAGGGATGGTGGAACTCCAGGGACGGCGCGATGCGGCGGCTGCCAAGGTTTCCCTGGCAGAAGCAGCCACCCGGGTCCGGGAAAAGCTGGCTCAGTCCTGAGCAGATTCCCCAGGCTGCCGCTCGCTGCGCCAGGCGCGCTCGGCCCAGAGCGGCAAGCTGGCCGTCAGCACGGCAAAAAACAGCACCACAGCCCAGGACAGCTGGATCCACAGCAGGAAAATGGGGAAGGCCGCAAATGCCCCGTAAACCAGCGTGTAGGAAGAAAAGTGTGAGATGAATCCGGTGAATCCGGTTTTCATGAATTCGAATACAAGTGCTGCCAGCATGCCTCCGAACAGGGCATGCCTGCCTTTAACCGGATGTCCAGGAATCTTGTAGTAGGCGAGAGCAAGCCCCCCTGCCAGCACAATGGCCGACAGCCATTTCAGCACATGATGCGTAACACGGCTGCCTTCCCCCACCCAGCCCATGGAAAGGCTTACCAACAGGCTGGTAGCCCAAATGCCCAACCCCAGAAACACAGGCCCCAGCAGGATCAGGGCCAGGTAAATCATGAATCTGGATGGCCAGGGTCGCTGCGGTGCCGTACCCCAGATGGCATTGAAGGTGTGATCCACCGTAATGATCAGTGAAAATACGGTACCCATAAGCAATGCAAGCCCGGCGTAAGTGAGCTGGGAAGCATGGCCCGAAAACTGGGTCATGTAGATACTGATGATGCGCCCTGCCGAATCGGGCAGCATGTTGGTCACCAGAAAATGCTGTACCGACTGCTTGACCTTGATGAACCCCGGAAAGAAGGAAAACAGGGTGATGCTGAGCGTGACCAGTGGGACCAAGGCGAAAAGCGTGGTGGTGGTGAGGCTGGAAGCAGACTGAAGGCAGCGCCCGTGCCTGAACTTGCGACCCACGTACCACAGAAAACCTGCGACATCACTGGCCAGGGTCATCCATCCGTGTTGGCGCAATGACGGGTTCATCCGTACCTTACAGCTGTGGGCTCATGCGTTCGGCTCGCACATCCAGCTTGTTGAGCGCGCTGAGGTAAGCCTTGGCGGAAGCCACGACGATGTCAGTATCTGCGCCCAGCCCATTCACGATTCGTCCGCCTCTTGCCAGCCGGACAGTGACCTCCCCTTGCGACTCGGTTCCGCTGGTGATGTTGTTAACCGAGTAAAGCTGCAGGGAAGCTCCACTATTGACCACCTTTTCAATAGCCTTGAACGCGGCATCCACCGGACCGCTGCCGTGAGACTGTGTGGTACGCTCTTCGCCCCCCACGGACACCACGAGACGTGCCTGCGGCATCTCGCCGGTTTCGCTGTGGGCCATGAGGGATACCAGCCCGTAATGCTCGTTTTGTGGCTCCGTCAGTTCTTCGCTTACGATGGCATGAAGATCTTCATCGAAAATCTCGTGCTTTTTGTCAGCCAGTTCCTTGAATCTCTGGAATGCAGTGTTCACAGCGATTTCCGAATCCAGTTCAATGCCCAGTTCCCTGAGCCGGGCCTTGAAGGCGGAGCGGCCTGAATGCTTGCCCAGCACCAGTTTGTTGGCGTTCCAGCCCACATCTTCGGCGCGCATGATCTCGTAGGTTTCCCGGTGCTTGAGCACGCCGTCCTGATGAATGCCCGACTCGTGCGCAAACGCGTTTGCGCCCACCACTGCCTTGTTGGGTTGCACCGGAAAACCGGTAATGGTGGAAACCAGCCGGCTTGCCGGCACAATCTGCGTGGTGTCGATGCGCGTATCCACTTTGAACACGTCATGCCGCGTCCGGATGGCCATGACGATTTCCTCGAGGGCCGCGTTGCCTGCACGCTCTCCCAGGCCGTTGATGGTGCACTCCACCTGGCGGGCTCCGGACAGGACCGCGGCAAGGGAATTGGATACCGCAAGCCCCAGGTCATTGTGGCAATGGACTGAAAAAACCGCCCGATGAGCGTTGGGAATGCGGCTGATCAGGGTTTCGATGAGGGCGCCGTACTGAAAGGGAATGGCATAGCCCACCGTGTCGGGAATGTTGATGGTCCGGGCACCGGCATCAATCACCGCCTCGATGATGCGGCACATGAATTCGGGATCGGATCGCACCGCGTCTTCGCAGGAAAACTCCACGTCATCAGTGAAGCTGCGGGCCAGAGTCACTGCACGGATGGCAGCATCCATCACCTGCTCCGGTGTCATGCGCAGCTTCTTTTCCATATGGATGGGCGAAGTGGCGATGAACGTGTGAATGCGGCCGGAAACCGCAGGAGCAATGGCTTCCCCGGCACGGCGAATGTCGTTTTCCTGAGCCCGGGCCAGCGCACAGACTGTACTGTCCTTGATGACCGAGGCGACGGCCTTGACCGACTCGAAGTCGCCCGGGCTCGCCGCAGGAAAGCCCGCCTCCATCACATCCACGCGCAGTCGCTCCAGCTGTCGGCCAATGCGCACTTTCTCTTCGCGTGTCATGGACGCGCCCGGGCTTTGCTCGCCATCGCGCATGGTGGTGTCAAAAATGATCAGTTGCTGACTCATGTCCAGCTCCATTTCACGGAGGAAATCCGGCAAGGAAACCGCAATTTTAGCGCACTCCCCGTTTCCCGGGCGGATCAGGCCCTTCAAGCCCAAATCACTCTTTTTTTACTTTAAGGCTCCCTTAAGGTTGGGTTGGTTAAATGTCACCCAGATGCTGCCATCACCCCCTGATGGTAGTGATCTCCCCCCTTATTGGTGGCCGCCCCCGGCCACCATTTTTTTTGTGCCCTGCCGGTCGATATCCATTAAGAAGTCGTTAAGGATTCCCCGCTACAGTCAGGAAAAAATAATACCAAGAGGGGGGACCGTCATGTCCGCCGTATCCTACAGCCGGCACAAAACCTACGATCCATTGCTGCGCCTGGTGCATGCGTGGAATGCAGGCGCCATCCTGATGCTGGCAGCCACAGTCTGGCTGTCCGGCCTATTCGAATTCGGATCAGCCAGGAAATCCCTCTGGCAGTTCCACATTTACCTGGGATATGCCCTCATCGTCGGCTTAGCCGCCCGTCTGGCCTGGGGAATGGTGGGTCCGACCCATGCGCGCTTTTCCGATTTATGGCATCCCACGGCCTGGGGCAACGCGCTTCTTCGCCGCGCTCGCCCCGCCCATCGCCTGGGGCACGATGCACTGGCCAGCGCAGCATACCTGGTCGTGTACGTTTTGCTACTGCTGATGACTGGGACCGGACTTGCGCTGGCTTCCATCGAACACGGCATGGGCCCCTTCGCTCCCTGGCTGACCGACATGAGTTGGCTCAAAGGCACCTTAAAGCCTCCCCACAAGTTTGCCTACGATGCACTCATGGCATTTGCAGTGGTGCATGTGGGGGCTTTGGTCTGGCATGAATCCCGGCACCAGACCCCGATCGCCCAGTCCATGGTGAGCGGATTCCAATACCGGGCCATCGAAGAAAACGAGGACCAACAGCATGCGTAACCTGTTCGCATTGTGCCTGTGCCTGGCTGGATTGCAGGCAACGGCAGCCACCTTCCAAGATCTCCAGGAACAATACAAAGCCCAGGCACGTCAGGATAACCCTGCATTCGGTGGATTTTCTTCAGCCCGCGGAAAAAGTTTCTACGAGGCAAAGCGCACCAGGAGTTCGGGAAAGCAGAGCGGCTGCTTTGATTGTCACACGGCCGACCCCACCCAGCCCGGGAAAACCCATGCCAATAAAACAATTGACCCCATGGCCGTGAGCGCCAATCCCAAACGGTTTACCGACCTGAAAAAATCTGAAAAATGGTTCCGTCGCAATTGCACCGACCTGCTCGGCCGCGCCTGTACTGCCCAGGAAAAAGGCGATTTCATCGAGTTCCTCGCCCACTACAAATAACCCTGGAGACTTTCCATGAAAAAATGGCTGCCCTATATCCTGTTTGCATCAACTGTTCTCTCGGCCGCTGGCCTGCTCGCCACATCGGCAGACGGCCGGGAGGACGACAGCATGGAACAGTTACCCAAAGTTGAAAATGCTGCGTGGCACAGCGAGTGTTCCAGCTGCCATATGCTCTATCACCCTGCCTTGTTGCCCTCCCGCTCCTGGAAAAAAATCATGGGGTCCCTGGACAGACACTTCGGAGAAAACGCGAGCCTTGAACCGGCACAACGCGATGAAATCACCCGGTTCCTCACGAGCAATGCGGCTGACCACCAATTGAATCAGCGTTCCCGGCGCATCGTGCAATCCATTCCGCCCGACGAAGCGCCGGTCCGGATTTCCAGCACGCTCTACTTCATTTCACGGCATGACGAAATCCCGAACACGTTGTATCAACGCAAAAGCATCGGCAGCGCTTCCAACTGCGCTGCCTGCCACCGAAGCGCCGAACAGGGCGAATTTTCCGAATCCACGGTCAGGATTCCGAGATAATATGTTTCCATGCGCACCTTACTGGTTGAAGACGACCCCCTTCTTGGAGACGGCATCCGGGCTGGGCTGAAACAAGCCGGCTACGCTGTGGATTGGGCACGCGATGGCCAGACGGCCAAGGTTTCCCTGGAAACGGGGGAATATGCGTTGCTCGTGCTTGACCTCGGCCTGCCCAAGCTGTCCGGGATGGACTTGCTGAAATGGCTGCGCACCAAAGGCGACCGGATTCCCGTGCTGGTGCTGACGGCGCGTGACACAGTGGCCGACCGGGTGGCCGGCCTGGATGCAGGCGCAGACGATTACCTGATCAAACCCTTTGACCTGGACGAACTGATCGCGCGCCTGCGTGCGCTGTCACGCCGCAGTACCGGCCAGGCAGCGCCCCTGCTTCAACACGGCAACATCGAACTTGATCCGGCAGCCCGTCAGGTGCGCAAGGACAGCCAGAACATCGATCTGTCCGCCAGGGAATTCACCCTGCTGCAGGAGCTGCTGTTGCAAGCAGGCCGGGTACTTTCGCGCGAGCAGCTGGAAGAGCGTCTTTACGGCTGGGGCGAAGAAGTGGAAAGCAATTCGGTTGAAGTGCATATCCATCATCTGAGAAAAAAGCTGGGTAGCAGCCTCATCCGGACCATACGCGGTGTCGGCTACGTCATCGACAAGCCATGAATTCACTGCGCCTGCGCCTTGTTCTCCTGCTATCCCTCGCCGCCGGCATCACGCTGAGCGCAGCAGTCTATTTCACACACCGGGCGGCCCGCCAGGAACTTGACGCCCTGTTTGATGCCCAGCTTTCCGAAACAGCCAACGTCCTGCTGGGTACAGCAAGGCGGGAAATGGTTGAAAAAATCGAGCACGGCACAGACGCAATGCCGGTCGCCACGGAATATGAGCAGACCCTGGTCTATCAGATCTGGGACAGCAACGGCCTGATTGTGCGTTCCGCAGCAGCACCGCCCAGCCCTCTCGGCCCCTCGGCTGCTGGCTTCATCCAGGCCAGAGTGGGCGGGAAGCCCTGGCGCGTTCTCACCCGCTGGGATCCTGCCCATGAATTCATGATCCAGATCGCCGAGCCTATGGCTGGCCGTGAACATGTGGCAAGGCTCATTGCACTCAAGATGCTCGCCCCTTCTGTGACCATCATCCCGTTGCTGACCTTGCTGATCTGGTTGTCGGTGGGCACAGGCTTGAGACCGTTGCGTCAGTTGCGGCGTGAAGTGGTGCAGCGTTCCGCCAGGCGGCTGGAACCGCTTGCCTTGCAAAGCGTTCCCATTGAAGTCACGCCGCTCGTGGCCGCCCTGAACGACCTGTTCGGTCGGCTGCGGCAATCCATCGAATCCGAAAAGCGCTTTACCGCTGACGCGGCCCATGAACTGCGGACTCCGCTGGCTGCCCTCAAGACCCAGGCCCAAGTGGCGCAGCGCGCCCAATCTCCGGAAGATCGGGGCATTGCTTTGCAACATGTCATTGAAGGCGTGGATCGGGCGACTCACCTGATCGAGCAACTGCTGACCCTGGCACGTGTCGACCCTGAAACGGCAAGCCACCTCCATCAACCGGTGCCACTGCGCGCTTTGGCCGTGCAGGCCCTGTCGCGTGCAGCTTCGTTTGCCCACCAACGCCAGATCGAACTGGCACTGGATGAAGGCGAAGAGATGCTGGTGAACGGACATGAAGGCCACCTTGACATTCTGCTGCGCAACCTGCTGGATAACGCCATCCGATACACCCCTGCCGGCGGACAGGTTCAGACCCGCATCATCCGTTCGGAAAAGAAAACCGTTCTCACCGTTTGCGACAACGGCCCAGGAATTCCTGTTGCAGAACGACGTCGGGCGCTCGAGCGGTTCTACCGGCTGCCGGGCAGCACAGCCGAAGGCTCAGGCCTTGGTCTTTCCATCGTCCAGCGCATCGCCGAGCGTCACGGCGCGGAAGTGAGCCTGCTTCCCGGCCCTGACGGCCGGGGACTTTGCGTACGCATCGTTTTTCCTCCCCTGGCGACCTGACCGGTGTTTCCGGCGCGCAAACCACACCACTCCGAAAACGCTGCTATCATTTAGAGGTAGCGCAGGTTCAGCCAGTCGTACAGTCGCAACGGGGCACGTTCATCCGTAGTGCGACCACGGGAACCCCGATGACCCTCGAACATTTCACGCCGCGCACGCTGCCACCATCGCTCAAGGCGCTGGAAGAGCTGTCACTGGACTTGCGCTGGAGCTGGAATGTTCAATCCAAGGCCTTATGGCGATGCGTGGATGCGGATCTGTGGGAAACCACCGGCAATCCCGTGCTGATCCTGGGCACGGTTTCTCGTGCCCGCCTCGAGGCACTGTCCCGGGACGAAGATTTTCTGCGCCTGCTGGAATCGGTACAGGCAGCCCGCAACAGCTATCTCGAGGCCCCCACCTGGTTTGCAGGCCAGCCGGAATCCAGCAAGGTGGCCGGCATTGCCTACTTCAGCATGGAATTCTGCCTGTCCAAAGCGCTCCCCATCTATTCGGGAGGCCTGGGCGTACTGGCAGGAGATCTCATCAAGACCGCCAGCGACATGGGAATACCCATGGTGGGCGTGGGTTTGCTCTATCAGCAAGGCTATTTTCGCCAAAGCCTTGATGCCCAGGGGCGTCAGCTGGCCTTCTTTCCATTCAACGACCCGCTGTGGCTGCCACTCTCCCCCACCACCACAACCGACGGGGAGTGGCTGCGCATCATGCTCGAACTACCCGGAAGGCACATGACCCTGCGTGTCTGGCAAGCGCAGGTGGGACGGGTGACACTTTACCTGCTGGACAGCAACGACCCCTGGAATGACCCCCGCGACCGCGGCGTCACGGCAGAGCTTTACGGAGGTGGCCCGGAACTGCGCATCCAGCAGGAACTGGTGCTGGGGCTGGGTGGCTGGCGCCTGCTCCAGGCAATTGGTTTCGAGTGCGATATCTGCCATCTGAATGAAGGGCATGCCGCCTTCGCCGTGCTGGAACGGGCCCGGGCCTACCGGGACACCCAAGGCGTGGATTTTTCCACTGCCCTCTGCAGCACACGCGTGGGCAACGTGTTCACCACCCATACCCCGGTACCCGATGGGTTTGACAAATTTGACGCCTCACTGGTCCACCAGTACATGGGCGACTATGTGGCGGAGCTGGGCATGGATTTTTCCGAATTCATGGCGCTCGGCCGTGCCCAGCCTGAAGACGAAACAGAGCCTTTCAACATGGCCTGGCTTGCCATGCGAGGCAGCGGTGCCATCAATGGCGTAAGCCGGCTTCACAGCGAAGTCAGCCGCAGGATTTTTGCGCCGCTCTACCCCCGGATTCCGCTCCCTGAAATCCCCATTGGTCATGTGACCAACGGGGTTCACGTGCCGACCTGGAGTTCGCGCGCCGCCGAACAGCTATGGCAAAAGTCCTGCGGCGAGAACCGCTGGCGCGGGGATCTCAGCGGCCTCGAGGAGGATTTCCGCCAGCTGCCTGACGAAGAACTGTGGGCCCTGCGCTCGGTCGCCCGTTCCCGGCTGATCAACTGGTTGCGCCAACGCCACCAGCACCAGCTCATGGCCCGGGGTGCAACGCGCAAGCAGTGGGAGCGTCAGGCCGACATCCTTGATCCGGACATTCTCACCATCGGGTTCGCCCGCCGCTTTGTCGCCTACAAGCGGCCCAACCTGTTGCTGGAAGATCCGGCTCGTCTCGAGCGCCTGCTCACCGACCCTCACCGCCCCATCCAGCTCGTGATTGCCGGAAAAGCGCATCCCCAGGACGAGCAAGGACAGCAGATGATCCAGGACTGGCTCGCTTTCCTCAATCGCGCCGAGATTCGCACGCGCGCCATTTTCGTGGAGGATTACGACATGGGGGTCGCATCCGAGCTGGTGCACGGCGTCGACCTCTGGCTCAACACCCCATTGAGGCCCTGGGAAGCGAGCGGGACGAGCGGCATGAAAGTGCTCGTGAACGGAGGACTCAATTTCTCCGAGCTGGACGGCTGGTGGGCCGAAGCTTACTGCGCCGAAGTCGGATGGGCCCTGGGCTCAAGACACGAGCATCCGATCAGCCCCGAGTGGAACCGGTCGGATGCCGACTCCCTGTATCGCATTCTGGAAAACGAAGTCATCCCCGATTTTTACTTGCGCGACGAGCGCGGCATGCCCCAAGCCTGGATTGCCCGCATGCGCGAGAGCATGGCGCGGCTGACCGGCGAGTTTTCCAGCAACCGCATGCTGCGCCAGTATGCCGAACGGTTCTATTTCCAGGCCGGTGCCGCCTACCGCGAACGACACGCCAACGAGGCAGCCCTGGCTCGGGAAATTTGCCTTTGGCTTTCCCGCCTTCAGCACCAATGGAACCAGGTGCGCATCGGACTGGTGCGACGTGAAACACAGGATGGCCTGCACGACATTTCGGCCCAGGTCTATCTGGACGGATTGGCGCCCGAAGAAGTGCACCTCGAACTTTTTGCCAACCCGGCCGTGCCGGAAGATGCTCCCGAGCACGTACCCATGGTGCTTGCCGGCCCCCTGCTGGGTACGCAAGGCGCCTACCTGTACCGCGCCTCGCTGCCTGCGAGCCGTCCGGCGACCGACTACACGGTGCGGCTGCTGCCCCACCACCCGAACGCGCGCCTGCCGCTTGAACTGCCCCTGACCTGCTGGGAGCAGTGACTTTTTCCTCAGGAACAACACCATGTCCGACCTCGCATCGCACCTGACCAACTCCCTCTCATCGGGCGCGCCGGAGCAGCCAGAACGAGAGCTGCTGCGCGACCTGAACGACTACTGGCACGCAGCGCTGTACCTCTGCGCCGGCATGATCTACCTGCGGGAAAACCCCCTCCTGAAAGTGCCCCTGCAGCAGGAACACATCAAGCAACGCCTGCTGGGCCACTGGGGTTCCGATCCCGGACAGGCGTTTGCCTGGGTACACCTCAACCGGCTCATCAACGCCCACGACCTCAATGTCCTGTTCGTTTCAGGTCCGGGGCACGGTGCGCCCGCCGTGCTGGCCCAGGCCTATCTCGAAGGCACTTATGGCGAAACCTA
>JAGWIW010000104.1 GCA_028866015.1 Betaproteobacteria bacterium
CAGTTTGTTAGATATTTCCCTTGTTTGTTTCGCTACCTAAAGTAAGGCATGAAGGTTAGTTCGGCCAATAGGTTTCATTTGCAACTGGACGGCAGAACTCGGCCTGACCGGACTCCCAGCTATCGCCAGATGTATGGCCGGTGAACGGCGGTCAACAGACCTTGAGTTCAATTCTGCTCAGAATGCCGGCTTCTCGATCAGGCGAACGCGAACTACCGACCCAAAGCCGACCGCCGCCTTACCCTGGAAACCGACATCTAAGTTCAGGGCCGCGCCGCCGATAGGCGGGTCGGCCCTTGCAACGATGTGTTTGGCCTACTCCGGCACTGCAGGTGGATGCGCATCGAAGTATTGCACCAAGTGTGAATAGCGAAATGCAAGTTTCGTATTTTGATTTGCTTGATGTGTGAGGAGCTGCTCATGGACAAAATGCCGCGCCTTGCCATATAGCTCGGCGTGCTGCTGATGCGTAACAGCAAATTGAAATTTCTCGCCCAGATAGTGCAAGATCCAGTGTCCATCAGCATCTCGGATCAGCATGTCTAGGCATAACGTGGCGAACTCTCGGTCGGTTTGCGAGAACACGTCTTGATCTGGGTTAGTGCTGTGCGCCTGAAGGAACCCAATCGTCTCAGGACCTACCACTATTCTTGGGTACTGCGCGATCTCACTTTCAATCTCATATGCGCGAGCAACTGCAGGGCCGTATAGTTCGTTAGGACGAAGTTCAACGCCCCAGGCAATTTCAATCGCGCCGCGAATCGGGTGACTCGTCGCTAAACCAAGTAAACAAAGACTCCCGACTAGACCAAATATGCTGAATATGCCAATCACTTGGCACTTAATTTCTTTGTCTCCCAAGCACGCAAACGACACCAAACCATCTGACCAGCGTTGCGTCGTTACACGGGTGTGCAGCATTTTATCCCAGATGAGCTGTTGTTCAGGCTGCAATGCGGCTCGCCTTGGCGAATCGAGGTTCTGCTGAAGGATGGGGGCGAGCATCTCCTCGGCACTTTCTTGTAGCTTGATAATCGCACCAATGCTATTTCGAAGCACTTCGCGGAATGCTTTGCGCTGTTCATCCGTCTGCGGTGGTATGAGCAAACCCTGATCCCGCAGTGCCTCGCGTTGCCCCAGTAGGTCGACGAACGCAACACAATAGTTGTAAGCGATCCACTCGCGGTTGGGTACTGCTGTATCGGCAGTCATAAAATTTCCCGGGCGGCGTAATGCGCTAACTCAGGGGCGCCTGGAAGCCGAGGGCCATAGTGAATCGAGAACCACTGGTTCTCTGGCATCTCCCGGAGCGCTTGGTTAGGAGGCTTATTTCTTAGCATAAGCGCGAAAAAGTGAATCGCTGGAGTTAACAGCCTGCATGAAATTGAGCCATAAGCTAGAAGATAGCTCCTCGACGTCAGCGGCAAATTCTCTAAGCTGCTCTAGGTTCAATGTCAGACCAGTTGACCTAGCAGACGCGATGGTTCGCTCGGTGTAGACGTCATCGGTATGAGGATTAACATAGATGTCGAGCATTACGGGGTTGTGAGCAATCAAGTTTCTGGTCCTTGTCAAGACTTTTGCTCGCTTGAAACCAACCAAGAGTGCTGCCAATGGCGGGGTTATGCCAGAACGACCTTCTAGGATTTCAATCAAGATATCTGCACGGCGCGAAAATTCCAGACGGGCAGCAGACTCGGCAATCTTGTCAGTCGGTATGTGCGCAAGGCAACTGAGAGAGATCAACTCGATATCACCGAAACGAAGAATCGCCTTCCCCACGAGGGCCTGCCATTCGAGGTCTGGTGCATGGAGTGAAGATGAGTCGGTCATAACCGCCTAACGAGTAGTTTAGGGGGAGCCGCTAGATTTTCGGCGGAGCGTCCATGTGAACTTCAGGGTTCAAAGTTATTCAGACGCAGAACGGTCCAGTTTATTGCCAATAATAGGGACACGATCAGGACACCTTTAAAGGCTTGGATTCCGGAAAGATTAGCCCAATTTTGGTCCCCCTATCAATCAACCAATCATATGGACCGCAGCATCAAACTGCGGAATGCCCGCTAACTGGCGCCAAGATGTATCAGTAAAAGTCAGCTTCTGGCCAGAAACAGGCCCAGGGTTTGATAATCCCCCCATCGGATTAGGGGACGTCGTCTCTGCTACGAGTGTCTACTTCCTGAATCGATGGTCAAACTCGAAATCTCTTTCGATTCTCATCGAGACATTCTTGAATGCTGCATGCCCTGGATTGATGACAATGTTCCTTGTTTCCGGAATGATGACGGACGGAACGATCAGGCCAAGTTTCTGCCCAGTAGTCAGGAAGCTTGTGCCGAAGGGTGCTGCCGAAGCGGAACTCGGAAGAGTGTTCCACCCTGGGGGAAGGGTTTGCAATGTTGCTTCTTCAAATAGGCTTTCTTGGTCCGGGAGATCAATAACCACCAGCACTAAGTCAGTTGGCAGTACGTTTCCAACGTGTACCAGTTTTTCCAGCGCTGCAAGTTCGATGGAAAGCGCTGCATATATCGCCGAAGTGCCAGGGGCATTCCAACGCCCGCCATACTTGAATGCCCCAGTGGCGGTTTGATCCAGAGCATGAATGCGTTTGGTGATACGCCATGCCTGCATCAGGCCACGCCGCCATAGGCAATTGCGGCGAGGACTTTTCTGACCTCGACTGCTCCTGTCTCGGTATCGAGCAGCGATATTGGTGTGCCACCAAATGCCAGGTTTTCCTGCAGAAGCCATTTCCTGGCAGATTCTGAGGACTCGAA
>JAGWIW010000010.1 GCA_028866015.1 Betaproteobacteria bacterium
CGAATTCGGCCAGACGGCGGTCAAAAGGGACCGAGGCCGTGTAAATCTTGACCGATTCCGCGATGGGCACCGAAAATCGTCCGGACCATGTTTTCGCTTCGGTCGCGGACCCCGGCTTGCTATCTTGAGTCATGAGAAGCATCCTGATCGTTGGTTCTTGAAAAAGTATAGAGCATCCCGGCCCAAACCCCATGCCGAAATCCTTCAATTTCAACGCTCCGCCCTTTGATGGCCTGACCGGAGAGCAGCAGCAATGGGTCAGGGACAGCGTTGACATCGGTTATTACGCTTCCGGAGCCATTGTCCTGTCCCCGGAGATGGAACCTTCACACCTGTTTGTGGTGATCAAGGGGCATGTGCAGCAGGTGGAGCAGGATGAAGTGGTTTGCGTTTACGGTCCTGGAGCCTGCTTCGATGGGCGGAGCCTGGTTTCGGGAAGTGTGACCGGCATTTTCACCGCAGCCGAGGAAATGCTGGCCTACCTCTTGCCCAAGGCCACGGTGAAGCGCCTGATCGCAGCCAACGCAGGCTTCGGTGCCCTGCTGTTTTCGGACATGTCCCAAAAACTGCAGGCGCTGACGGAACGGCGCCCACAGCGGGAATTGCACGGACTGATGATGGCGCGCATTGCGCAGGCGTTCGTGCGTCCGCCACGCTGGGTTTCCGCGCAGACCGATGCCTTTTCCATTGCCCAACTCTTTGAAAAAGATAAGCTTTCCAATGTCCTGGTAAAGGATCCGGAAGGCCGGGTAGGGATTTTTACTTCAACCGACATTCGCAAGGTGGTGCTGTCGGGAACAGACGCCCGCCTTCTGCCGGTCGGCCAGCTGGCCACCTGGGGGCTGGTGGAGGTCTCGGAAGATGATGCCGTGTTCGATGCCCTCATTCTCATGATCCGGCACGGTGTTCATCGCGTGGTGGTGCGGCGACAGGGCGATATCGTGGGGGTGCTGGAGCAGCTGGACCTGCTCAGTTTCATATCCAACCATTCCCATCTGGTCTGGTTGCAGGTTCAGCAAGCCACATCGGTGGCAGAGCTCCAGGGAGCTGCAGTCAGCATCCAGCGCCTGATCCAGCTTTTGAGCGAGAGCGACGTGAAGGTCAGCATGATCGCGCGCCTTGTGCAGGAGCTCAACGCCAAGATTTTTGCACGCCTGTGGCAGATGGTCGCCCCGCCAGACCTGGTGGAAAACAGTTGCGTCATGGTGATGGGCAGCGAAGGGCGCGGCGAGCAAATACTCAAGACAGATCAGGATAATGGTCTGATTTTAATGGATAATTTTACTGCTGCCCGTTTGAGCCAGATCACCGCCGCCTTCAACGATGCACTGTATGAGATCGGGTACCCCCCGTGCCTTGGCGGCGTCATGATGCGCAATCCGTTGTGGTGCCAGTCGCTTTCCGAGTTCAAGGAAACCCTGCGCAACTGGGTGTTCCGTCCCAGCATGGAAACCCACCTGCGTCTGGCTATTTTCTCCGATGCCGAGGCGGTGTGCGGGGATCGCAGTCTTCTGGGGGAACTCAAAGGTTACTTTTTCCAGCTCCTGCGCGAACGCTCCGCCTTCTTTCCTCACTTTGCCCGGGCGGCGGACCAATTCAGTGAACAGGGCGGATGGTGGAACCGTCTGCTGCGCGGCAGCGAAGAGGAGGAAACCGTCGATGTGAAAAAACTGGGTATCTTCCCCATCGTGCATGGTGTACGCAGCCTGGCGCTGGAGGCTGGCATTGAAGTCAACGGGACTGCTGATCGGCTGGATCAGCTGGCGTTGGCTAACCGCCTGCCGGCGGACCTGGTTCGCGACCTGAAGGAAACGCTGGCTTTCCTGATGGAGTTGCGCCTTAAGCAGGGATTGAGACTTCAGGCACTGGGGCAGCGCGCTAACAATCTGGTCGAATTGCAGCGTCTGGGTACCCTTGAGCGCGACTTGCT
Source organism: Betaproteobacteria bacterium (assembly GCA_028866015.1). Lineage (GTDB taxonomy): Bacteria > Pseudomonadota > Gammaproteobacteria > Burkholderiales > Ferrovaceae > JAKBAT01. Next base: position 1,931 of record JAGWIW010000010.1, read on the forward strand.
GCGCGATGGTCTGCAAGTGGTGAAGCGCTTCAGGACGCTGCTTCATCACCATTTCAGGCTGGACGCACTGTAAGCCCATGTGGCAGCAGCTGCGCAATGCCTGGTACCGAAAGCGGCTCAAGCGGCTCGAATACGACCATCTGTTTGCGCCCCCGCCGGATGAAGAATGGGTCAGCGTTGACTGCGAGACCACCGGGCTGGATCCGCTCCATGACGAGATTGTGTCCATCGGTGCAATCCCGATCCAGGGTGATCGCATACTCACCAGCCAGCGCCTTGAGCTCATCGTGCGCCCGTCTGTGGCACCCAATGTGGACAGTGTCCGGATCCACCGGCTGCGCCAGATGGATCTGGAAGGAGGTCTGCCCCCTGAAGAGGCCGTCCGGCGTTTCCTGGACTTTGTGGGCAACCGGGCGCTGGTGGGTTACTACCTGGAGTTTGATGTGGCCATGCTCAACCGCCTGGTACGCCCCTTTCTTGGGGTGCCCCTGCCCCTTCGCCAGATCGAGGTGTCGGGTCTCTACTACGACTACAAGTTTGCGCAGCAGGTGGACGGCAATGTTGACCTGAGCTTTGATCTGATCCGCAGGGATCTTGGACTGCCAGAACGGGAAACCCACGATGCTTTCAATGATGCCCTGCTGGCCGCGATGATGTTCATCAAGCTGCGAAAGCTGCGCACGGGTCGCTAGCGGAACGGGAACTGCCCGGTAGGGTGAAAAAAGGGACGGCCGTCACCGGCCGTCCCTGCAGTTGCAGTTTCCCGCGATCAGTGCGAAGCCGCTGCTTCAGCGCCCAGCCCCGTTTCAGACCGGACTTTCTGGGCATCGAACAGGGCACGCTCCTGTTTTGCCGATTCGCTGTTGTCTGTCACGGAAGCCACATAGGATACGATCAGGACAGCCGGCAATACGACAAAAGTGGGGAAGTCGTATGGGAAGATGGCCGGGCCCATGCCCAGCACCTTGGTCCACACTGTGGGGCCGATGATGAGCAGTCCGATCGAGCCGAAAATGCCCGTATAGCCCCCAAGTACTGCGCCCCGTGTGGTCAGGCCGCGCCAGAATACGGACAGGACCAGGATGGGGAAGTTGGCACAGGCCGCGATCGAGAACGTCAGAGCCACGATGTAGGCCACGTTCTGCTTTTCGAAGGCAATGCCCAACAGGATCGCCAGGATGCCCAGGCCGACCACGCACAGCTTCGATACCCACACTTCCTGGGCTTCCGTGGATTTGCCCTTCATGATCACGTTGGCATAGATGTCATGCGACAGTGCGGATGCGCCGGCCAGGGTCAGTCCGGAGACCACGGCCAGGATGGTGGCAAACGCAACCGCGGCAATGAAGCCGAGGAACAGGTCACCGCCGATGGCGTGGGCCAGATACACAGCGGGCATGCTGCCACCGCCCTTGAGGTTCAGCACGTTCTTGGTGACATCCACCACATACTGCGGATTGTTGGCCACCAGCACAATGGCGCCGAACCCGATGATGAACGTCAGGATGTAGAAGTATCCGATGAAGCAGGTGCCGTAAAGCACGGACTTGCGGGCCGCTTTGGCGTCAGTGACCGTAAAGAAACGCATCAGGATGTGCGGCAGGCCGGCGGTTCCGAACATCAGCGTCAACCCGAGCGAGATCGATTCGATCGGATTGGAGTGGCTGCCGATCCGGACCACCGACTTCATGATTTCCATGTGCTTCGGGTGGGCTGCCACAGCGTCGGAAAAGAGCTTCTCGAAGCTGAAGCCTTCGTGTGCCATTACTCCAAGGGCGATCAGGGTAGCCCCGCCCAGCAGCAGGCCAGCCTTGATGATCTGCACCCAGGTCGTGGCTTTCATGCCGCCAAAGGTGACGTAGATGATGATCAGGCCACCGACGATCACGATGGATTCCCTGTAAGAGATTTGTGGAACCAGCGTGTGCAGCAGTTGGCCGGCCCCCACGGCCTGTCCGATCAGGTACCAGATCACGACGATCAGGGATCCAATGGCCGCCATGGTCCGTACCGGGCCTTGTTTAAGACGGAACGAAGCCACGTCGGCGTAGGTGAATTTACCCAGGTTGCGCAGCCGTTCAGCGATCAGGAACAGGATGATTGGCCAACCCACAAGCCAGCCCACTGAAAAGATCAGGCCAAAAAAGCCGTTGAAGTACACCAGGGCTGCGATACCCAGGAAGGAGGCGGCTGACATGTAGTCACCGGCAATGGCCAGTCCGTTTTGCAGGCCGGTGATGCCACGCCCGGCCGCGTAGAAATCGGTGGCTGTCTTGGTGCGCTTGGCTGCCCAGTAAGTGATGCCGAGCGTGATGCCCACAAACACGATGAACATGATGATGGCATGCCAGTTGAGGGGTTGTTCCGCAGCGGCTGCTGCAGGTGCGGCCGCGATGACGTCAGCGGCACGCGACATCTGGGTGGCCAGCAGTGCAGTGGCTGCAAGCAGTGTGGAAATTATGGATTTCAACGTTTTCATTTGGACGCTTCCTCGATGATTTCCTGGGTGAGGGGGTCAAACGTGCCATTGGCGCGGCTCACATAGACTGCAGTCAGCAGGCATGAAGCCACGATCACGCCAACTCCGATCAGCATGCCAACCGGGATCACGCTGGTGGGAGAAATGGGCTGGGTGAGGAAGCCCGGGGCGAAGGCGATCATGAGGATGAAGCCGAAGTAAATCACGCAGACAATTGCGGAAAGGGACCAGGCCAGCGCATCGCGCTGCTGGACCAGTTGGTGATACTTGGGGTTGTTCTGGATTTTGCTGGCCAATGGGCTAGACATGGGCGACTCCTTTCAAGGCAATGGATTTGCGGTCGAAGAAGACGGATGTAAAAGTCGCGTCCGTCATTCGAGCGAGGTCGGCATGCATGGTTTTCCTCCGTATATTTATAGTTGTTGGTCCACGTGTTGTGGACTGCAGCCGTAATGTCTTGTTACGTTTGGCTGTTCAGGGAATGGTAATCGTGTTTTGGGGCAGTTCCAAGCGATTTTTGACTCTTCCATAAAACGGGTGATTGTTCTGTAGGACAGGCAAAAAAAAGCCCGACGGGCAAGCCGTCGGGCTTCGGGACAGGGGATGACCGGGATCCGGCCATCTGGCCTGAGGGTGCGTTACATGTCCATGCCGCCCATGCCACCCATGCCACCCATGCCGCCGCCAGGCATCGGAGGTTCTTCCTTGGGCAGCTCGGCCACCATGCAGTCGGTGGTCAGCATCAGACCGGCAATGCTGGCCGCATTTTGCAGGGCAAAACGGGTGACCTTGGTGGGGTCAACCACACCCATGGCCACCAGGTCGCCATATTCGCCGGTTTGTGCGTTGTAGCCGTAGTTGCCGCTGCCTTCAAGCACCTTGTTGACCACAACTGAAGGCTCTTCGCCGCAGTTGGAAACGATCTGGCGCAGGGGTTCCTCGATGGCGCGGGAAACGATCTTGATCCCGGCATCCTGGTCGGTGTTGTCGCCCTTGAGCGACTTGAGCGCAGCGCGTGCCCGCAGCAGGGCCACGCCACCGCCAGGGACGATCCCCTCTTCCACGGCAGCGCGGGTGGCGTGCAATGCGTCTTCCACCCGTGCCTTCTTTTCCTTCATTTCCACTTCGGTGGCTGCACCCACCTTGATCACTGCAACACCGCCTGCCAGCTTGGCAACGCGTTCCTGCAGTTTTTCGCGGTCGTAATCGCTGGTGGCTTCCTCGATTTGCTTGCGGATCTGGGCAACACGGGCCTTGATGGCCGTCTCGTCGCCGGCGCCGTCGATGATGGTGGTTTCTTCCTTGCCGATTTCGATGCGCTTGGCACGACCCAGGTCGTTGAGTGTGACTTTTTCAAGCGACAGGCCCACTTCCTCGGCGATCACGGTGCCGCCAGTCAGGATGGCGATGTCTTCCAGCATGGCTTTGCGCCGGTCACCGAAGCCGGGTGCCTTGACGGCAGTGGTCTTCAGGATGCCGCGGATGTTGTTGACCACCAGGGTGGCCAGTGCTTCGCCTTCCACTTCTTCGGCGATGATCAGTAGCGGACGGCCGGCTTTTGCTACCTGTTCCAGTACCGGCAGCAGATCGCGGATGTTGGAGATCTTCTTGTCGTGCAGCAGCACGAAGGGATCTTCCAGCAGGGCGATCTGGCGGTCAGGATTGTTGATGAAGTAGGGGGACAGGTAGCCGCGGTCAAACTGCATGCCTTCCACCACTTCCAGTTCGTTTTGCAGGCCGGAACCGTCTTCCACGGTGATCACGCCTTCCTTGCCCACTTTGTCCATGGCCTGGGAAATGATTTCACCGATGGATTTGTCGGAGTTGGCGGAAATGGAGCCCACCTGGGCAATTTCGGTGCTTGTGGTGCAAGGCTTGGAAAGCTTCTTGAGCTCGTCCACGATGCTGCCGACTGCACGGTCAATACCGCGCTTGAGATCCATGGGGTTCATGCCGGCTGCCACGAACTTCATGCCTTCCTTGACGACGGCCTGGGCCAGAACGGTGGCGGTGGTGGTGCCGTCACCGGCCACGTCGGAGGTCTTGGAAGCCACTTCCTTGACCATCTGCGCACCCATGTTCTCGAATTTGTCCTTCAGTTCGATTTCCTTTGCCACGGACACGCCATCCTTGGTGATGGTGGGGGCTCCGAAGGAGCGCTCCAGCACCACATTGCGGCCTTTGGGGCCCAGGGTGACCTTCACTGCATCGGCCAGGACGTTGACGCCGGTGATCATGCGGGATCGGGCGCTGTCATGAAAACGGACTTCTTTAGCTGCCATGTTCTACTCCTGAAAATTTGGATTGCCGGCCCTTGAGCCAGCCAGGGAATGTTGGATAAACCGATCAGCCTTCAACGACGCCCATGATGTCTTCTTCGCGCATCACGAGCAGTTCTTCGCCATGAACTTTGACCGTTTGGCCGGAGTATTTTCCAAACAGCACCTTGTCGCCGACTTTGACTTCCAGCGGCCGGATGGAACCATCTTCCATCACCTTGCCTTTGCCAACGGCCAGAATCTCGCCTTGGTCAGGCTTTTCTGCAGCCGTATCGGGGATCACGATGCCAGAGGCTGTCTTGCGCTCTTCTTCGAGGCGTTTGACAATCACACGGTCATGCAATGGACGAATTTTCATTCGGGTTCTCCTGCGAGAGTGTTAAATGGACATTGTTAGCACTCGTTAGGTGCGAGTGCTAACAGTTTAAGGGTTGCCCATGCGGATTTCAAGGGGAAAGGCCCTGCGGCAGATGCTGCTGGCCCTGGGTCTGGGGTTGATGTTGGCTCTCCGAGGAGTGCTCGCGGAGCCGGGGCAGCCATCGCTTCCGGCACCCGTGGCCGGGGCGCTGGCGGAGGCGGGTATCCCGCCCGACGCTGTGTCGGTGGTGGTGCAGGACCTGTCGACAGCCCACCCGCTGCTGAGCTGGAATGGCGATACGCCCCGAGCCCCGGCCTCCCTTATGAAGTTGGTAACCACTTACTCAGCGCTGGCGGCTTTCGGTCCCGCCTGGACCTGGGAGACCCGGGTATACGGGCCTGCTCCCAGGCAGGGTCGGGTCGATGGCAATCTTTATGTGGTGGGGGTTGGCGACCCTGACCTGACCCTGGAGCGTTGGGAAAACCTGCTGCGCGACCTGCGCATCAGGGGGGTTCGCCAGATACGCGGAGATGTGGTCCTGGATGCCAGCGCCTTTCAGCCGGAACCCGAAGATCCCGGGGCATTCGATCATCAGGCGTTTCGTACCTACAACACGTTGCCGGCAGCCCTTCAGGTGGGATTCAAGGCGGTTACGGTCACGCTCACGCTCGACGCCGAAGGCCGGCACGTGCTGACCCTGCCGAATTTTGAATTTCCGGGCCTCGAGATCGTGAACCGGCTCCAGCCGGCGGCCGGCAGTTGCCCGGCAGACTGGAAAAACGGGATCGAGCGCCAGGTCGAAGACAACGGCAGCAAGGCCCGCATCACCCTGCGCGGCCGTTTTCCCTCGGGCTGCGGCAGAAAAAGTATGAGTTTCAGCGTTTTTTCCAATGAATCGTACATTGCACAGGCTTTCCGTACCCTATGGCGGCAACTGGGTGGGTCCCTGAGCGGACGGGTACGCCTGGGGCCGGCACCGTCTCCGGAGCTGCCGATGCTGGCAGTGACCCGCTCTCCTCCCCTGGCCGATCAGCTTCGGCTCATCAACAAGTACAGCAACAACCTGATGGCGCGCACCCTGCTGCTGGACCTGGGGCGGGAGGAAGGCCGCCCGGCCTCGCGCGCGCAGGGAGCGGCTTACATCCGGCAGATTCTGGCACAGCGCGGGCTGCAGTTTCCCGAGCTGGTCGTGGAAAACGGCTGCGGGTTGTCACGCCAGGAACTGATCAGCGCCGGCCACCTCAACGCCCTGCTGATTCAGGCCAGTCGTGAGCCAACGCAGGCAGAGTTTGTTTCTTCCCTGGCGATTTCCGGACTGGATGGAACAGCGGAGCGCCGGTTTCCGGATGGGGAGATAGAAGGCCGCTTTCACCTCAAAACCGGCAGCCTGGACGATGTCAGCGGCATGGCCGGCTACGGGGACACGCGCTCAGGGCATCGCGTCGCACTCGTATTTGTCGTGAACCATGCCCATGCCGCTGCAGCCAAACCGGCACAGGAAGCCCTGTTGCGCTGGATTGGTGACAGCCTTTAAGTTTGATCCATCGCATTGAATTTTCAACGGATTTGTGTATAACATGAAACCGTGGGAATTTGTCATGATGAATAACATAGCCAACCCATTGAAAAATAAGCATATTCATACTTCAGCCACCCTCGTGGCTGTCTGGGTCATGCTTGCGGGTGCCGGAGCGCATGCGGAATCCGGCGGCTGGTTTTCGGGCATCAGCGCCCTTCCCTTTACCATGCAAATGGAATCCGGAAACGCTTTTGACGGCAGCGCCTTCTCAAGTAACCGGTCCGCCTGGAGTCACCATGGCGAAACGTCCCTCGGCGAAGTATCGGGTGCGCCTCGCAACTCGGTGCTGGGCGGGTCGGGCACGCTTTCCCTCAGCGACCGCTTCGGCTTTACCGGAAAACTCAGCAGCATGCTGACTTCAGGCGACGTCACTGCCAACAGCGTGACCCATGGTCTTGCTAATGCGCTGCCCTACAACATGATGGGGCTCGGCCTCAAATACGATGTCACGCACAGCCTGCGCTTTCAGGGTGGGTGGGATCGCTACCAGCTGAAGTACAACCGGATCAACGGCGACACAGGCGTGGATCTGCTGACCCTCGGTCTCAAGTACGGTTTCTGACGTTCCGTTTCAATTTCGGGCCAGATCGGCCACCATGCCCAGAAAAACGGCAGCTCCCCACCAGTTGTTATGCAGGAACGCCTTGAAGCAGCGCATTCGCTCGCGTGTCCGTATCAACCCCAAGTGGTAAACGGAGAGTCCGCCAGCGGCAAGAAGTCCCAGGTTGTACGGCAGCCCCAGCCCGGACTCACGGCCCACCCACCACAAGATGGCCAGCGCTGCACCGTAACACAGTCCCACTGCGGTCACATCCCAGCGCCCGAAGAGCAAGGCAGATGAATGGACGCCGAGGTGAATGTCGTCGTCGCGATCGACCATGGCGTACTCCGTGTCATAGGCGATGGTCCAGAAGATGTTGGCAAGCAGGAGCACCCAGCCCGACAGCGGCACATGCCCCGTCTCGGCAGCGAAGGCCATGGGAATGCCAAAGCCAAAGGCAATGCCCAGGTAAGCCTGCGGCATGGGAAAGAAGCGTTTGGTCATGGGGTAGCTGGCTGCCAGGAATAGCGCTGGCAGGGAGAGCAGGACGGTGAGTTGGTTGCGTGTCCAGACCAGGGCAAAAGCCACGACGGTAAGCAGCAGGGCCAGGCGTATCGCCTCGCCAGCCGAAATTGCGCCAGTAGCCAGCGGACGCTGGGCCGTGCGTTTCACGTGCGGGTCCAGGCGCCGGTCTGCCAGATCGTTCATGACGCAGCCAGCCGACCTCATGAGCAAGGTGCCCGTGACAAACACCACGAGGTTGGCCGGAGACGGATGCCCGCGGCTGGCCAGCCACAGCGCCCACAGGGTCGGCCAGAGCAGCAGCAGGGAGCCGATGGGTTTGTCCAGGCGCATCAGCTGGAAATACAGGCGAAGTCGGTTCATGCGGTGAGAAACTCCTGTCTGGACCAGAGCCAGCGTTTCAGATGGCGGCGCGCGCCTTCCGTGTCCGAGGCGATCCAGTCTGCTGCCGCCTGAACAGCCTGCTCCAGCAGGGCCCCGTCCTGTTCGGGGTCGGCAAAACGCAACAGGGGGGTGCCGCTTTGGCGGGCACCCAGATATTCACCTGGTCCCCGGATTGCCAGGTCCTGCCGTGCGATTTCAAAGCCGTCGGCATGTTCATAGATGACTTTGAGCCGGGTTCGGGCCAGCTCCGACAGCGGGGGATGATACATCAGGATGCAAAAACCCTGGGTTGCACCGCGACCGACCCGTCCGCGCAGCTGGTGAAGCTGGGCCAGGCCCATGCGCTCCGCATGTTCGATGACCATGATCGACGCATTCGGAACATCCACCCCCACTTCGATGACCGTGGTGGCCACCAGCAACTGGATGTCCCCCTGTGCAAACCGCTCCATGACGGCTGATTTTTCCGCTGGTGCAAGGCGGCCGTGGACCAGGCCGGTGCGCAGGTCGGGAAACTCCTGCGAAATGGATTCAAAAGTATCCACGGCGGTTTGCAGCTGCAGGGTTTCTGACTCTTCGATCAGCGGGCACACCCAGTAGGACTGGCCGCCTTGCAGGCAGGTCTGGCGAATGCGTGCAATGACCTCTGCCCGTCGCGAATCGGCCACGAGTTTTGTCACGATGGGCTTGCGTCCCGCGGGCAACTCGTCGATCACCGACAGGTCGAGATCTGCGAAATAGCTCATGCTGAGCGTCCGGGGAATGGGAGTCGCGCTCATCATCAGCTGGTGGGGCTGTCCAAACCCCGCAACTTCAGCCTTCCTGCGCAGTGCAAGCCGTTGTTCCACGCCGAAGCGGTGTTGTTCATCGATGACCACCAGCCCCAGCGCCTTGAATGCCACCGGATCCTGGATCAGGGCATGCGTGCCGATGACCAGTTGGGCAGCGCCGGAAGCCACCTGTTCCTGGGCCGCCAGTCGATCCTTCCGGCGCAGACTGCCCGTTATCCAGGTGGTGGGGATGCCCAGCGGCTGCAGCAACTGCTCGATTTTCCGGAAATGCTGTTCCGCCAGGATTTCCGTCGGGGCCATGAGGGCGGCCTGATAGCCGGCATCGATCGCCTGCAGGCAGGCCAGCGCAGCCACCACCGTTTTTCCGCTGCCCACATCCCCCTGCAACAAGCGGTGCATGGGGTGGGCTTTGCCCAGGTCAGCGTCGATTTCCCTCAGCACCCGTTCTTGTGCGGTCGTGAGCCGGAAAGGTAGCTGTTCCAGCAGCTTGCTGCGCCGTGTTGTTGATGGTTTCAGGCGCGGTGCTTTGTACGACAGGCGTTCCCGGTAATGGAGCCGCATGGAAATCTGCTGGGCCAGCAACTCGTCAAATTTGAGGCGATGCCAGGCCGGATGGGTGCGGTCATCGAGCTCGCGGTGCGAGGCCCCGGCAGCGGGGTGGTGCAGCAGCATCACGCAATCGCGAAAAAGGGGCAGTCCCAGCCGGATCCGCCATGATTCGGGCAAGGTGTCTGAAAGGTCTTCGGAGCGGAGCGCCTGTTCGATACAGCGCCGCAGCGTGGCCTGCGACAATCCTGCAGTGGTGGGATAGACCGGGGTCAGCGTTTGTGGCAGTGGTTCTTCATCCCGGAGAATGCGATAGCGTGGGTGAACCATTTCAGGGCCGGCGTGACCCTGTCGCAGCTCCCCGAAAACACGCAGTCTGGTGCCGGCAGTGAATTGCCGTACCTGGCTTCCGTAAAAATTCAGGAAGCGCAGCAACAGTGAGCCGCTGCTGTCCCGGACGCGGGCGCGCAGGGTTTTCTTGGGGCGGAAGAGCATTTCGCTGTCCACCACTTCCACTTCCAGGCAGGCGGTTTGTCCGAAGAACAGGTCGCGGATCGGGGTGATGCGGGTTTCGTCCTCGTAGCGCAACGGCAGGTGCAGCACAAGATCAAACGCGTTGTGCAGGCCCAGCTTTTGCAGGCGCCCTGCCGTGGCTGGGGTGATGCCCAGCTCTTCCAGGGATGGCACGGAAAAACCTCAGTGGTCGATCACCATGATGCCGTCGATTTCCACCAGGGCGCCGCGAGGCAAGGCGGCAACGCCCACTGCGGCGCGTGCGGGATAAGGGGCTGAAAAATAGCGGGACATGGCTTCGTTGACTTTGGAAAAATGCGCCAGGTCGGTCAGGTAGACGGTGACCCGGACCAGGTCGGACAAGTCGCCGCCCGCTGCCTGGGCTACCGCGCGCAGGTTGTCGAGCACGCGCTGGATCTGGGCATCGATGCCGTCCACCAGGTTCATTGAAGCGGGGTCCAGGCCGATCTGCCCGGATAGGTAAACGGTGTTGCCGGTGCGAACGGCTTGAGAATAGGTCCCGATGGCGGAAGGCGCCTGGGGGGTGGCAATGATCGACTTTGTCATGATCTCCTCTGTCAACTTTGAACTCGTGTGATGCGAACCACTTCCGGTATTTCACGCAAGTGGTGCAACAGGTTGGCCAGATGTGAACGGTCCCTGACCTGGACGGTGAAATTGATTTCCGTATAAGTGCCGTCGGGTTTGGTGATCGACACGCTGTCGATGTTGGACTGGGCATCGGCGATGGCGGAAGCCACGGTGGCCAGAACGCCGCGCCGGTTGACCACCATCAGCTTGATGGCCACGTCGAACAGCTTGCCACTGTCGTTTTCCCATTCCACGTCCACCCACTTGTCGGGGTCGCTGCGAAACTGGCGGATGGCGCGGCAGTCCTGGGTGTGGATCAGCAGTCCTTGCCCTTTGCGGATGATGCCGATGATGGGGTCGCCCGGAATTGGGCGGCAGCAGTGGGCAAATTGCACGGCAATCCCTTCGCTGCCGCGGATGGTGATGGAGCCCTGGCCATCCTGCGACTGCAAGTCAGAGCGCGGCAGAAGACCGCGCGCCACGACGATATTGAGGCGGCGCCCCAGTCCGATTTCGGCCAATACTTCTTCGCGCGTCTTGCAGCGGTCGCCCTTGAGCAGTTGCTCCCACTGGCTTTCCCCGATGTCGGCAGGATTCACCTTGAGGGCGCGCAAGGCCTGGTTCAGCAGCCGTTCGCCCAACGCCACCGATTCGTCGCGCAGCATGGTGCGCAGGTAGTGGCGGATTTTGGAGCGGGCTTTTGCCGTGGCCACATAATTGAGCCAGGCCGGGTTGGGTGCTGCGTTTTCCTCGGTGATGATTTCCACACGGTCGCCGTTGGACAGTACGGTTCGCAGTGGCGCCAGTTCGTTGTTGATCTTGGCCGCCACGCAGCGGTTGCCGATGTCCGTATGCACGTCGTAGGCAAAGTCCACAGGGGTCGAGCCCTTGGGTAGCGACTTGATGTTGCCCTTCGGTGTGAAGACATAAACCTCGTCTGGAAACAGATCCACCTTCAGGTGTTCCAGGAACTCGACGGCATCACCGCTTTCAGTCTGGATTTCCAGGAGCGATTGCAGCCACTGGTGGGTTTTCTGCTGCACGTCGCTTAACGGAGTGTCGGAAGACTTGTAGAGCCAGTGGGACGCCACGCCGGCTTCGGCGATCTTGTGCATTTCGTGCGTCCGTATCTGGATTTCGATGGGGGTGCCGAAGGGGCCGAACAGGGTGGTGTGCAGTGACTGGTAGCCGTTGGCCTTGGGAATCGCGATGTAGTCCTTGAACTTGCCGGGAATGGGCTTGTAGAGGGTGTGCAGTGCACCCAGTGCCAGGTAGCAGGCCGCCACGTCCTTGACCAGGATGCGGAAACCGTAGATGTCGAGAACCTGGGAGAAGGACAGGGATTTGTCGAGCATTTTGTTGTAGATGCTCGACAGGTGCTTTTCCCGTCCGCTCACCTGGGCTTCCACGCCGAAGGAGGTCAGGCGCTGATTGATGGCGGTCAGGATTTTGCCCACCACCTCCCGCCGGTTGCCGCGGGCAGCACGAATGGCTTTGGTCAGGACCTGGTAGCGGTTGGGAAACAGGTAGCGGAATCCCAGGTCCTGCAGTTCCTGGAACACCGAGTGCAGGCCCAGGCGGTTGGCGATGGGGCTGTAAATGTCCAGGGTTTCCCGCGCGATCCGGCGCTGCTTGCCGGCTTCCATGGCATCCAGGGTGCGCATGTTGTGCAGGCGGTCGGCCAGTTTGATCAGGATGACACGCACGTCGCGCGCCATGGCCAGCAGCATCTTGCGGAAGTTTTCTGCCTGCGCCTGCTGTTCTGTCTGGAACTCCAGGCGGTCCAGCTTGCTCACCCCGTCCACCAGATCGCTCACGGATTTGCCGAACTGCTGTGCGATCTGCACCGAAGTGGTGCTGGTGTCTTCCACCGTGTCGTGCAGCAGGGCAGCCATCAGGGCCTGGGGGTCCAGATGCCACTCGGCCAGGATCGTGGCGACGGACAGGGGATGGGTGATGTAAGGTTCGCCGCTTTTGCGGTACTGCCCTTGATGGGACCGTGCTGCCAGCGCGAAAGCCTGCTCGATTTGTTCGATGTCCTCGGGCCGCAGGTAGGTTGCGGCGACGTCAATCAGCGTGGACGGCGATACGGTTTGAGAAACAAGGGCCTGGGCGGTGGTGGGGGGCACGGGGATGGAAGGTTAGCTGGGCACCTTGTTGAGAATTTCCAGGCCGATCTTGCCGGATGCGATTTCTCGCAGGGCAATGACCGTGGGCTTGTCGCGGTTGGGTTCGACCAGCGGAGTGGCACCGGAGGCGATCTGCCGTGCGCGGTAGGTGGCTGCGAGCGTCAGCTCGAAACGGTTATGGATGGCATGCAGCGCATCGTCAACGGTAATACGGGCCATGGAAAACCTTCAACTTGGATGGATTAACGGATCAACGCGGCATAGCGCGGCAGTTGCCGACTGCGCTGGCAACGTGCGGCGCGCACAATGGCAGCAAGATCCTTGGCCGCCTCCGCGAACTCATTGTTAATAATAGCATAATCGAACTCGTTCTCATGGCTCAGGTCTTCCCGGGCCACGGCAAGCCGCCGTTCGATGACCGGCAGGGGGTCCTTGCCCCGCGCCAGCAGGCGCTCGCGCAGCGCGTCCAGGGAGGGAGGGAGAATGAAAACGCTGATGGAGTCGGGGAAAAGGGTGCGAACCTGGCGTGCTCCCTGCCAGTCGATTTCCAGGACCACGTCCCGGCCCTGTTCCAGGCTGCTGCGGATATCGGCTGAGGAGGTGCCGTAGAAATTGCCGTATACCTCGGCCGATTCAAGGAATTCGCCGCGGCTTTGCATGGTGCGGAACGTGTCATGTGAGACGAAATGATATTCCTTCCCGTCGGTTTCCCCGGGGCGCGGCGGGCGCGTGGTGTGGGAAATGGAAAGGCGAATGCCCGGATCGGACGCCACCAGCGCCGCCACCAGGCTGGATTTGCCGGCCCCGGAAGGCGCGGCGATGATGAATATCTGGCCATTCATTCGATGTTCTGAACCTGTTCGCGCATTTGTTCGATCAGGACCTTCAAGTCCATGGAGGCCCTTGCCAGGGTGGCAGAAACGGATTTCGAGCCCAGCGTGTTTGCTTCCCGGTGCAGCTCCTGCATCATGAAGTCGAGCCGTTTGCCGATGCTGCCCCCGGTATCCAGGATGCGCCGCACTTCGTCAAGATGCATATGCAGGCGCGATATTTCTTCTTCGATGTCGATGCGCGCGGCGTACAGGGTCACTTCCTGTCGCACCCGCTCTTCGTCATGGGTGCCCAGGGCATCGCGCAGGCGGGAAGCCAGGCGCTCCTCGAAGGCGGAAACCAGCGCGGGGACCTGGGGCGACAAGGTTTCCAGCAGGCGCAGCATGTCGTCCACGCGCTGCGACAGGAAGCGCTTGAGCTTTTCTCCTTCGCGTGCGCGGGTCTGAGTGAGGGCGTCCAGGACTTCGGCGGCCAGCGCCAGGCAGGGTTCCTCCAGTGTGCCGACGGCTTCCGGGTCACGGTGCAGCACGCCGGGCCATTGCAGAATTTCCCCGACCGAGAGGGGCGTTGCATCGGCAAAAACTTCCTGGACGATGGTACTGCAGGCGCGCAGTTGTTCCAGTGCGGCGGTGTTGAGAAGGGGGCCCTGGTCCAGGATTTCCGAGCGCCGCCATTCCACGCGGCAGTCGACTTTGCCACGCTTCAGGACGCTGGCGATGCGCTCGCGCAGAGCTGGTTCCAGCGCGCGCAGCGCGTCCGGAATGCGAAACTGGATTTCGAGATAGCGGTGATTGACGCTTCTGAGCTCCAGCGCCAGAGCTCCCCCCGGAAGATCGCGGGTTCCCCCGGAAAATCCGGTCATGCTGTACACGCTTGCCACTGTGGCGGTTCCATCGTACGAACTGGGGGCCATGATACCCCAGTTGGGGCTTCAAAGGCGGTAAACTCCCGGTTTCCAGTTTTTCAGGCATTCGAGGGAAGTACATGCGCCCCAGCCAACGACGTCCGGATCAGTTGCGATTGGTCCGTTTTACCCGCCAGTACACGCGCCATGCCGAAGGATCGGTGCTGGTGGAATTCGGCGACACGCGCGTGCTGTGTACCGCTAGCGTGGAAGCCAAGGTTCCGCCCTTTCTCAAGGGGCAGGGAAAAGGATGGGTGACGGCCGAGTACGGCATGTTGCCCCGTGCCACCAACACCCGCACCACGCGCGAAGCCGTGGCCGGCCGGCAAAGTGGGCGCACCCAGGAAATCCAGCGCCTGATCGGACGCTCGCTGCGGGCCGTGGTCGATCTGGAGGTCCTGGGGGAACGCACCGTGCAGATCGATTGTGATGTCCTTCAGGCAGATGGCGGGACGCGTACGGCAAGCATCACTGGAGCCTACCTTGCCCTGGAAGATGCCATGAGGCTGCTGGTGCGTTCGGGAGAGCTGGATCAGTCACCCGTCCTGCAGCCGGTGGCTGCGGTTTCGGTGGGTATTTTCGAAGGTGTTCCGGTGCTTGATCTGGATTACGAGGAAGATTCCTGCTGTGACACGGACATGAATGTGGTCATGACGGCGGAAGGGCATTTTGTGGAAATCCAGGGAACAGCAGAAGGGGCTGCTTTCCGCCGTTCCGAAGTGGACAACCTGCTGGACCTCGCGACCCAGGGTTGCAGGGAGCTGTTCGATCTGCAGCGCAGGGCGCTGGCGTCGCATGAAGGGAGGCCCTGATGAAACGCCTGGTCCTGGCCAGCCGCAACCCCGGCAAGTTGCGGGAGCTGCAGGCGCTCCTGCAGCCGGTGCAATGGGAGGTTGTTCCGCAGGACGAACTGGGCATTCCGGAAGCGCCTGAGCCGCATCCCACTTTTGTGGAAAATGCCTTGTCCAAGGCGCGCCATGCGGCTGCCCACTGCGGAGGCGCAGCCCTGGCGGACGATTCCGGTCTGTGTGTGCCAGCGCTGGGCGGAGCTCCCGGGGTCATATCGGCCCATTACGCGGGAGAGCCCAAGTCGGACGAGCGCAACAACCGCAAGCTGGTGGAAGCGCTGCGCGACATCAGGGACCGGCGCGCCCACTACTATTGCGTGCTGGTGCTGCTGCGTTCCGCGCAGGATCCCGAACCCCTGATTGCCGAAGGGCGGTGGGATGGCGAGGTGGTGCTGACCCCCCAGGGTGCGGGAGGGTTTGGCTATGATCCGTATTTCTACCTGCCTTCGCTGGGATGTACTGTCGCTGAACTCGACCCTGCGGAAAAAAACCGCCTCAGCCACCGTGCGCTGGCCTTGAGGCGCCTGCTTGAACTGTTGCGGACCGGCACGGGAGCATGAGTACGCCGGCCCAAGGCCTGCTTGGGCCGGGCATCCGAATTTCCCATCCCCCACCGCTGTCGCTGTATGTGCACATCCCCTGGTGTGTGCGCAAATGCCCTTACTGCGATTTCAATTCCCACGAACTGCGCGGGGAGCTTCCCGAAGCCCGTTACATTGATGCCCTGGTGGCCGATCTCGAGGCAGCCTTGCCCTGGGTCTGGGGGCGTCGTGTGCGCTCCGTTTTTCTCGGGGGCGGCACGCCCAGCCTGCTGTCCGAGGCCGGACTCGACGCCTGTCTGACCGCCCTGCGTACACGCCTGCCGTGGGAGCCTGAGGCCGAAGTCACGCTTGAAGCCAATCCCGGGACATTCGAAAGCGCCCGTTTCGCTGCTTTTCGCGATGCCGGTGTGAACCGGCTGTCGGTGGGCATCCAGAGTTTCAATGACCGGCATTTGCAGGAGCTGGGCCGGATCCACGATGCTTCCGCCGCTCATCGGGCAGCCGATATCGCAGCCCGCCATTTTGCCAACTTCAATCTGGACCTCATGTTCGGTTTGCCGGGCCAATCCCCGGACGAAGCGCTGGCCGATGTGCGCACCGCCCTTTCCCACGGCCCCACCCACCTGTCCTGCTACCAGCTGACCCTGGAGCCGAATACCCCTTTTTATCATCGCCCCCCTGCCCTTCCCGAACACGATCTGGTGGCCGGCATGGAGGAAGCGATCACGGGATTGCTGGAGGAATCCGGATTTGGACATTACGAAACGTCGGCCTACGCCACTCCCGGTTTTCGTTGTGCCCATAATCTCAACTATTGGACTTTCGGGGATTATCTGGGCATTGGGGCGGGCGCCCACAGCAAGCTCACGCTGCAGGACCGGGTCGTGCGGCAGATGCGCCACCGCCACCCCGAGGCCTACATGAAGGGCGCGCTCCAGGGCAATGCTGTCCAGGAGTCCCATGACGTGGCGTTGGCCGATCTTCCATTCGAGTTTATGATGAATGCGTTGCGGCTCTGTGAAGGCGTCCCCCTGTCCTTGTATGAACAGCGCACGGGCCTGTCCCTGGCAACGGTACTGCCGATGCTGGAGCGGGTGGAGGCCTTGGGGCTGGTGGCGCGCGACTGGCAAACCCTTCGCCCCACCTTGCGCGGACAGCGATTCCTGAATGAACTGCTGCAGCATTTTCTGCCGGAGTGATGCATGGACGCCTTATTTCTGGAATTCAGGCCCACAACATTGGGCAGGCTGTCCGTGGTGGCGGGGCCGCGAGGACTGCGCTGGGTATCCCTGGCAGAAAATGACGACGTCTTGTGGCAGCAGATTTCCCGGCGCTTTCCCGATGCGCGCTGGGAAGGCCGCGGGGATGGGTGGAGTCATCACGGTCAGGCCGGCGCAGCAAGATTTCCCCTGGATCAATGGGTGCGTACTGTGGAACGGGTGGTCGAACAACCGGCCCGGCAATGCGCTCCGGTCCCTTTCGATATTTCGGGAACCCCTTTCCAGCATGCCGTTTGGGATGCGCTTCAGCGCATCCCGGCAGGCGCTGTCTGGACCTACGGGCAGCTGGCAGCCCATGTGGGGCATCCGGGAGCAGCGCGCGCCGTGGGCAGCGCCTGCGGTGCCAATCCCATCCCCTTCCTGATTCCCTGTCACCGCGTGGTGGCGGCCAACGGTGGGTTGGGAGGGTTCGGGCTCGGGCTCGCCGTCAAGCGGGTGTTGCTGGCGCGTGAAGGGGTGGCCGAATTTTCCTGAACACCAGGTCCCAAACGCCATGGCCCAGGCGCAATCCGCGCTGCTCGAATTTGGTCAGGGGCCTGTAATCAGGGCGGGGTGCATAGCTTTCGGCCGTATTTTGCAATGCTTCCGCACTTTCCAGCACGGCCAGCATCTGCACCGCATAGTCTTCCCAGTCCGTGGCCAGGTGCAGGGTGCCGCCCGGCTTGATCCGGCTGGCCAGCAGGCTCACGAAAGGAAGCTGGATCAGTCGCCGCTTGTGATGGCGGGCTTTGGGCCAGGGGTCGGGAAAGAAAATGTGCACGCCGTCCAGGGTGTCCGGAGCAATCATGTGTTCCAGCACCTCCACTGCATCATGTCGCATCACGCGCACGTTGCCGATTCCGGCTTCGCTGATCTGCTTGAGCAGGCTGCCGATGCCCGGCATGTGGACGTCGATGGCGAGGAAATTGATGTGGGGCAGTTGCCGGGCAATGGCCACCGTGCTTTCACCCATGCCAAAGCCGATTTCCAGCACGAGCGGCGCTTCGCGCCCGAACAGGGCGGTCCAGTCTGCAGGCCCCCGGACGGCGGGCGCGTAGGGGACCCCCCAGACCGGCCAGAGCTGGTCGAGCGCCCGCTGCTGCGCCTGGGACACGCGCCCCTGGCGCAGGACGTAGCTGCGGATGGGGCGCAGTCCGGTATTCAACGAATCAGGCCGCTGGTGGGGGAACTGGGCGAGGCCTGGTAGGTCTTTTTGGGCATGCGCCCTGCCAGAAAAGCTTCGCGACCTGCTTCCACGGCCTTGCGCATGGCTCCGGCCATGAGGACAGGGTTTTGCGCCTGGGCGATGGCCGTGTTCATGAGGACACCGGCACACCCCAGTTCCATGGCGATGGCGGCATCGGAGGCTGTGCCGACGCCGGCGTCCACGATCACGGGAACCTGGGCCTTGTCGATGATGATGCCCAGGTTCCAGGGATTGAGAATGCCCATGCCTGAGCCGATCAGGGAAGCCAGTGGCATGACCGCCACGCATCCGATTTCCTCCAGGCGCTTGGCCATGATCGGGTCGTCACTGCAGTAAACCATGACCTGGAAGCCTTCCTTCACCAGAGTTTCCGCAGCGGCCAGGGTTTCCACCATGTTGGGGAAGAGGGTGTGGGGATCGCCCAGCACTTCCAGCTTGACCAGGCTGTGGCCATCCAGCAGCTCACGCGCCAGGCGCAGGGTGCGAATCGCATCCTGCGCCGTATAGCAGCCGGCGGTATTGGGCAGCAGGGTATAGCGGTCGGGAGAAATGACGTCCAGCAGGCTGGGCTCGTCCGGATTCTGACCGATGTTGGTGCGACGGATGGCCACGGTCACGATTTCGGCCCCGCTGGCTTCAATGGCATCACGGGTCTGGTTGAAATCGGCGTATTTCCCGGTGCCCACCAGGAGTCGGGAGCGTACCGGCTTGCCCGCAAGGATGAGGGTGTCGTTGTTCATGGTTCAGGCCTGAAGTCAGCCGCCGCCCACGGCCACCACGATTTCCACGCGGTCGCCGGCAGCAAGCCGGGTGGTGTCAAAACGGCTTCTAGGAACGATTTCTCCGTTGCGCTCCACGGCGATCCGACGCTGGGTCAGTCCCAGTTCGGCAATCACCTGGGAAACCGTGGGTGCTGTTTCAAAGCGGCGATCCTCGCCGTTGATGGTAAGATTGATCACAGTCTTTCGAGATTCCGCAAGAGGGGCATTTTAGCATGAGGTGCCCGCCGGATCATTGAGCCGGTTTCCGGATATGACGTAGAATGGCCGCTTTGCGCGGGTGTAGCTCAATGGCAGAGCAGAAGCTTCCCAAGCTTAAGACGAGGGTTCGATTCCCTTCACCCGCTCCATCCCCGGCACCTGCAGGCCTCACCGATTTTTCCCGACGCGTCATCCGCTGGCAAGCGGATTTCGGACGCCATGACCTGCCCTGGCAGGACACCCGCGATCCCTACCGGATATGGGTTTCCGAAATCATGCTGCAGCAAACCCAGGTGGCCACGGTGATTCCCTATTACCAACGGTTCATGGAGCGTTTTCCCGACGTCCTGGCCCTTGCCCGAGCCGATGAGAATGAAGTACTCCAATACTGGTCTGGCCTGGGGTATTACGCCCGTGCCCGCCATTTGCACCGGGCTGCCCGGCAGGTTGCATCCGTTGGCGGGCATTTTCCGGAGACGGCCGAGACCCTGCAGCAGCTTCCTGGCGTGGGACGTTCCACGGCGGCAGCCATTGCCGCTTTTGCTTACGGACAGCGGCAGGCCATTCTGGACGGGAACGTGAAGCGGGTTCTGGCGCGTGTCTTTGCCATCGCGGGCAATCTGGCACAGGCTGCCGTAACGGCTCGCCTGTGGGCTCTGGCGGAAAGCTTGCTGCCCGCGCGCAACATCGAGGCGTATACCCAGGGCCTGATGGACATCGGCGCCACCTGCTGCGTATTGCGCAACCCCCGCTGCCAATCCTGTCCCCTGCAGGAACTGTGCGAAGCCTGCCGTCAGGGTGCGGTGCAGGATTATCCGGCACCGCGCGCGGCGCGCCCGGTGCCGGAAAAATCTTTCCAGATGCTGGTGGTGGCGCATCAGGGCCGCCTGCTGCTGGAGAAGCGCCCTTCACAAGGCATCTGGGGCGGATTATGGAGTTTTCCCGAAGCAGCGGAAGGCGAGGACCCGGCCAAAATACTGAAGGAACGCTGGGGGCTGGAGGGACGTCCTTGGGCAACGTTGCCCCCTTTGCGCCATGCACTGACCCATTTCCGGCTGCGCATTCACCCTGTCTGCCTGGCGGTGAATCAGGGGTCTGTGGTGACGGAGGGTCCTGGATTGCAATGGGTTGAAACGGCCGCAGTGCCGATGGCTGCCGTGCCCATGCCCGTACGCAAGCTGATGAAGCTACTGGGCGAGTTCGCGGTGGATCACCCGGACGGCGTACTCTGAGCGGAGTGCACAGGCCAGGGCTTCAGCCAGATACACCGAGCGGTGCTGCCCTCCGGTGCAGCCCAGGGCAATGGTGAGTGCGGTCCGGTTGTCGCGCATGAATTCCGGCGCCCAGCGCCGCACAAAGGCCTGGATATCTTCCGTCATGCGGTGAGTGGCAGGGATGCTTTCCAGGAAGCGGGCGATTTCAGGGTCCTTTCCGGTCAGGGGACGCAGTTTCGGATCGTAGAAAGGATTAGGAATGCAGCGCACATCAAAAACGAAGTCCGCGTCCAGCGGAATCCCGTGCTTGAATCCGAATGATTCGAAAAACAGGGTGAGCTGGGAGGAATCCAGTTCCACGAAATCGCGCACCCAGGCACGCAACGTGTTGGGTGACAGCTGGGTGGTGTCGATGCGCCGTGCGATGTTCGCAGCTCCTTCCAGCAGCGCGCGCTCCACCCCGATGCATTCGGCAATCGAACGCCGTCCTTCCGCCAGCGGGT
The DNA here is from genome assembly GCA_028866015.1 of Betaproteobacteria bacterium. Classification (GTDB taxonomy): domain Bacteria; phylum Pseudomonadota; class Gammaproteobacteria; order Burkholderiales; family Ferrovaceae; genus JAKBAT01. Next base: position 22,931 of record JAGWIW010000010.1, read on the forward strand.
GGGGACGGCGCGTTTCCGAAAAACGGCGCACGAGGTCCTGGTCGTTGGCATCGAGGAACAGCAGTCGCACGTCCAGTCCAGACTTTTGCAAGGATGCCAGGGTTTCCGGCAGCTGCTGGATGGCTTCGCCGCTGCGGGCATCCAGGGTCACTGCGATGCGATGCTCTCCCCGCTCCACCAGCCCATGGATGACGGCGGTCACGAAAGGCAGCGGCAAGTTATCCATGGAGAAATAGCCGGCGTCTTCCAGGGCACGCAATGCCACGGACTTTCCGGAACCGGACAGGCCGGTGATGAGTATGACCTGGGCGATGCGTGCCGGATCACTCATGGGGATCTGCGTCGGACAGCATCTGTTCTTCGGCCATGTACTCGGCCTGGCGCCGGATGAACTGTTCGGTGCTGTCGATGCCGCGCTGGGACAGGATGAAATTGCGTGTGGCTGCTTCCACCAGAACGGCCAGATTCCGGCCAACGGCGACGGGCAGCACGACCTGGGGAACTTCGAGCCCCAGGATGTTTTGGGTCCTGCGGTTGGGAGGCAGGCGGTCGAGCGCGGACAGGTCGCCGCCCGGCGGGCGTTCCAGGTGCACGACAAGCTTCAGGTTCTTGCGCGGCCGCACGGCCGTTTCGCCGAATATGGAACGGATATTGATCAGCCCCAGGCCACGCACCTCCAGAAAATCCCGGAGCAGCGGGGGACAGCGGCCTTGCAGGGTTTCCGGTCCGATCCGGTAGAACTCCACCACGTCGTCGGCCACCAGGCCGTGGCCGCGGGAGATCAGCTCCAGCGCCAGCTCGCTTTTGCCCACTGCCGAATCTCCGGTAATGAGCACGCCCACTTCCAGGATGACCATGAACACGCCATGCAGGGTGGTTTCTTCAGCCAGTTCCTGACTGAGGTAATGGCGCAGCAGGTTGATTACGGTGGCGCTCGGAACAGGCGAGCCGATCACCGGTACGCCCCGGGTTTCTGCGGCGGTCCCGAGAAATTCCGGCATTGGACTGTCATCGGCAATGATGATGGCAGCCAGGTCTTCCGAGAAAATGTTCGTGAAGGCATTCTGCAGTGCCGTGCCATCCAATCCCTGAAGATAGGTGATTTCCATTTGCCCCAGCACCTGAAAGCGATGAGGGTGGGTGAGGTTGAGGTGGGCGATGAGTCCGGCGCGGGGGTCAGTCAGGCTGCCGACCGGTGCCGTTCGCTGGCAGCCGTGGCGACCGGCAAGCCAGATCAGCCTGAGCTTTTCGCGATTCTCGTTAAACAGTCGCTGAACGCTGACGTCGGGCATTGGGGGTCCATTGATTCAGGATGTCCCAGGCCTTGGCCGGGTCACTGGCTTCAAGCAGGGCCTGGCGCAGGCCGGAATCACTGAACATTTCAGCGATCTCGCTCAGCAAGTGGAGATGCTGCTCATTGGCATGTTCCGGAACGAGCAGCGCAAACACCATCTTGACGTTCTGGCCGTCAGGAGAGTCGAAGGGGATGTCTCCTGAAATCCGGATGAAAGCGCACAGGGTATCCCGCAGTCCCTTCAGGCGTCCGTGGGGCAGCGCAAAACCGTGCCCCAGGCCGGTGGAGCCCAGCTTTTCGCGGTTGAACAGCGCATCGAATACCTGGCTTCGGGAAACTTGGTGATGATTTTCGAAAAGGATGCCGATCTGTTCGAACAGCCGCTTCTTGCTGGTGATGTCGAGGTCCAGCAGAACGTTGTCCTGGATCAGAAGACGTTGGATGGAAACCATGGGACGGGTGTCAGTCGGTTGACAGGTGCTTGATGGGGTTGCCGTTGCGCTGGTCGTTCTGCTTTTCCTTGATGCGGATGACCTGACGGTCCAGCGTGTGCACCAGCTCGTCTATGGCGGCATACAGGTCTGTATTGGAGGCTTTGGCAAACAGGTCATGACCCGGAACGCGGAGATTTGCTTCCACATGCTGCATCAGCTTTTCCACCTTGACCACGACATTGACGTCGATTTTGGGTTCGAAATGTCGTTTCACGCGCTCCATCTTTTCCACGACATAATTGCGGATGGCCGGGGTGATTTCCACTTGTTGACCGGTAACCGTCACGTTCATGTTGCTCTCCTCAATCAATTAAATAACCTTGCGCTGACTGGCCGGATGGATCTGCAAGGCTTCACGGTATTTGGCTACGGTACGACGGGCAACCGTGATGCCCTGTTCGGCCAGAATATCCGAAATCCGGCTGTCGGACAGCGGGTTTTTTCGGTCTTCCGCGCTGATGAGTTGCTTGATTAGGGCACGGATGGCCGTGGAGGAAGCGGCTCCGCCTGTTTCTGTGCCCACATGGCTGCTGAAGAAGTATTTCAGTTCAAAAAGGCCGCGGGGGGTCAGCATGTATTTTTGCGAAGTTACCCGTGAAATGGTGGATTCATGCAAGCCCAGTTCATCTGCGATCTCGCGCAGGACGAGGGGGCGCATGGCCACTTCGCCGTGCTCGAGAAAATTTTCCTGGCGTTCGACGATGGCCTTGGAAACGCGCAGGATGGTGTCGAAGCGCTGCTGTATGTTTTTGATGAGCCAGCGGGCTTCCTGCAGCTGGCTGGTCAGAGAGCTTCCGCTTTCGCGCCCGTTTTTCATGAGGTTGGCATACAGGGCATTGATGCGCAACTTCGGCATGGCGTCACGGTTCAGGCTGGCCACCCATTTGCCGCTGGTTTTTCGCACGATCACGTCCGGCATCACATAGCGGGTCTCTGACTGCACAAAAGCGGCGCCCGGCTTGGGGTTGAGGCCGGTGATCAGTTTCTGGGCCTGGCGCAGGGTTGCATCGTCCGTGCCGAGCAGTTTTTTCAGGCGTGTAAAGTCGTGGGCTGCCAGCAGAGGCAGGTGTTCTTTGACCAGGGCCAGTGCAGCGGTGCGTCCCGGCGTGGACCCGGGCAGTGCGGAAATCTGCAGCGACAGGCACTCGGCCAGGTCGCGTGCGCCCACGCCGGCCGGGTCCAGCGACTGCAGCAGGCGCAAGGCCACGTGCAGTTCGTCTGGTTCCACGGCTTGTGCCTCTGGTGCGGCAGCCTGGATATCCTCCAGGGAAGCTTGCAGGTAGCCGGATTCGTCAAGGTGGGCAATCAGCAGGGACATGAGTTGGTGGTCGCGCTCGTTGAGCGGCATGAGACGCAACTGCGCGGAGAGATGATCCACCAGCGTGATCGGGCTACTCGCCTGCTGGAAGGTTTCGGGTTCGTCGTCGCTGTCCCTCCAGGCGGCCGGCCCCTCTTCAGGGGTCCAGGATTCGCTGGCGTTCCACTCCGTGCCGATTTCCGGGGCCGTGATCTCGGGCTCCCCGGAGGTTCTGGCAGGTGCAGGAGGTGGAGATTCCGTTCCCGTTTCCTCCCGTTCCAGCATGGGGTTTTCCATCAGGAACTTTTCCAGTTCCTGGTCCAGCTCCATGGTGGAAAGCTGCAACAATCGAATGGATTGCTGAAGTTGCGGCGTCAGCGCCAGGTGCTGGGCATGTTTGAGCTGCAGGTTGACCTTCATGGGTTACAGCTTGAAATGTTCGCCGAGATACACTTTTCGAACGCTTTCATTATAGATGATTTCATCCGGGTGACCATCGGCCAGGACGGAACCCTGGTTGATGATGTAGGCCCGGTCGCAAATGCCGAGCGTTTCCCGGACGTTGTGATCGGTAATGAGTACGCCAATGCCCCGCTGCTTGAGAAAGCGGATGATCTGCTGGATGTCCATCACGGCAATCGGATCTACGCCGGCAAACGGCTCGTCCAGCAGGATGAACCGAGGTTTGGTGGCCAACGCGCGGGCAATTTCCACGCGCCGCCGTTCGCCCCCCGATAGGCTGATGGCCGGATTGTTGCGCAGGTGGGCGATGTGCAGCTCATCCAGCAGCTGCGTCAGTTCCTCATCGCAATCCTGGGCTGACAATCCACGCAACTCCAGTACCGAACGGATGTTTTCAGCCACCGTCATGCGCCGGAATATCGAAGCTTCCTGCGGCAGGTAGGAGAGGCCGAGTTGGGAACGGCGATGAATCGGCAGCAGGCTGAGCCGGGTGGAGTCGAGGAAAATGTCTCCCCCGTCCAGGGGAATCAGCCCCACGATCATGTAAAAGCAGGTGGTTTTCCCTGCCCCGTTGGGGCCCAGCAACCCCACCACTTCTCCGTTTTCCACGGACAGGGACACATCCCTCACGACCACCCGGGAGCGGTACCGTTTGACCAGGTGCTCGGCGCGCAGCAGGCTCACGGCGTTTTCCCCTGGTCTTTCCTGGCCGGTTTCTGGGACGGTGTAGTGCCGCCCTGGGCTTTGCTGTCGCCTTTGGGCTGCAGTGTCACGTGTACGCGACCGCCAGGGGCCGAGGGCGTGGAACCCGTGCTGCCAGTGCCGCGAGCTTGCAGGAACTCGGTCTTCGTGTCGTAGGAAAGGTAGTCTCCGCGGATCTCGTCCTTGTCGCGACGCACCAGGGCCTTGTCGAACAATTCCACGCGGTCGATCTTGCCGTTGTATTCCACATGCTGCGCCACACCATCGACCCATTCGTTGACCCCTTCGCGTTTTTGCCTGAAGGTGACGGGGTTGCCATAGGCGGAGGCATACTTGAAGCCTTCCGGATCTTCGTGCACGGTCATGTGGTCAGCGGTGAGGCGGATCGTCCCCTGGGTCAGGATGACCTTTCCTTCGAAGTAGGTGATTTTCTTGTTGTCGTCAGCCGTCATCTTGTCTGCCTCGATGTTGACGGGCTTGTCGCGGTCATCGCGGTCGGCATGGGCAGGAAGGCAGCATGCGGCCAACAACAGGGCGGCATTAAGGGCGGCGCGGCGGAGGCAGATAGGTGACTTTGGCACGGGTAAATTCGGCTATCCTGGTTTTGTTGTTGACGATCATGCTCAATGCGGTCAGGGTGTTTTTTCCGTAATGAATGACGACAGGCTGGTCTGAAATTCCGACGCCTTTCTGGGGATACACCTTGAGAACGGAAGTTCTGGCCACAGTCAACGGCTGGTCGCGTGTGGGTTCCCGGGTGACCACCACATTGCCCGTGAAAACCACCTCGTCCTCTTTTGCCGAACGGATGGCATGCTCCGAACGCACGGTGACAGGCGGCGCGTCGGGTTCCAGGGATGTAAATACCACGTCGTCGAAATGCGACGTGTCGTCATCAGGGTAATGTACCATTTTCCGGGCATTGAGCGTATACCGCACCTGCCCCTGTTCTCCCAGCTGGCGAGCGGCAAAACGTTCCATGATGAGGTCGGGGTCATGCCGGGGGCGGCGCCCTTCGGGCAAGGGATTGCTTTCAACAACGCGCCATAGCCAGGCCGTGACCATGGCCAGCAGCAGGACCACGACAACCGGAGTCCAGGCTTCGAGGTTGTGGGTCAGCTTTGCCATGCTTGCAGCAGGCCCTGCCACTGGCCGCGGGCTTCCAGCATCATTTCCGCGGCGCTGCGCACCGCGCCTTCACCCCCGGGCAACGGCGCAATCCAGTGCACCTGTGAACGGATTGCCTCGGGCGCTTCGGGAACGGTCATCGCCAGGGCGCAACGGCGAAGCACCGGAAGGTCGGGCAAGTCGTCTCCCATGTAGGCGCAAGCGCTCCAGTCCAGTTGCAGCTGGTCCAGCAGGGACTGGCAGGCTGACAGCTTGTCCTGCGAGCCTTGAATGACGTGCCGGATGCCCAGTTCCCGTGCCCGTGCGTCCACAATGGGGGAATTCCGGCCAGTGATGATGGCCAGCGTGATGCCACCCTGCTGCAATAGCTTGAGGCCGAGGCCGTCGCGTACATGGAAGGATTTGCATTCGCGGCCTTCACTGTCAAACGTGAGGGCGCCGTTCGTCATCACGCCGTCTACGTCGAAGGCGGCAAAGCGGATGGATTTCGCGCGCCGGGTAAGTTCTTCAGGAAGGAGCAGTGCCATGATCAGACGATGCCGGCACGCAGCAGGTCATGCATGTTGAAGGCGCCCACGAGCTTGCGCTCCGCATCCACCACGAACAGCCCGAATATCTTGCGCTCCTGCATGATGGCGGCAGCCTCTGCCGCGAGCGCATCGGGTCGGGTGACAACGGGATTGGCGGTCATGAGATCGTGCACCCGGATGTTGTGGATGGCGGTCTGCCCCCGTTCCAGGGCACGCCTCAGGTCGCCGTCCGTGAATACCCCCAGCAGCTTGCTCTGGGCGTCCACGACGGCGGTCATGCCCAGCGCCTTGCTGGACATTTCTACCAGAGCCTGGGCCACGGTGGCGTCGGCGGGTACCCGGGGCACCCGGGGATCCTGGTGCATGATGTCCTGAACCGAGAGCAGCAGGCGCTTGCCCAGTGAGCCACCGGGATGGGTGCGGGCGAAGTCTGCCGCGGAAAAACCCTTGGCTTCGAGCAGTGTTACGGCGAGCGCGTCTCCCAGTGCCAGCACGGCCGTCGTGCTGGCGGTGGGGGCGAGGTTAAGGGGGCAGGCTTCGCGGGGTACGGAAGCGTCCAGATGGACATCGGCGAGGCGCGCCAGGCGTGACTGCGGGTTGCCCGTGATGGCGACGAGACGGGTTCCGCGTCGCTTGAGCAACGGGACGATGATCAGGAGTTCCTCGCTTTCCCCGGAATTCGACAGGGCCAGCAGCAGGTCTTCGGCTGCAATCATGCCCAGGTCGCCGTGGCTGGCTTCCGCAGGATGCATGAAGAAAGCGGGTGTTCCGGTGCTGGCCAGGGTGGAGGCAATCTTGTTTCCTACGTGGCCCGATTTGCCGATGCCGCTGACCACGATCCGCCCCTTGCAGGCACGCATGAGGTGATGGGCGGCAACAAATGATCCGTCGAGCCGAAGGGAAAGCTGATCGATGGCTTCGGATTCGATGGAAAGGACATTTCGGGCCAGGTCAAGAATCGTCGCGTCATTCATGGGGTGATGTGGCGTCTCGGAAATCATTGTAAGGAATTATACTTGAGGGGATGAACGATACGCTTGAACTCGTCCTGGTATTGCTGTTGTCGGCCACGCTGACGGTGTCGCTGTTCAGGCGGCTGCGTTTGCCTGCCATGCTGGGATACCTGCTGGCAGGGATCCTGATCGGTCCCCACGCCAGCGGATTCATTCCTCCGGATGACGGCACGCGCAGCCTGGCGGAGTTCGGTATTGTCTTCCTGATGTTCACCGTGGGCCTGGAATTCAGCCTCGGCCAGCTGATGGCCATGCGCCGCACGGTATTCGGCCTTGGCGGAGCCCAGATGGTTGTCACGTTGCTGGCGGGATTTGCCCTGGCGCGCGCAGCCGGAGTCAACTGGCAAGGCAGCGTGGCCCTGGCCGGGGCCCTGTCGCTGTCTTCCACCGCAATCGTCTCGCGCCTGCTGTCGGAACGCCTTGAACTGAAATCGTCCCATGGCCAGCGGATCATGGGCGTGATGCTGTTCCAGGACCTGGCGGTGGTCCCGCTCCTCATCCTGATTCCCGAACTCAGCCGGCCCGATGGCGGGCTGGTCCATGCCCTGGGCTTTGCTGCCCTCAAGGCGGTTCTGGTGCTGGCCTTGCTCCTGGGCTTTGGTAAGGGTTTTATGAGGCGCTGGTTCAACTGGGTGGCCCGCCAGAAATCCTCCGAGGTATTTGTGCTGAATGTGTTTCTGGTCACCCTAGCCCTGGCCTGGCTCACCCACCGTGCCGGTCTTTCGCTGGCGCTGGGCGCTTTCGTCGCCGGGGTGCTGATTTCGGAAACGGACTACCGCTACCAGGTGGAAGATTACATCAAGCCCTTCCGGGATGTGCTATTGGGGCTGTTTTTCATTTCCATCGGCACCTTGCTGGACCTGTCGGTGGTGGGGTCCCAATTCCCCTGGGTTCTGGCTGTGCTGGTGGGGCTGCTGCTGCTCAAGCTGGCCATCGTGTATGGCCTCGCGCGCGCCTTTGGCGACATCGATTCCGTGTCCTTGCGCACGGCGCTGGCCGTGGCGCCTGCCGGCGAGTTCGGGTTCGTGCTGCTGGCCCAGGCCGAAGGGGTTCATCTGCTGCCGGAAGCAGCGCTGCAGGTGGTGCTGGCGGCCATGCTGGTGTCGATGCTGTTGTCGCCGCTCATCATGATGATGAGCGATCGGATTGTCATGTACTGCTGCGAAAGCGAATGGACCCTGCGTTCCCTTGCGCTGCATGAACTGTCGGCGCGCAGCTACGGGGCGCACAAGCATGTGATTGTATGCGGCTATGGGCGCAGCGGCCAGAATCTGGCCCGCTTCCTGGAACAGGAAGGCCTGACGGTGATTGCGCTCGACATGGACCCGCAGCGCGTGCGTGCTGCTGCGGTTGCCGGAGAATCGGTGGTTTTCGGGGATGCCGGGCGGCGCGAAGTCCTGGTTGCTGCCGGCCTCCATCGGGCCGCCGCGGTGGTAGTGACCTTTGCCGACACCTCGGTTTCCCTCGCCATCATCAGCCATGTGCGCGAGCTGGAGCCCGGCTTGCCGGTGATTGTGCGCACATTCGACGACGCCGATCTGGACCTGCTGAAGGATGCCGGGGCAGCTGAGGTGGTGCCGGAAATCCTGGAAGGCTCCCTCATGCTGGCTTCTCATGCCATGCTGGAGCTTGGCGTGCCGTTGGCTCGGGTGCTCAAGCGCATCCGCCAGGTGCGTTCGGAACGCTATCACCTGATGCGCGGCTTTTTTCGCGGCACCACGGATGAAACTTCCGAAAGCGCTGAACAGTCACAACCCAGGATGCATTCAGTGGTGATCAATGAAGGGGCTTATGCCAACGGCCGGATGATCCAGGAACTCATGCTGGACCACCTGGGCGTGGAAGTGACCGCCATCCGGCGCCACGGAATCCGGGGGCTCAAACCCAGCGCGGAGACACGCCTGATTCCCATGGATGTGGTGGTGCTGATGGGCATTCCCGAAGCCCTGGCCCAGGCGGAGAGTCGCCTGCTCCAAGGTTAGGATTGGTCAGGCGCGCCCGGGTGGTTTAACATAGCGCGTTTCAATCACGAAACGTTTGTGTCAGCGGTGTGACAAATCTGGTAGAAATTTCCGATCTGAACTTTGGCTATAACGACCGGCTGGTGCTCAAGGGCATCAACCTGACGGTTCCCAAAGGCAGCCTGGTGGCCATCATGGGTTTGAGCGGCTGTGGAAAAACCACGCTGCTGCGCCTGATCGGTGGCCAGCTTCGTGCGCGCGAAGGGTCTGTAAGGGTGGCCGGGCAGGAGCTCAACCACATCAGCCAGCGTGACCTTTATGCCCTGCGTCGGCGCCTGGGCATGCTGTTCCAGTTCGGAGCGCTGTTCACCGACTTGTCGGTTTATGACAATGTGGCATTCCAGATGCGGGAACATACGACCCTGCCCGAAAGCGTGATCCGCGACCTGACGCTCATGAAACTCAACGCGGTGGGGTTGCGCGGGGTGCAGTCGCTCATGCCTTCCGAGCTGTCCGGAGGCATGGCACGGCGGGTGGCCTTGGCCCGGGCCACGGCCCTTGATCCCGAACTGATCCTCTACGACGAGCCTTTTGCCGGACTGGACCCCATTTCGCTCGGCGTGATTGGTCAGCTCATCCGTCGCCTAAACGACGTGCTCGGGGCCACATCGGTGCTGGTGACCCACGATGTGCAGGAATCCTTGAAAATTGTGGACTACGTATACTTTGTTTCGGAAGGAGTCATTGTCGCCCAGGGAACGCCGGATGAAATTCGTGCGTCCACCCTTCCTTTCGTGCACCAGTTTGTCTGGGGCGAGGTGGACGGACCCTTGCCATTCCACTACCCGGCGCAAGCCATCCAGAACGATCTTGGCCTGAGGGAGGGCTGACACCATGCCTTTGGACGCAACCTTGCGCGGCATTCGCCAGGTCGGTGACCGGACATTGCGTATCGTGGAGCGCGTTGGCGCCACGGTTGCCTTCCTGGGGCTGACGCTGGCGCAGTCTGCCACCAGTTTCCGCCGGTTCGGGCTGGTGATCAGGGAAATTTTCTATGCCGGCGTACAGTCACTGATCATCATCCTGGTGTCAGGCCTGTTTGTGGGCATGGTGCTCGGGTTGCAAGGCCACGAGACCTTGCAGAACTACGGGTCGGAGCAGAGCGTGGGCGTGCTGGTGGCCCTCTCTCTGGTGCGCGAACTGGGTCCGGTGGTTTCGGCGCTGTTGTTCGCCAGCCGCGCCGGCTCGGCCATTACTGCGGAAATCGGTTTGATGAAGGCGACCGAGCAACTGTCCGCCATGGAAATGATGGCGGTCAGCCCCATTTCACGCGTGGTGGCGCCGCGTTTCTGGGGCGGCGTGTTCTCCATGCCGGTGCTGGCCATGCTGTTCAGCGCCATGGGCATCGTTGGCGGTTTCCTGGTGGCAGTGGTGGTGATCGGGGTGGATGATGGTGCATTCTGGTCACAGATGCAGGCGGCCGTGGATTTCCGCCACGACATCGTCAACGGAATCATCAAAAGCGTGGTGTTCGGAATTGCCGTATCCGCCATCGCCACGTTCGAAGGGTATGAAGCGCCGCCCACAGCGGAAGGGGTTTCTGGGGCCACCACGCGTACCGTGGTGAGCTCGTCGCTGGCAATTCTGGCGCTGGATCTGGTCATGACGGCATTTATGCTGAAAGGATGGAATTGATGGAACGCAGCACGCTGAATCTTTGGGTTGGAATCTTTGTCCTGCTGGGATTTTTCTCGTTCTTGATGCTGGCGTTCAAGGTCGGGAACCTGACGGCGGGAGGGTCTGGCACGACCTATTCCGTGGTCGCGCATTTCGACAACATCGGGCAGCTCAAGGAGCGTGCGCCCGTTCGCAGTGCGGGCGTCCTGGTAGGCCGGGTCCGTTCCGTGCTGTTCGATCCCGTGCATTACAACGCTGAAGTGACCCTGGCTATCGATTCGCAATACCAGTTTCCCAAGGACACTTCCGCTTCGGTCCTGACTTCCGGCATTCTCGGGGAGCAGTACATCGGACTGGATGCAGGGGGAGACGACAAAATGCTGAAGAACGGGGATGAGATCAAGCTGACGCAGGGCGCCATGGTGCTGGAACGGCTGATTGGCCAGTTCCTGTTCAGCAAGGCACAGGAAGGAGGCACCAGCAAGGATGGGGCCGACAAGGGAGGAAAGAAATGAAGCGCATGAAGATGATCGGCCGTGCCCTGACCGGGCTTTTGTTGTTGAGCAGCCTGTGGGCCCAAGCCTCCACGGTGTCCGGACCGGACGCCGTAATCCGCAAGACCGCGGACGAGGTCATTGCCGCCGTCAAGACTGACAAGTCCATCCGGGAAGGTGACCGTTCCAGCGCTTACAAGCTGATCGACCAGAAGGTCTTGCCCCATTTTGACTTTGAGCGCATGACGCGCCTGGCAGTGGGGCGCAACTGGCGTCAGGCGGCGCCGGACCAGCAAAAACAGCTGGTGGTCGGATTCAGGGATCTGCTGGTCCGCACTTATGCCAGTTCGCTGTCCCAGTACAAGGACCAGGTGGTTCAGATCAAGGGAACCGATACCCGGCCGGGTGATTCGGAGGCCGTGGTTCACACCCTCATCGTGCCTTCCGGAGGCCAGTCCATTCCCATCGACTACAGCATGGAAAAGGCCAACAGTGACTGGAAGGTTTACGACATCAGGGTGGACGGCGTGAGCCTGGTGACGAATTACCGCAGTGAATTCTCTGACATTGTTCGCCGCAGTGGCGTGGACGGATTGATCAAGGCGCTCGAAGAGAAGAGCCGGGCGGCAGAAAAGAAATGAACGGGAAGGAAGGTGCGGGGTTGGTGCTGACCGGGCCGCTGGTCATGGACACGGTCCATGAGGTCCTGAAGCAGACGAATGGCGCGGTGGGGAAAGCAGATCTCATCATAGATTTTGCCCAAACCACCGACATCGACTCTTCCGCCCTGGCGCTCATGATGCAGTGGCGGCGCGTGGCAGAGGCGGCGGGCGGCAAGGTGACGTTTGCCAACGTGCCCGACAACCTGCGTGTGCTGGCCGAGCTGTATGGCGTGTCCTTTCTGCTGGACCATCACCCGGTCCCGGCCTGAGCGGAGTACGGCCCTATTCCCATGGCTCCAGCCATTGAAATTCGCGGTGCCGACAAGCATTACGGTTCACTTCACGCGCTGAAAGCGGTCGATCTCACGGTCGATGCCGGCGATTTTTTCGCATTGCTTGGCCCCAACGGGGCGGGCAAGACCACCCTCATCAACCTGCTTTCCGGACTCTCCAGACCCGATGGTGGCACCCTCAAGGTCATGGGGCACGATGTGGTGCGGGATTACCGGCAGGCGCGCCGCAATCTCGGGGTGGTGCCCCAGGAATTGGTGTTCGATCCGTTTTTTACCGTGCGGGAAACCCTGGAGCTCCAGTCGGGCTACTTTGGCCTGCGCCATAACGACGACTGGATCGATGACCTGTTGCATAACCTGCAGCTTTCAGACAAGGCCGATGCCAACATGCGAGCGCTTTCCGGCGGAATGAAGCGGCGCGTGCTGATTGCCCAGGCCCTGGTGCACCGCCCCCCCGTCATCGTGCTGGACGAGCCGACGGCAGGGGTCGATGTGGCCTTGCGCCAGAGCCTGTGGAAGTTCATCCAGCGCCTCAACCGTGAAGGCCACACCATCCTGCTCACAACCCACTACCTGGAAGAGGCGGAAACCCTGTGCCGGCGTGTGGCCATTTTGCGCCGCGGCCAGATTGTGGCCGACGACACCACGGAAAACCTACTGCGTGCGAGTGCTTCCAGGAAACTGGAAGACGTGTTTGTGGCCCTCATGCAGGATGAGGGCGAGCCTGCCGAGTCGTAAGCCATGCGCGGATTCCAGACCCTGTTTTTGAAGGAAGTGCTTCGTTTCTGGAAAGTGTCGTTCCAGACCGTACTGGCGCCGCTGGTTTCCACCCTGCTGTACCTGCTGGTGTTTGCCCAGGTCATGACGGGCCATGCGGAAATCTATCCGGGGGTGCCCTATGCGGCGTTTCTCATTCCAGGCCTCGTGATGATGTCGATGCTGCAAAATGCCTTTGCCAACAGTTCCTCGAGCCTGGTGCAGTCCAAGGTGACCGGCAACCTGGTGTTTGTCCTGCTTACGCCCCTTTCCCCCGGGGAGTTCTACGGGGCCTATGTGCTGGCATCGATGGTGCGGGGCATCCTGGTCGGGCTGGTGGTGTTTCTGGCGGCCTGGGCCTTTGTCGTGATGCCGGTGCGTGAACCGCTGTGGGTGCTGTCATTCGGCTTGCTGGCCACCCTCTTGTCGGGGACGTTGGGCGTGCTGGCGGGCATTTGGGCGGAAAAGTTCGACCAGATGGCGGTCTGGCAAAACTTTGTCATCCTGCCGCTGACGTTCCTTTCCGGGGCCTTCTACACCCTGCATTCCCTTCCGCCCTTCTGGGCGGCCTTGTCCCGTTTCAACCCCTTTTTCTATGCCATCGACGGGTTTCGCTACGGCTTTCTCGGGAGCAGCGACGTATCACCGTGGCAATCCCTCTTGATTGTCGGGGGCACCTGTTTCGCTTTATCATGGACGACCCTGGCCTTGTTGCGCAAAGGATGGCGACTGCGAACCTGAAGCCAGGGACATCGGACGGAATCCAACATGGTATTGCCCCAGGACATCAAACAGTACATCGAAGCCGGCCTGCCCTGCGAACGCGTGGAAGTGAGCGGGGACGGGCATCATTTTGAAGCCATCATCGTCAGCCATCTTTTTGCCGGAAAAAGCCGTGTTGCCCAGCATCAGCTCGTTTACCAGGCTTTGGGTGACCGCATGCGCCAGGAAATTCACGCACTTTCCATGCGCACACTGACTCCAGAGCAGTGGGCTGCTCTCGGCGGTCACTGACCGGTACTCTCCATCGTGGACCAGCTTGTCATCGCGGGAGGGAAACCCCTCGCCGGCGAAATTGAAGTTTCGGGCGCCAAGAATGCGGCTTTGCCCATTCTCTGTGCAGGGCTGCTGACTGCCCAACCGGTGGTGTTCGACAACGTTCCCGACCTCAGGGACGTGGGTACGCTGCTTCGCCTGCTGGGCAGCATGGGCGTTACGGTTGAGCGCGGTGTTCATCGAGTCACCCTGTGTGCGGAATCCGTAGGCAATCCGGTGGCCTCCTACGATCTGGTCAAGACCATGCGGGCGTCCATCCTGGTGTTGGGCCCTCTGCTGGCACGCTTTGGCCATGCCCGGGTGTCGCTACCGGGAGGTTGTGCCATTGGCGAGCGGCCGGTGGACTTGCACATCAAGGGGTTGCAGGCCATGGGGGCCCGCATCGACATTGACCACGGCTACATCGTGGCCGAAGCCGCCCGTCTCAAGGGGGCACGCATCTTCATGGATACCGTGACGGTGACGGGAACCGAAAATCTCATGATGGCAGCCACGCTGGCGGAGGGCGTGACCGTGCTTGAAAACGCGGCCCGCGAACCCGAAGTGGTGGATCTGGCTGAGTGCCTGATCGGCATGGGCGCTCGCATCCGCGGCCATGGTTCCGACGTGGTGACGATCGAAGGCGTGTCCCGGCTGGAGGGCACGCAGCATGCGGTCATGCCCGACCGCATTGAAACCGGCACCTTTCTGGTGGCGGCCGCCGCCACAGGTGGAAACGTCCGCCTGGTGGGGACTCGGGACGACACCCTGGATGCGGTGCTGGACAAGCTTGAGGAGGCCAACGCAATCGTGGAGCGGGGGCAGGGCGAAATCCGCATACGGATGCGCGGCCCCAATCACGGAGTGAGCCTGCGTACATCACCCTATCCTGCATTTCCCACGGACATGCAGGCACAGTTCATGGCCATGAATGCCGTGGCGCAGGGCACGACTGTGGTGACGGAAACCATTTTTGAAAATCGCTTCATGCACGTACAGGAATTGCGCAGACTGGGTGCCAACATCGAAGTTGAAGGCAACGCGGCCATCATTCGCGGCGTTTCAAAGCTTGAAGGGGCAACCGTCATGGCCACCGACCTGCGTGCCTCGGCAAGCCTGGTGATTGCCGGGCTGATCGCCCAGGGCGAGACCGTGGTGGATCGTATTTACCATCTCGACCGCGGATATGAAAAAATCGAGCAAAAGCTTTCCTGCTTGGGGGCTGCCATCTATCGCCGTTCGGACGGAGACGCGGAATGAATTCTGGTGAGGGGATGCCCGCATTTGACGGAGTCACGATCGCCCTGTCCAAGGGGCGCATTTTCGACGACACGTTGCCGTTGCTGGAACGCGCCGGCGTCAGGCCGCTTGCAGACCCCGAAACGTCGCGCCAGCTGATATTGCCCACCAATCGCGCCGATGTTCGGCTCGTGATCGTGCGTGCGTCCGATGTGCCCACCTACGTGCAATACGGGGCGGCTGACATCGGCATTGCCGGCAAGGATGTCCTCATGGAGCACGTCGGCGAAGGGCTCTACCAGCCCCTGGACCTCCAGATTGCCAAATGCCGCCTCATGGTGGCTGTGCCGCGCGGCTTTGATTACGCTGCGGCCATCGGGCGCGGAGCCCGCCTGCGGGTGGCCACCAAATACGCCGAGTCCGCGCGCAGCCATTTTGCCGAGAAAGGGGTGCACGTGGACCTGATCAAGCTCTACGGCTCAATGGAGCTGGCCCCGCTCACCGGGCTGGCCGACGTGATCGTGGATCTGGTCAGCAGCGGCAACACGCTCAAGGCCAATCATCTTGAGGCGGTGGAGGAGATTGCAAAGATCAGCGCGCGGCTGGTGGTCAACGTGGCTGCCTGGAAACTCAACCGGTCGCGCATTGCGCCGATAGTGGAGGCGTTTGCTTCGGGTCTGGAGGGCTCCTCATGAAATTGCGCCGCATGAACACGACCGATGCGGGTTTTGCATCGGCGCTCGATCGCCTCACGGCTTTTGAAATGGCCCAGGATCCTGCCATCGACCGCACGGTCGCCGAGATCGTGGAAAACGTCAAAACCCGTGGTGATGCGGCATTGCTCGAGTACACCCGGCGTTTTGACCGGTTGCCGGTGGAGCGGGCAGCTGACCTGGAGCTGCCGTCGTCCGTTTTGGAGCAGGCCCTGGAACGCTTGCCTTCGGTGCAGCGTCGGGCGCTTGAGGAAGCCGCAAGGCGCATCCGGTTGTTCCACGAGCACCAGAAGGGCGAAACCTGGTCCTACACCGAGCCTGATGGCACAGTCCTTGGCCAGCAAGTCACGCCGCTGGACCGGGTGGGCTTGTATGTCCCGGGCGGCAAGGCAGTTTATCCCTCGTCCGTGCTCATGAATGCGATTCCGGCGGCCGTGGCCGGGGTCCGTGAAATCGTGATCGTGGTGCCGACGCCGGACGGCGTCCGCAATGAGCTCGTGCTGGCTGCAGCTGCCCTGGGTGGCGCCCGGCGGGTTTTCACGGTCGGTGGTGCACAGGCAGTGGCGGCCCTGGCCTACGGCACGGAAACCGTGCCGGCGGTGGACAAGATCGTGGGGCCCGGCAATGCCTACGTGGCTGCGGCCAAGCGCCGCGTGTTCGGCGTTGTGGGCATCGACATGGTGGCCGGCCCCTCGGAAATCCTGGTGATTTCCGACGGCAGTGCTCCCCCCGAATGGGTAGCCATGGACCTGTTTTCCCAGGCAGAGCATGACGAACTCGCGCAGTCCATCCTGCTTTGTCCGGAGGCGGCCTACCTGGATCGCGTGGAGGAGGCCATTCACCGGCTGATCCAGACCATGCCCCGCCGGGCCGTGATCGAGGCGTCCCTGGAGGGTCGCGGAGCCCTTGTGCAGGTGCGCAACATGGAGGAAGCCTGTGAACTGGCCAACCGGATCGCGCCGGAGCATCTCGAGCTTTCCGTTGCTGAAGGGGATCGCTGGCTGCCGCTCATCCGCCATGCCGGTGCCGTATTTGTCGGGCCCTACAGTTCTGAAGCTCTGGGCGACTACTGTGCCGGACCCAACCACGTGCTGCCCACGGGACGCACGGCACGCTTTGCCTCGCCGCTGGGGGTATACGATTTCCAGAAGCGCAGCAGTCTCATCCAGGTGTCGCGCGCAGGGGCCTCCACCCTGGGTGAAATTGCCCAGGCCCTGGCCGAGTGCGAGGGGCTGGTGGCACATGCCCGCTCTGCGGCCTATCGTCTGGAGGGTTGACTTGGACGAGTGCATACGCGATGAAATCAGGGCGCTCAAGGCCTATGAAGTGCCTTCAGCCCAGGGCATGGTCAAGCTTGATGCCATGGAAAATCCCTATGGCCTTCCCCAGTCCATGCGCCAGGGGCTTGCGCAGCGGCTGGCCGCCCTTGATCTCAACCGCTATCCGGATGCCAATCCCGAAGCGCTGAAGGCTGCGCTGCGGCAAGCCATGGGCATTCCTTCCGAGGCAGCCCTGGTGCTGGGCAACGGCTCCGATGAATTGATCCAGATGCTGGCGCTGGCAGTGGCAAAACCCGGCGCCGTGGTGCTGGGCGTAGAACCTTCCTTTGTCATGTTTCGCATGATTGCGACCTTTGCCGGCATGCGCTATGTGGGGGTGGGACTGCGCCCCGATTTTTCCCTGGATGCTCCGGCGCTGCTGGAGGCGGTGCGCACCGAGCGTCCTGCGCTGACTTTCCTGGCCTACCCCAACAACCCCACGGGGAACCATTTCGACCCGCAAGTCGTGGAGTCGGTCATCCAGGCTTCGCCGGGCCTGGTGGTCGTGGATGAGGCCTACTACCCGTTCACCGATCATTCGTTCCTGCCCAGTCTGCTGTCCCGCCCCAACCTGCTGGTGATGCGCACCGTGTCCAAGCTGGGGCTGGCCGGGATCCGGTTGGGGCTTCTGGCTGGGCCGGCCGAGGTCCTGGGACAGGTCGACAAGGTGCGCCTGCCCTACAACATTTCGGTGCTGGACCAGGCTGCAGCCCTGGAAGTGCTGTCGCGTCCGGAAGTGCTGCAGGAACAGGCTGCGCGCATCCGCGAGCAGCGCGCGGTGCTGGCGGACGGACTGTCTCGCATGCCTGCAATCACCGTTTACCCCAGCGCCGCCAATTTCCTGCTTTTCCGTGTTGCCCAAGCCTCCCGCGTCTTTGAAGGACTTCGCCAACGTGGTATATTGATCAAGAACTTGAGCGCGGCCCATCCGCTGTTGGCGGACTGCCTGCGGGTCACTGTCGGTACCCCCGAGGAAAACCGGCAGTTTCTGCAAGCGCTCCAGGACTCCCTATAACCACAATGCGCCTTATGGGCGCTTAACTGACACCAACTTGTTTCCAGGCCATCCATGCGATCGGCACAGATTACGCGGAACACGCTCGAAACCCAGGTCACGGCTGAAATCAATCTCGACGGACAGGGGTTGGCTCGCCTTGACACCGGCATCGCCTTTCTAGACCACATGCTGGATCAGGTGGCCCGTCACGGCCTGATCGACCTGGCAGTGCATTGCAAGGGCGATCTCCACATCGATGCCCATCACAGCGTGGAAGACATCGGCATCACGCTCGGCCAGGCGTTTGCACAGGCAATCGGTGACAAGAAAGGCGTACGCCGCTATGGCCATGCCGTGGTGCCTCTGGATGAGGCCCTGTCGCGGGTCACAGTCGACCTCTCCGGTCGACCCGGGCTTTTTTTCGATGTGCCTTTCAGCCGCGCCCGCATCGGCGAATTCGACGTGGACCTGTTTCACGAGTTTTTCCAGGGTTTCGTCAATCATGCGCACATCACGCTGCATGTGGACAATCTCAAGGGGCGCAACGCCCATCATCAGGCTGAAACCGTGTTCAAGGCTTTCGGCCGCGCGTTGCGCGCTGCCGTCGAACTGGATCCGCGGATCGCCGGCGTGACGCCCTCTACCAAAGGTTCTCTTTGAGCATCGGACAGCCGTCGTGACTCATATTGCAGTTGTGGATTACGGCATGGGTAATTTGCGTTCCGTGGCGAAAGCGCTGGAACAGGTGGCTCCCCATGCGCACGTGGAAGTCACCGACGATCCAACCAGGGTCAGGGCAGCTGATCGCGTGGTGTTTCCTGGCCAGGGGGCCATGCCCGACTGCATGCGCGAACTGGACCAGCGCAAGTTGCGGCCTGCGGTGATCGAAGCGGCACATGAGAAGCCTTTTCTGGGGCTTTGCATTGGATTGCAGATGCTGTTTGACGCCTCGGAGGAAGGGCCGGCCTCGGGTCTGGGGTTGCTGGCTGGCCAGGTGCGCCGGTTTCCTGCGGAACACATGTTCACTGCCGATGGCGGGCGTCTCAAGGTGCCGCACATGGGCTGGAACCAGGTCTACCAGCAAGGGAAACACCCATTGTGGGCCGGCATCGCAGACGGCTCGCGGTTTTATTTTGTGCACAGCTATTACGTGGAACCCCATGATTCGGGGGTTGGAACAGCAATGGCCCGCTACGGACTGGATTTTGCCTGCGCCGTGGCGCGCGACAATCTGTTTGCCGTGCAGTTTCACCCCGAAAAAAGTGCCGGCGCCGGTTTGGCGCTGCTGAGCAATTTTGTTCACTGGAATCCCTGAGTGACCCCATGATTCTGATTCCTGCAATTGATCTGAAAGATGGCCGCTGTGTCCGGCTGCGCCAGGGGCTGATGGAAGAAGCCACGGTATTTTCCGACGAACCGGCGCAGATGGCCCGACATTGGCTGGATCAAGGCGCCAGGCGCTTGCACCTGGTGGACCTCAACGGCGCCTTTTCCGGAAAGCCGGTCAACGAACGGGCCATGCGCGAAATCGTCGATGAAGTGAATGGCGAAATTCCCATTCAGCTGGGTGGGGGCATCCGCACCCTGGACATCATCGAACGTTACCTGGACAGCGGCGTATCGGAGGTCATCATCGGCACCGCGGCCGTCAAAAACCCGGGATTCTTGCACGAAGCGTGCGATGCCTTTCCCGGGCACATCATGGTCGGCCTCGATGCGCGGGACGGCAAAGTGGCTGTGGAAGGTTGGTCCAAGCTGACCGGGCATGAGGTGGTGGACCTTGCCAAGCGTTTCCAGGACTATGGCGTGGAAGCGGTCATCTATACAGACATCGGTCGAGACGGCATGCTGACCGGTGTCAATATTCCGGCCACGGTCACCCTGGCCCGTTCCCTCACCATTCCGGTGATTGCCAGCGGCGGCATCCATGGCATGGAAGACGTGCGCGCCCTGTGCGCCGTGGAGGACGAGGGCATCATGGGGGCCATTACCGGACGTGCCATTTACGAGGGCACCCTCAATTTTGCTGAAGCCAACAAGCTGGCCATCAGCCTGTCGCGTTCGCCCGCAAGCGGGCATTGAAGCATGGGCCTTGCCAAGCGCATCATTCCCTGTCTGGACGTCAACGCAGGCCGAGTGGTCAAAGGCGTCAATTTTGTCGGCTTGCGCGATGCCGGCGACCCTGTCGAAATTGCGCGACGCTATGACGAGCAGGGTGCGGACGAGGTCACATTCCTGGACATCACGGCCAGCTCGGATGGGCGTGGTCTCATCATTCCCATCATCGAAGCGGTGTCGGCTCAGGTGTTCATTCCCCTGACCGTTGGCGGAGGCGTGCGCGAGGTGGGAGACGTGCGCCGCCTGCTCAATGCCGGTGCGGACAAAGTCAGCATCAATACTTCGGCCGTGCAGAACCCCCGGCTGGTGGCCGATGCGGCGGAGCGGTTTGGTTCCCAGTGCATCGTGGTGGCGATTGACGCCAAGCGCTCGGACACGCCATCAGGCTGGGAAGTGTTCACCCACGGCGGGCGCAATGGCACGGGCCTGGATGCGGTCGCCTGGGCCGTGCAATGTGCCGTCCTGGGGGCGGGAGAACTGCTGCTCACCAGCATGGACCGGGACGGAACCAAGGAAGGGTTCGACCTGGACCTGACCCGCACGGTGGCAGACGCCGTGGCGGTGCCGGTGATTGCCAGCGGGGGGGTGGGCAATCTGCAGCACCTCAGCGATGGCATCCAGAAAGGGCATGCGGATGCCGTGCTGGCGGCCAGCATTTTCCATTACGGCGAATTCACGGTGCGCCAGGCCAAGGATTTCATGGCAGCGCAGGGCATCGAGGTGCGCTTGTGACAACCTGGCTTGACGCGGTACATTGGAACGAGCAGGGTCTTGTTCCGGCCATTGCCCAGGACGCCTCCACCGGGCAGGTGCTGATGGTGGGCTGGATGAACCGGGAAGCACTGGGCCTGACCGCCGAAGGAGGCACGGCCGTGTACTGGTCGCGTTCCAGGCGCAAGCTTTGGCACAAGGGCGAGGAGTCTGGCCATGTCCAGCGGGTTCTCGAAATCCGCCTGGACTGCGATGCCGACGTGGTGCTGCTGCAAGTGGAACAGGTGGGTGGCATTGCCTGCCATACGGGGCGGGCGCGCTGTTTTTTCAGGCGTCTCGAAAACGGACAATGGATAGAAACGGACCCGGTGCTCAAGGATCCGTCCCAAATTTACGGGGGCTGAAAACAACGTGGAAGCGCATGCGGATATTCTTGAAAGGCTGAGCGCCACGCTGGCAAGTCGCAAAGGTGCGGCACCGGGCACTTCCTATGTGGCCTCCCTTTACGCCAAAGGCGTGGATGCCATGGCGCGCAAGGTGGGCGAAGAGGCGCTGGAGGCAGTGCTGGCAGCAAAGGACGGCGACCGGCAGCACCTGGTGAGCGAAACGGCAGATCTGTGGTTTCATTCCCTTGTGCTGCTTGCCCACTATGACCTTGCAGCTGACGATATACTGCGCGAACTCGCCCGCCGGGAGGGAACATCGGGCCACGAAGAAAAGGCGGCACGCCGTCCGGGGCCGGCATCGTGAACGACTGCCTGTTCTGCAGGATCGTTCGCGGCGAACTGCCGAGCCGTAAAGTGTATGAGGACGAGGATGTTCTGGCTTTCCACGACATCCATCCGGCCGCTCCGGTGCATTTCATGATCATTCCCAGGAAGCATGTGGATTCGCTGGTCCACTGTCATTCGGAAGATCAGGCGCTGTTGGGTAAAATCCTGCTTTTGGCCCCACAACTTGCGGCCGGGCAGGGCCTCGCCGACGGTTTCCGTACGGTAATCAATACCGGTCGCGGCGGAGGCCAGGAAGTGTATCACCTGCATGTTCATGTGATCGGCGGTGGAAAGCCGCGCTCCCTGGCGGGAATGGTCGACAGAGAATAATGACGAGGCAATCGGGAGGAACGAGAAATGGGTGATTTGTTTACGATTCAGCACTTGCTGCTGATTTTGTTGATTGTGGTGCTGGTGTTCGGCACCAAGAAACTGCGCAATATCGGTTCCGACCTGGGCGGTGCCGTCAAGAGCTTCAAGGAAGGAATGGCGGGCAATGGCAGTACCGAATCCAAGTCCGAGGAGAAAAAGCCGCTGGAAGAGAAGACGGCTGCTTCTCATTCGGAGATGACGACCCAGGAAAAGACCCATTCCTGACATGGTGTGGTGGCGGGGGTTGCGCTAGCCCATGTTGGATTTCAGCGTTTCCGAGATCGGTCTGATCGGCGTGGTGGCGCTCGTGGCCATCGGCCCGGAGCGGTTGCCCAAAGTTGCGCGGGCAGCTGGGGTTCTGTTCGGCCGTTTTCGCCGTTATGCCATTTCGGTCAAGGCTGAAATCGACCGGGAAATCGAACAGTCGGAATTGCGTGAATTGCGCAAGAAGATGAACGAAGCGGCGCGCGAAGCGGAGCAGCAGGTCACGGCTTCGATGCAGCAGGCGCAGCAGGTGCTTGACAGCCCTGCGGTGCCGGAGTCTGTAGCGCCAGCCACGACCGGGTCACCGGCGCTGGCCCCATCTGCAGACGCTGAAGCGCCGGCCCAGGCCGAGCTGGCCTTCCAGGCAGGGGACGAAAGGCTGGCTGCAAACGCCTCCCTTCCGACAATTCCTGTTCCCGAAGCGACCCCGTTCGGGGGCGATCCTTTCAGTGTCCGCCCTGCAGTGCCACTGCGCAGCAAGCCGATGACTTCGGCCGGCACATCGCACAGCCGCAGTCCGGGGGCTGAGCCGGAGGCCGTGTGACGGAAGAGTCGAGCGCAGTCCAGGAATTCGTTTCCCATCTGGTTGAGTTGCGGACCCGCCTGGTCCGGGCAGTGGTGGCTGTCTTCGTGGTGTTTCTCGTGTTGCTGCCCTTCGCCAACACGCTCTATACCTGGCTTGCCTTGCCTTTGCTGAGCAAAATGCCCATGGGCGGCCACATGATCGCCACGGAAGTGACGACGCCCTTTTTTGTTCCCATGAAAGTGGCCGGCCTGGTTGCTTTCCTGATTGCCCTGCCCTACGTGCTGGGTCAGGTGTGGGGGTTTGTGGCCCCCGGACTGTATGCCCATGAAAAAAGGCTGGCGCTGCCACTGGTGGTGTCCAGCACCCTGCTGTTTTACTGCGGGATGGCTTTCGCCTATTTTGGGGTATTTCCCTTTGTTTTCGGCTTCATTACGAAAACAGCGCCCCAAGGCGTGGAGATCATGACGGACATCGACAAGTACCTCGGGTTCGTCATCAACATGTTCCTGGCCTTCGGGCTGGCTTTCGAAACGCCTGTGGCGGTGGTATTGCTGGTGAAGCTTGGGGTGCTGTCCGTGGCCCAGTTGCGCCATGCGCGGCGTTACGTGATCGTGGGTGCCTTCATCGTGGGTGCCGTTTTTACTCCCCCGGATGCCATTTCACAGACCATGCTGGCATTGCCCCTCTGGCTGCTCTACGAGCTGGGGATTCTGGTGGCTGCCCGCATGGCACCGCCCAAGGCTGCCGAGCCGGAAGCTACTGAGCCGGATCCCCTTCCTCGTCCTCATCCAGATTCCTGATCGAGCCCTTGGGGCGCTTGCCAATCAGGACGGTGAACACCTGGGCCTCGCGGTTGCGCAGCACTTTGATCTTGGCGTTCTGGGCAGGTTTCAGCGCGGCGACCCGGTTCAGCATGTCCTGGGAATCCACAATCGGCGTTCCGTTGATTTCCACCAGAATGTCTCCCGGGCGGATTCCTGCCTTTTCTGCCGGTCCCCCCTTCAGAATTGCTGAAATCAGGGCTCCTACCGGCTTGTCCAGCCGGAAAGATTCGGCCAGTTCAGGCGTCAGGTCCTGCACTTCGACGCCGATCCAGCCGCGTGTGACAGAGCCGGTCTTGATGATCTCCTCCATCACGTTTTTCGCGATGCTGACCGGAATGCTGAAGCCGATGCCCTGGGAACCTCCTGACTTCGAATAGATGGCGCTGTTGATCCCGATCAGGTTGCCGGCAGCATCCACCAGTGCGCCACCCGAATTGCCCGGATTGATGGCGGCATCGGTCTGGATGAAATTTTCAAAGGTATTGATGCCCAGACGGCTGCGCCCGAGGGCGCTGATGATGCCCATGGTCACTGTTTCTCCCACACCGAAGGGATTGCCGATGGCCAGTGCCACATCGCCCACGCGAACCTGCTCGGAGGTGCCGAAAGTGATGGCCGGCAGCCCCTTGAGCGCAATTTTGAGGACGGCAATGTCCGTTTCGGGATCGGCACCGACCACGCTGGCGGGAACCGTGCGCCCGTCGGACAGGACCACCTGGATTTCCTCGGCGCCGTCGATGACGTGGTCATTGGTGAGAATGTAGCCTTCCGAAAGCACGATCACCCCCGAGCCGAGGCTCAGCTGCTGGTGTGTTTCCGGAGGCAGGTTGTCTCCGAAGAACCGTCTGAGCTCGGGATTGTCGGGGAACAGCGGGGAGCGACGCGCACGCACTTCCTTGCTGGTGAAAATGTTCACGACCGATGGCATGGCCTTGCGGGCGGCATCCCGGAAAGAGCCGGGGGGAGCCGAACCGTTGTCCCGGACAATTTCGTGCAGGGTGCCGATGTCGGTTTTCCCGGGCAACAGGTCGTGCCTGAAGAGCGTGGCCACGAACAGCACGCCAAGGCATACGGTCACGGATTGGGCAAAGACAAGCCAGAGTTTTTGCATTAGGTCAATAATCCAGGGGTGTGAGGTCCGTATCATGGCTACCGCGTCGCAACAAGACGGCGGCATGCCGGCACATCCATGAGGCCGGTTTTAAGCTTGGGGGCCCTTCTGATAGAATACCCTCGTTTGAAATCAGCAATATAGCCCAAAACAGGACAGTCATCATGAGCGAAGCGCAGTCGGACCCGGGACGTCGCAAGTTTCTGGTCGGTGCCACGGTAGTGGTAGGGGCGGCGGGTGTGGCTGCGGCAGCAACCCCTTTCGTTCTGAGCATGCTTCCCAGTGCGCGGGCCAAGGCAGCGGGTGCTCCCGTCGAAGTGGACATCTCGAAAGTGGAGTCTGGCATGATGATTACCCAGGAATGGCGCGGACAGCCAGTTTGGGTCATCAATCGCACCCCGGAGATGCTGGCCCAGCTCGCCAAAAATGCGGATTTGCTGCGCGATCCCAACTCCGAGGATTCCAGCCAGCCGGACTATTGCAAGAACATCAACCGGGCCACTGCAAAGCACCCCAATCTGCTGGTGGTGGTGGGGATCTGCACGCATCTGGGCTGTTCCCCGGTGGACAAAATGAAAGCGGGAGACTCCGGCGGCATGGGCAGCGACTGGCCGGGTGGCTTTTTCTGCCCTTGCCATGGGTCCAAATACGACATGTCGGGAAGGGTTTTTAAAAGCATGCCAGCACCGTTGAACCTGAGGATTCCGCCTTACACCTTTATGACGGACTCCCGGCTGCTGATCGGCGACGACAAGAAGGGGGCCTGACCATGAAAACTGCCGAACGACTGCTGGGCTGGATCGATGCCCGCTTTCCGCTGACCACGGTCTGGCGCGAACACCTGTCCGAGTACTACGCGCCCAAAAACTTCAATTTCTGGTACTACTTCGGTTCGCTCGCCATGCTGGTGCTGGTCATCCAGATCGTGACCGGCATTTTCCTGACCATGAATTACAAGCCCGATGCGCGATTTGCCTTCGCTTCGGTCGAATACATCATGCGGGATGTGGATTACGGCTGGCTGATCCGGTACATGCACTCCACCGGTGCTTCCATGTTTTTTGTGGTGGTCTACCTGCACATGATGCGCGGCTTGCTCTACGGCTCGTACCAGAAACCGCGGGAGCTGATCTGGATCCTGGGCATGGCGATTTACCTGTGCCTGATGGCAGAAGCCTTTTTTGGCTATCTCCTGCCGTGGGGGCAGATGTCCTACTGGGGTGCGCAGGTGATCGTGTCGCTCATTGACGCCATCAGCCCGCCCGTCGCCCTGTGGGTTCGCGGTGACTACGTGATCGCGGACGCCACCCTCAACCGTTTTTTTGCCTTCCACGTAATCGCCCTGCCCCTGGTGCTGGCCTTGCTGGTGTTCCTGCACATCGTGGCACTCCACCAGGTGGGGTCGAACAATCCGGACGGCATCGAAATCAAGGAAAAGAAGGATCCGCAGACCGGCATTCCCCTGGATGGTATCCCGTTCCACCCCTATTACACGGTCAAGGACATCATGGGCGTGGTTGGTTTCCTGATTGTTTACTTCGGGATCATATTTTTTTCGCCCGAGATGGGCGGCTATTTCCTTGAGGAAAACAATTTCATCCCTGCAGACCCGCTCAAAACCCCGCCGCATATTGCTCCCGTCTGGTACTTCACGCCTTTTTATGCCATTTTGAGAGCCATCCCCCAGAAGCAGGTGGGGGTGATCGCCATGGGCGTCGCGGTGGTGATTTTCTTCCTGCTGCCCTGGCTGGACCGCGGGATCGTCAAGTCGATCCGCTACCGCGGCACTCTCTACAAGACGGCCCTGGGGCTGTTTGTCGCGGCTTTCCTGGTGCTGGGCTACATGGGCACGCAAGACCCCAACCTCTGGTATGTGAATCCCATCTCCCGCGTCTGTGCCGTCGTGTATTTCGGGTTTTTTATCCTGATGCCCCTTTACAGCCGGCTGGACAAAACCAAACCCGTGCCTGAGCGAGTGACCGGATGATGACAAGCGATTCCTGGAAAAATAGCGCCCGGCGCTGGGTCGGAAGCCTGCTGCTGGCACTGGTGTTGCCCGCCGCGCTGGCAAATCCGGAGGCTGTCAGGCTGGATCGCGCGCCCATCGACCCCTCTGACATGGCGTCGTTGCAGCGCGGGGCTCAGCATTTCATGAACTACTGCCTGACCTGCCACAGCGCCCAGTTTGCCCGCTTTGACCTGTTGCAGCGTTTGGGACTGACGGAAGGCCAGGTCAAGAAAAACCTGATCCTGACAGACGCCAAGATCGCGGATTACATGACGGTGGCGCTCAAGCCCAAGGATGCCAAGAACTGGTTTGGCGTGCCTCCTCCCGACCTTTCGGTCGAGGCGCGGGTGCGCGGGGCAAACTGGCTTTACACTTACCTGCGCTCTTTCTACCGTGACGAACACCGGGACAGCGGCTGGAACAACCTGGTTTTTCGCGGGGTGGCCATGCCCAACGTGCTGTGGGAGCTGCAGGGTGAACAGGTGCTGCAGCCGGCCGAGGGGGCAAAACCCGGAGAACTCCATGGGGGTAAACTGGTCCTAGCCAAGCCGGGCAAGCTCGCACCCAAGGAATACGACCAGTTCGTGGCCGATCTGGTCAACTACATGGTGTTTATGGCTGAACCGGCCCGCCAGACGCGCTTTCATATCGGCTACGGCGTCATGATTTTCCTGGCGATCGCTTTTGTGATCACCCGGGCCCTCAAAAAAGAGTACTGGAAAGACGTTCACTGATTTTCCCACCCCACGGAGTGAGAACCGAAGCATGATGACCTTGTATTCAGGAACCACCTGCCCCTTCAGCCAGCGCTGCCGCATCGTGCTGTATGAAAAGGGCATGGATTTCCAGATTATCGATATCGACCTTTTCAACATGCCGGAAGACATCGGCGTGATGAATCCCTACAATCGCGTTCCGATTCTGGTCGAGCGGGATCTTATCCTGTATGAATCCAACATCATCAATGAATACATTGATGAGCGCTTCCCCCATCCGCAGTTGATGCCGGCCGATCCGGTCATGCGCGCGCGTGCCCGGCTATTCCTGTTCCGTTTCGAAGCCGAGCTGTTTTCCCAGGTTTCCATCCTGGAAGCGGGCAACGCCAAACTGGCGGAAAAGGCCCGTACGCTGATCCGCGAAAACCTGGTGCAGATTGCCCCGGTGTTCGTGAAGCAGAAATTCATGCTGGGCGAAGAGTTCTCCATGCTGGACGTGGCCATCGCGCCATTGCTCTGGAGGCTTGACCATTACCAGATCAGCATGCCCAAGCCAGCTGCCCCGCTGCTCAAGTATGCCGAGCGCCTTTTCTCCCGGCAGGCCTTCATCGACTCCATGACGCCTTCCGAGAAGGCCATGCGAAAGTAAGTGACTACTTCGTCAAAAAGGCCCTATTTGGCCCGTGCTCTCTGGGAATGGTGCAGTGACAACGGGCTCACCCCGCTGATCCAGGTGCAAGTGGAAGGCACCCAGGCACGGGTGCCCATGGAGTTCGTCAAGGATGGGCAGATTGTGCTCAACATCAGCGCGACGGCCACCCGCAACCTCACCATGAACAATGCGGAAATCCAGTTCAATGCCCGCTTCAATGGCATCTCGCGCGAAATTTCCGTTCCCTGGAGTGCGGTGACGGGACTTTATGCCCGTGAAACGGGGGAAGGCATGCTGTTTCCGGAGGAAGAGCCCGGGCTTGAAGAGTCGTCCCTGCTATCCCCATTGCCCGATGTCGAAGCAGCTGAGCCGGCCACAGAACCCCAGAAGCAGAGAAAACCCACGCTGACTGTGGTTAAATAGCGGTTTGCTTTTTTGCCGGCATAGCTCAGATGGTAGAGCAGCTGATTTGTAATCAGAAGGTCGTGGGTTCGATTCCTACTGTCGGCACCATCAACCTGTTGAAAAACAGAGTCTTTCTTGATCTTTGAGCGCTTCGAGACCTGTCCTGACGCCGAAGCGCTGGCCGCTGCTGCGGCCGCACGCATCCTGACACTGGGCTTGGCTGCCGTGCAGGCGCATGGCCTGTTCAGGCTGGCCCTGGCCGGAGGCGACACCCCCCGGCGCTGCTACGAACGGCTGCGCGCATCCAACTTTGACTGGTCCCGGGTCGAGATCTATTTCGGAGATGAACGTTGCCTGCCGCGTGGCGACTCCCGCCGCAATGACACCATGGCCGGGCAGGCCTGGCTGAATCACATCGCTCTGCCTTCGGGCAATTACCACCCCATTCCGGCGGAACTCGGGGCCGAAGCGGCAGCTGAGGCCTATGCGGAAGTTCTGCGTCCGGGGTTGCCGCTGGATCTGGTGCTCCTGGGTTTGGGGGAAGACGGGCATACGGCCAGCCTTTTTCCCGGAAACGCCGCGCTGCATCAGGCGCAGCCGGTGGTCCCGGTCCATGCCGCGCCCAAGCCCCCTGCTGAACGTGTCTCGCTATCGCTTGGGGTGCTCAATGCGGCACGACACAAGCTTTTTTTGGTGAGCGGCGCCGGCAAACGGGATGTGTTGCAACGCCTGGCCACAGAGCCGGACCTGCCGGCAGCGAGAATCCGGGGAGCGGAGTGGCTGGTGGACCGGGCTGCCTGGCCCGAACGCTGATCGTCAGAAGATCTGAAAGGGTCCCAGCGGATTGAGATGTTCCTCGTACTTGTGGATCGAGGGTTCCCCGCCCGTCAGTTTGTAGATCACCACGTTGTTCTTGATCAGGACGATGCCGTTGAAACGCCAGCCCACCACATCCGTTTTGCGCTTGAAATTGAGGAAATCCACCAGGAAATTCCCGTAACGATTGCGTTCCATCGAACTCTGGTTGATTTCGTAGCCTTCGCAATCGGTTTTGGCCTGGATGCATTCCTGCACGCCCTGGTCGAGGTCATGGGCATTGATGGACGGGCTGGGGATGAAATGGCGCAGGATGTCGGAATAGTTGAGGATGACGATGTTGGGGTTGGCATGGGGATCAAGCCCCATGGTCTTGAGTTCATCCACGGTGGTTTTGTGCGGCACGATGCCGTCGAACAGGCGCTGCATGTCCTGGTAGCTTGACCAGGGGTTGACGGTCGCGTTTTGCGATGTGGGCAGCAGGCTGCTGCAGGCACAAAGCCCCAGGCTGAGGATTGCAGCAAGACGGAACGAAGTGTTCATGGAATTTCCACCGGTGGGCCGTAGCGCTTTCGGATCAGGTAAACCGGGCGTTGCTTGCTTTCTTCGTACAGCCTGCCCAGGTATTCCCCGATGACGCCAATGGCTACCAGTTGCACGCCGGAGAAGAAAAGGATGGCGACCATGAGGGACGGGTACCCTTTGACCGGGTTCCCGTACACCAGGGTGTCGATCACGATCTTTATGGCATACAGGAAGGCAAAGAACGAGACCGCCAGGCCGAAATAGGAGGCAACCTTGAGCGGCAGGTGGCTGAACGAGGTGATGCCTTCCAGGGCGAAATTCCACAGGCGCCAGGCATTGAACTTGGTTTCCCCGGCCATCCGGGGCGGACGTTCGTAGTGTACTTCGGCGGTTTTGAAACCGACCCAGGCAAACAGGCCCTTCATGAAGCGGCGGCGCTCCGGAAGCAGCTTGAGGGCTTCCACCACGTTGCGGGACATGAGGCGGAAATCACCCGCGTCCTCGGGAATGGGCACCTCGCTCATGCGGTTGATGAAGCGGTAGAAAAACCGGGCTGTGCCGCGCTTGAACAGGCTGTCGCTGGAGCGGCTCGAACGCACCGCCAGCACCACGTCAAAGCCTTCGCGCCAGCGCGCCAGAAGGTCCGGAATGAGTTCAGGGGGGTCCTGCAGGTCCGCATCCATGGGGATGACGGCTTCACCCTGGGCCTGGTCAAGGCCGGCGGTGAGTGCGGCTTCCTTGCCGAAGTTGCGCGACAGGTCGATGACGATGACGCGGGGGTCGCGCTTGTGCAAGGCCAGCAGTCGGGTCAGGGTGTCGTCCCGGCTGCCGTCATTGACGCACAACAACTCCCAGGATTCGCCCAGAGGGTCGAGAATGGTGCGAATGCGCTCATAGCAGGAGGCCACATTCGGGGCCTCGTTGTGCATGGGGATGACGAGGGATAGGGTGGGGGCCATGGGCAGTATGGGAAGCAGGTGCGCCAGTATAATCCTCTGTTTCGATTATACCCCGGCTGGAACAGGAAAAATGTTTAAGAATCAAGAGGAATGCTGTGAACGCCCGGGCTCGTGAAATCCTGTGGTTCGCCGTTGCAGGAACGCTGGGCTTTGTTGTGGATGCTTCGGTTGTGACGCTCTTGCGGTCCTGGGCCGGGGCCGGCTTCGTGAGTGCCAAGGCAGTCGGGTTCACCCTGGCTGTGACCGTCACCTGGGCGCTCAACCGGCGCCTGGCTTTTGCCGGCGCCCCTCGCCGGCACCCGCTCCGGCAGTGGGGTCACTATGTCTGGACCAATGGCCTGGGTGGGCTCGTCAACAACGGAACCTATCTGGTGGCGGTCTTTTCCGTCGATGCGTTCGCCCGTCAGCCGGCCCTTGCCGTTGCCCTGGGCTCGCTTGCCGGCATGTTTTTCAATTATTTGGCGGCTCGCCACTGGGTTTTTCGCAGTAATAGTCGTTGACAGCCTATTGACGCTAGCCCATAATTACGGGTTCGTTTTGGAGGGGTTCCCGAGCGGTCAAAGGGATCAGACTGTAAATCTGACGGCTCTGCCTTCGAAGGTTCGAATCCTTCCCCCTCCACCATCCGACTGGTGGTGGATGTATTTCAAGTTGCAATTGGAATTCGGACACGCGGGTGTAGCTCAATGGTAGAGCAGAAGCCTTCCAAGCTTACGACGAGGGTTCGATTCCCTTCACCCGCTCCAAGCTGGATGTGGTGAAAAGCAAGGCCCATGTAGCTCAGTGGTAGAGCACTCCCTTGGTAAGGGAGAGGTCACCAGTTCAATCCTGGTCATGGGCTCCAAACACTTTAAAACGACGATCATCGGCGCAAGCTGAGTACTCTCAAGGACATTGATATGGCAAAAGGCAAGTTTGAACGGACGAAGCCCCACGTGAACGTGGGGACGATTGGACACGTGGACCATGGCAAGACGACTTTGACTGCGGCGATGACGATTGTGCTGGCGAAGAAGTTTGGTGGTGAAGCGAAGTCGT
>JAGWIW010000105.1 GCA_028866015.1 Betaproteobacteria bacterium
CCTGGGCAAGCGCCTGCAGCAGGGAAACCACCCTTCCTTCGGTGACTACTTCCGGCACCTGACCAGCGAAGGCGGGCGCGACGAGCTGCGCATCGCGGTGGACCTGCTCACCACCAACGAAACCTATTTTTTCCGGGAATCCAAGCATTTCGATTTCCTGCGCCAGGACGTGCTGCCCGCGCACCGGCGCGGCACGCCCCTGCGCATCTGGAGCGCGGCCTGCTCTTCCGGCGAGGAGCCTTTCAGCATCGCCATGACGCTGGCTGATGCCCTGGGTGAGAGCCCTTGGGAAATCGTGGCTTCCGACTTGAGCACGCGGGTGCTGGAACGCGCCCGCAGCGGACACTACGCGCTCGAGCGCGCGGAAAAAATTCCGCCGGATTACCGCAGCGCCTATTGTCTGAAAGGCGTGGGCGCGCAGGAAGGCACCTTCCTGGTGCAGCGCAAGTTGCGCGAGCGGGTGCAGTTCCT
This sequence comes from Betaproteobacteria bacterium, assembly GCA_028866015.1. GTDB lineage: Bacteria > Pseudomonadota > Gammaproteobacteria > Burkholderiales > Ferrovaceae > JAKBAT01. The sequence continues at coordinate 472 of JAGWIW010000105.1, forward strand.
GCAGGTCAACCTCAACGGCCCATTGCCCCGGCTGGGAGAGTTCGACGTCATTTTCCTGCGCAACGTCATGATCTATTTCGACATGGCCACCAAGCGCCAGGTGGTGGAACGGCTGCTGCCGGCGCTCAAGCCGGGCGGCTACTTTCTGGTCAGCCATTCGGAAAGCCTCAACGGCGTGACCGAGGTCCTGAAAATGGTGGCGCCTTCCATTTACCGCAAGCCATGAAAAAGCCGGCCCACGTGTTGGAGATTTTCCTGCAGCCGGGAGAGTTCTACTTTGGGGACGAGAACACGCGCATCCGCACGCTGCTGGGTTCCTGCGTGGCCATCACGCTGTGGCATCCGCAACGGCGCATCGGCGGCATGTGCCATTTCATGCTGCCCACCCGGGTGGGGCAGTCGGCGGAAGCCCTGGACGGGCGTTATGCGGACGAAGCGATCCAGCTGTTCCAGCGCGAAATCCGTTCCCAGCGCACGGCCGTGCGCGACTACCAGGTCAAACTGTTCGGCGGCGGCCACATGTTCCAGGTGCCGCCGCGTTGTGCCGACCAGATGCGCTGCTCCAACGTGGCCTGCCGCAACGTGCTGGCGGCGCGCGCCCTGCTGAAAGACCAGCGTCTGCACGTTGCGGCGGAACACGTGGGTCAGCGCGGGCACCGCAATGTCATTTTCGATGTGTGGAGCGGCGACGTATGGCTGCGCCATGTGAAAAACCCTGCCTTACGGAAACAATCCGAACATGATGAATCCGGTTCGTGTCTTCATCGTCGATGATTCGGCGGTGGTGCGCCAGGTAGTGACGGAAGTGCTGCAGGCGGCACCGGGCGTGGAAGTGCTGGGCGCGGCGCCCGATCCCCTGTTTGCCCTGGAGCGCATGAAACGCCAGTGGCCGGACGTGATCGTGCTGGACGTGGAAATGCCGCGTATGGACGGCATCACCTTCCTGCGCAAGATCATGGCGGAACGGCCCACCCCCGTGGTGATCTGTTCCACTCTCACCCAGGAAGGGGCGGCTACCACCCTGCAGGCGCTGGACGCCGGGGCGGTGGCGGTGGTGCCCAAGCCCGACATTGGGTCACGCCGCAAGCAGATGGAAGACGCGGCGTCCGATCTCACCCATGCGGTGCGTACGGCGGCCCAGGCCAACGTGCGCCACCTGGTGCGGCGCGCGGCGGCGCCGGCGCTGGTCACCCCCAAGCTGACGGCGGACGCGGTCCTGCCTCCCACGGCCCATGCCATGGCGCAGACCACGGAACGCATTGTGGCCATTGGCACCTCCACCGGCGGCACCCAGGCGCTGGAAGCCGTGTTGTCCGCCTTGCCCCGCGTGAGCCCGGGCCTGGTCATCGTGCAGCACATGCCGGAAAAATTCACTGCGGCCTTTGCCGCCCGATTGAACAGCGTGTGCCAGATCGAAGTGCGGGAAGCGGTCTCGGGCGACCGCATCGTGCCAGGGCAGGCGCTCATCGCGCCGGGCGGCAAGCATTTGCTGGTGAAGCGCAGCGGCGCGCAGTACTACGCGGAAGTGATCGAGGGCCCGCTGGTGAACCGGCACCGCCCTTCGGTGGACGTGCTGTTCCGCTCGGTGGCCAAGTATGCAGGCAAGAACGCGCTGGGCATCATCATGACCGGCATGGGCGACGACGGCGCCCGCGGCCTGAAGGAAATGCACGAGGCGGGCGCGCGCACCATCGCCCAGGACGAAGCGAGCGCCGTGGTGTTTGGCATGCCCAAGGAAGCCATCAAGCTGGGCGGGGTGGACCGCGTCCTGCCCCTGCGCGACATGGCCGGCGCCATCGGCGCCTTCTAGGCAGAAGGCCCGGGCTGCAGCAAGGCCTCATTATTTCATGTTTTATCGATTCATATTTCGTCTTTTTACGAAATATGATAATCTGGTGTTTTGCCCTGCCAAGACAGGCCTTCACCCATGGCAAACGCATTGCCCCCGGACCTCGACGACATCATCAAGGCGCTCGCCCATCCCGTGCGCCGCGACATCCTGCATTGGCTTAAGACGCCGCAGCAGTGCTTTCCGGAGCAGCAGCATTCCTTCGAGCTGGGGGTGTGCGCGGGCAAGATCTTCGAACGATCGGGCCTGTCCCAGTCCACCGTTTCCAACCACCTGGCCATCCTGCAGCGCACGGGACTCGTGACCCCGCGCAAGGTGGGCCAGTGGATTTTTTATTCCCGCAACGAACCGTTGATCGCCGAGTTTCTGCGGCGCATCCAAAGCGACCT
>JAGWIW010000106.1 GCA_028866015.1 Betaproteobacteria bacterium
AAGGACAAACACCAGAAATAAGCGCCCATAATGAGCAAACGCGACTACTACGAAGTCCTGGGCGTCAATCGGGATGCTTCCGAAGAGGAAATCAAGAAGGCTTACCGCAAGCTGGCCATGAAGTACCATCCGGACCGCAATCCGGATAATGCCAAGGCGGAAGGACAATTCAAGGAGGCCAAGGAGGCCTACGAGATCCTGTCCGACTCCGACAAGCGCGCTGCCTATGACCGCTACGGCCATGCCGGAGTCGACCCTAACCAGGCCGGCCCCGGTGCCCAGGGATTTGGCGGCATGGGCGGCGGCTTCGCCGACGCCTTCGGAGACATTTTCGGTGACCTGTTCGGCGCTGGAGGGCGGGGGCGGCAAGGCGGCGTCTATCGCGGCGCCGACCTGCGCTACAACCTGGAAATCAGCCTGGAGGAAGCAGCAAGGGGCACCGAAACCCAGATCCGCATTCCCACCATGGAAACGTGCGACACCTGCAAAGGCAGCGGCGCACGCCCAGGATCAAGCCCAACCACCTGCGGCACCTGCGGTGGACAGGGTCAGGTGCGCATGCAGCAAGGGTTCTTCTCGATTCAGCAAACCTGCCCGGCCTGCCATGGCAGCGGCAAGACCATCGCCCATCCCTGCCCTGAATGCGGTGGCGCGGGTCGCACCAAGCGCTACAAGACCCTGGCCGTCAAGATTCCTGCGGGAATCGACCATGGTGATCGGGTGCGCCTGGCCGGCGAAGGGGAACATGGTGTTGCCGGCGGGCCGCCGGGAGACCTCTACGTGGTGCTCCAGATCCGCCCTCACCCGGTATTCGAGCGGGACGGAGCCGATCTCCACTGCGAAATGCCCATCAGCTTCGGCGTGGCCGCACTGGGGGGCGAAATCGAGATTCCGACACTCGAAGGCCATGCCAAACTGAAAATCCCTGCCGAAACCCAGACAGGACAGGCATTCCGCCTGCGCGGAAAAGGGATCAAGGCATTGAGAGGCAGCGGATTCGGCGATCTGATCTGCCATGTGACGGTGGAAACCCCGGTCAAGTTGACGGAGGCCCAAAAGGAGTTGCTGCGTCAGCTGGAAGCCAGCACACAGGGCAATGCCACCCACAGCCCCCGTGCCAAGACCTTCATGGACAAGGTGCGGGACTTTTTCAATCCCGCCTGAAAGCGCTCAAGCCCTGCGCCAGGTGGTGCCCTGGGGGCCATCCTCCAGCAATATCCCCTGGCTCAGGAGCAGGTCGCGAATCCGGTCCGATTCTGCAAAATTCTTGGCCCGGCGCGCCTCGGTGCGCTGGGCGATGAGTGCTTCGATGTGCGCGGCTGCAGCATCCTGATCGGCTGATGCGGCACGGCCTGACCCTTCCCTCATCCAGCGCTCCGGATCCTGCTCCAGCAATCCCAGCACCCGCCCCAGCCGGAACAGCTGGGTAGCCACGGCATCGCTGCCGCTGCGGTTGGCCTCGCGCGCCAGGCCAAAAAGTACAGCCACAGCCTCGGACGTGTTGAAATCATCGTCCATGGCTTGCTTGAACTGCTGTGCAGCGGGATCGCTCCAGTCCACCGGGCCCTCCTCCACGCGCCGTCCCCGCAGGGCCGTGTATAGGGTGTTGAGCGCCTGGCGGGCATCTTCCAGATGGGCGTCGGTGTAGTTGAGCGGACTGCGGTAATGGCCGCGCAGCAGGAAAAAACGCACCACTTCAGCGTCAAATACCTTGAGCACATCAGCGATGGTGAAAAAATTGCCCAGCGATTTGGACATCTTTTCATCATTGACGCGCAAAAACCCGTTGTGCATCCACACGTTCACGAAAGCGTGTCCGTGAGCGCCTTCGCTTTGGGCGATTTCGTTTTCATGATGCGGGAACTGGAGATCGTGCCCTCCTCCGTGGATGTCGAAATGCTCGCCGAGGAAATGTTCGCTCATGGCGGAACATTCAATATGCCATCCGGGCCGGCCCTCTCCCCAGGGCGAAGGCCATGAAGGTTCACCCGGCTTTGCCGCCTTCCACAGGACGAAATCGAGGGGGTCGTGCTTGTGGGAGTCCACGGCGATCCGTTCACCGGCTCTCAGATCCTCCAGCGACTTTCCGGACAATTTGCCGTAACCCGGAAAATCCCGTACCGAGTAATAAACGTCCCCGTTGTCTCCCGCGTAGGCCAGCCCTTTGGACACCAGTGTGCCAATGAGGGCAATCATGCCGGCGATGTGTTCCGTAGCCCTCGGCTCGAAGGTGGGCGGCAGCACGTTGAGTCGCCCCAGGTCCTCATGCATGGCCGCAATCATGCGGGCAGTCAAAGACTGGATGGTTTCACCGTTTTTGGCTGCACGTTCAATGATTTTATCGTCAATATCGGTGATATTCCGCACATAAGTCACCTCATAGCCAGACGCTTTCAACCAGCGGTAAACCAGGTCAAAATTGACCAGCATGCGGGCGTGACCCAGGTGGCAGCGGTCATAAACGGTCATGCCACACACATACATGCGAACCTTGCCGGGCTCGATGGGCTGAAACGGGGCAACAGTACGGGAGAGGGTATTGAACAGTCTGAGCATGATCAGGGGCGCCACGCTGGAAGGTGACGCAGTTTATTGATATAATTAAAAATTCTGCCAACTTGGCAAACGATCAGTATAACACGATATGACCAAGCGCTCCGGGCTGCAACGCATGCTGCTGGGTGGAATTGCCCTGGGAATGTGCG
>JAGWIW010000107.1 GCA_028866015.1 Betaproteobacteria bacterium
CCCAGCTTGCGGGCTTTGTCGACCAGGTTGGCATTGATGCCATTGCCCGGACACGCAACCACGGCCTTGGGCAATGCCTCGAGCATCTGGTCGTTGCGGCGGAACGGTGCCGCCTTCTTGAACCGGTCCCAGTCGGGCCGGAACGGGACATGGACGATCTTGCGATTGCGTGCCCAGAGCGAGGCGATGTGTTCCCCGCCGGTCGGGTTGCCGCCGTGGAACAGGACCATATCGGGGTATTTGGCGAGAACCCTATCGAGCACAGCCCAGATACGCTTGTGATCCTGGTAGGCGGGGCCAGAGGTGAACGCGATCCGGGTGCCGGTCGGCAGCAATGGTTCGGTTTCCGAGCGACGCTTTGCGGCAAGAAAGTCGCGGCTGTCGATCATGGCGGCGGTCAGCGTGCGATGGTTGACGAGTGACCCCGTGCGTGGGGTCCAGGCCTTGCGGAAATGGGCTTCGAACTGATCGGAGGCGGCCTCGCGCATGAATTCCATCGCGTTGCGCCGTTCGATCAGGCCGGTGCCTTCGTTGATCAGCCGTTCCAGTTCGACCGACTTGACTTCGGAACCATCCTGCTCGCGCTGCCCACGCTTTTGGGCGTCCTCGTTGTCGTCGAGTTCGCGCTGGATCCGGCCCTCGGCGCGGTGGAAGAGATTGGTGAGCGACCAGCACAGGTCTTCAAGATCGGGCTCGAGCCGCGTGTCGATCATCGTGGCGATCAGCGCGTCGAACATGTCCGCAACAGCGCCCGTGGCGATGCGTTCGTCGGGAAGTGGCCGCGGGTCGGCTTCGTCCGAGAAGGGGCGGTAGCCGTAAATGGCGATCTCATCGAGGAGATGGGCGGTGGGCGACATTTCGTGATCGGGTTCGAAGGATTCGGGCATGATTGCGGTCCTTGAGGGTCTGCGCCGGGCACCTCGCCCGGCCTTCCGGCGATCCCTCTGACCGGCTGGGGTGCGGGCGCACCTGCAAGGCCGAAGCGAAGCGGAGGATGGCGGGGCGGCGGCTATTTTGGTTCGCGATGGAAAGGCGCGCGGGTTGTTATTTGTCGCATCGCCTTATGCGATGCTTGCGCGCGCCGCCGGAAAATAGTCGCCGCGACGCCATTGCGGCCGCGCCGCAGCCGGTCTCTCGGATCGCCCCAAAAGAAGGCCGGGTGGGTCCGGCATGACTGCACGGACCACCCCATGCCGGAATCCATCATCCCGATCCCGTCTCGGCCCAGCTCAGCGACGTTGGAACCGCGCCCGGTCGGCCTCGTGCAACTGATCGACAGCGCGCTCCGCAAGCACCGATGGGCCATGCTGGCGCAGATCGTCGTTGAAATCGCCCAGTGCAGGCTTGAGCGGGAGCAGTTCGATCGCCGCTGCCTGAGCCCGGTCGGTCAGAATTGAAAATGCCGCGTCCCCGGCTGCATCGCGGTCGCGGGCGACGTATAGGCGGCGAAGCGTTTGCGGGAACAGGATGGCGGCGAGGTGCGACGAGGAAGTCGCAGCGGCGAGTGGCAAGGTCGGCAGGACTTCGCGCAAGGACAGCATGGTTTCGATACCCTCGCCGGCGGCCATGACATCCTGCGCCTGTCCGAACCGGATCGCGTTGCCCAGGATGTTGCCCATAGCCCGGCGCGGCGATGCGACTGCGGCTTTCATTCTGCCGGATGGATCGAGCCAGGTGCGATGGGCACCGGTCTGGGTGCCGTCATCGTCGGTGACCGATGCGATCAGCGCAGCAAATGCGCCGGGAGTACCCAGCACATCGTCGTCATTGGATCGATAGTAGCAACGGGGATGGAATCGCAGGACGGGCAAGTTCGCAAAGTGCGTGATACCGCGGGATTGCAGGTAGGTCGCCGCCAGCGTGCCGATGATCGGCTTCGAGGCTGCGAACAGTCGCCGTGCAGCAATTGGCGATCCTGCACGTGCTGGTGGACTAGACGAGTGCTTCTGCGTCTCGTCGTCAGCCGATTGTGGTAACGACAGGAAGCGCTCGGCCTCGTAGATGGTTTCGGCAAGGCGTCCATGCCGCTGGTTGAGGCGGATGAGGTCGATGAGGTCGCCATGTTCGCCGGTGGCCGCATCGACCCAGTTGCCGATCGTGCCGCGTTCGGTCTCGAACAGGCGGACATAAAGGCTGCGCCCTGGCGTCCCGGTCACATCGCCGACCATCCAGTAGCGACCTTCTCGCCGTCCGGCGGGGAGGTAATGGCGACAAACGGCCTGCGCATTTTGCGCAAGCTGCTCTGACAGATCCGCCGCACGCTTGGACAAACTGCTCATGTCAGGCAGCCTTCCGGTCGAGGATACGGGTGAGCGGGTGCCGTTCGAACAGCCGTTCGAGCATCTGGCATCCTGCCACTGTGTCGTCGGGGACGAACAGGCGCAGCTTCCAACTGATGATCTCCGAGAACAGCCCCGTCGCCTTCAGCCGGTCCACCGCCGTAGATGCAAACCCGGTAAGTTCGATCCGGTTCACCTGCATCAACCGCGAACGGCGCAATTGCAGGCCGTCGGCAAGGTCGAGGACCGTTCGACCATCGCGGAGAAGCCCAAGTGCCTGCGGCGGCAACAGTACGGGCGCGTCTTCCCTGACCGTCGCGTCTGCGGCCCATGCCGGGGACACCCTGCGCCCGACGATACTCGCGCCATCGTCGGTCTGAAGCCGGTAAACGCGGGTCGACTCCTCGGGCAGCCG
>JAGWIW010000011.1 GCA_028866015.1 Betaproteobacteria bacterium
GCCTTGCGCTCCGGGCTCCACCAGTAACCGGTATAGATCAGGGACGCATAACGGGGCATGAGGTCGTCTTTCAGATGCGCCACTTCCCGGTCCAGCGTGATCGATTCGATGGCGCGGTGCGCCTTGAGCAGAATCGTTCCTCCCGGGGTTTCGTAGCAGCCACGGGATTTCATACCCACATAGCGGTTTTCCACCAGATCCAGTCGACCAATGCCATGCTTTCCGCCCAACCGGTTGAGTTCTGCCAGGACCTGGGCTGGGGTCAGCCGATGGCCGTTGAGGGCCACCACGTCGCCGCGCTCGAATTCCAGGTCCAGATATTCCGCCTGGTCCGGTGCCGCTTCCGGCGAAACGGTCCAGCGCCACATGTCTTCTTCCGGCTCCAGGGCCGGATCTTCAAGGACTTTTCCTTCATAGGAAATGTGCAGCAGGTTGGCGTCCATGCTGTACGGGCTGCCGCCTGCCTTGTGCTTCATCTCCACGGGAATGCCGTGGGCTTCGGCGTAAGCCAGCAGTTTTTCGCGGGAAGTCAGGTCCCATTCACGCCACGGGGCGATCACCTTGATGCCCGGCTCCAGGGCGTAATAGCCCAGCTCGAAACGCACCTGGTCATTGCCTTTGCCGGTGGCTCCGTGGGATACGGCATCGGCCCCGGTTTCGCGTGCAATTTCGATCTGGCGCTTGGCAATCAGCGGGCGGGCAATGCTGGTGCCCAGCAGGTATTCCCCTTCGTACACCGCATTGGCACGAAACATGGGAAACACGAAGTCGCGCACAAACTCTTCACGCAGGTCATCGATGTAAATCTGGCGGATGCCGAATTTCTCGGCCTTGGCACGGGCCGGCTCCAGCTCTTCGCCCTGGCCGATATCGGCAGTGAAGGTCACCACTTCGCACTGGTAGGTATCCTGCAGCCACTTCAGGATCACGGAAGTATCCAGGCCGCCCGAATAGGCCAGCACCACTTTCTTGATGTCGCTCATGAATCCTCGATTCCTCAGTTTTGGGCCACTTGTCCCAGTATCAAATATTCCATCAGCGCCTTCTGGACATGCAGGCGGTTTTCCGCCTCGTCCCAGACCACGCTTTGCACCCCTTCCAGCACTTCCGCAGAAACCTCCTCGCCACGGTGGGCAGGGAGGCAGTGCATGAACAATGCGTTGGGCTTGGCCACCGCCATCATTTCTGCATCCACCTGGAAGTCGGCAAAATCGCGCTTGCGTTCGTCCGTTTCCGATTCAAACCCCATGCTCGTCCACACATCCGTGGTGACGAGGTCGGCGTTCCGGGCTGCCTCCATGGGATCGGCAAACAGCGTGAGGTGGGGTTTCTCCGCCTCCGAAATCAGGGATTCGTTGATGGCATAGCCTTCCGGGGACGCCACGTGAAGCTGGAAGTTGAAAATGGCTGCCGCTTGCAGCCAGGTGCTGCACATGTTGTTGCCGTCGCCGATCCAGGCCACGGTTTTGCCAGCAATGTCTCCGCGATGCTCGATGTAGGTGAACACATCGGCCAGGATCTGGCAGGGATGAAACTGGTTGGTCAAGCCGTTGATGACCGGGACCCGGGAATAGGCAGCGAAACGTTCGATGATCGACTGGTCAAAAGTGCGGATCATCACCAGGTCCACCATGCGCGAAATGACCCGCGCCACGTCCTCGATGGGCTCGCCCCGCCCCAGCTGGGTTTCGCCGGTCGTGAGGTTGATGGACGAGCCTCCCAGCTGATGGATGCCCGCTTCGAAGGACACCCGGGTGCGCGTGCTCTGCTTCTCGAACACCATGGCCAGCATCCTGTCCTTGAGAGGATTGTAGATGGTGTACGACTTGAACAGGGCTTTGATGAGCCGCGTGCGCTCAAACAGGTATTCGAACTCGTCCTTTGTGAAATCCTTGAACTGGAGAAAATGTTTCACGATCAGCCACCCAGGAAGCGCTTGATGATGGGAACCAGTACCGACACGATCTGTTCGGTTTCCTCATCGTTCACGATCAGGGGGGGCAGCAGGCGCACCACCTTTTCCGAGGTGACATTGACCAGCAGGCCTGCTTCCAGAGCCTGCCGGACGATATCGCCACACGGACGGTCAAGCTCCACCCCCAGCATCAGGCCCTGGCCGCGGATTTCCACCACGCCGGGCACGCCTTCAAGACCGCTTGCCAGACCCTGCCTGAGCCGTTGCCCCTGGTGCAGGGCGTTGGCCCGCAGGTTCTCTTGTTCCATGATGTCGAGCGTGGCCAAAGCCGCCGCGCACACCAGCGGACCGCCACCAAAAGTGGTTCCGTGACTTCCCGGCTTGAAGACATCGGCTGCCGGTCCCTCGGCCAGGCAGGCGCCTATCGGCACTCCCGAACCCAGGCCTTTGGCCAGCGCCATGACGTCGGGTTTGACGCCGGCATGCTGGAAGGCAAACCACTGCCCCGTGCGCCCGATGCCGGTCTGAACCTCGTCCAGCATGTAAAGCCAGCCCCGCTCCCGGCACAGGGCATGCAGCGCTTTCTGGTAGGCCATGTCCGCCACGTTGATGCCGCCTTCCCCCTGTATGGGTTCCAGCAGCACGGCCACGATGTTGCGGTTGTGCTCGGCTACGGCCTTGACCGCTTCCAGGTCGTTGTAGGGAACCCGCACAAAACCGGCCACCAGGGGCTCAAAGCCGGCCTGCGCCTTGCGGCTGCCGGTGGCCGACAGGGTGGCGATGGTCCTGCCATGCCATGCCTTTTCCATGACGATGATGGTGGGCACTTCCACCCCGCGCTGGTGGCCGTAAAGCCGGGCCAGCTTGATGGCGGCTTCATTGGCCTCAGCGCCGGAATTGCAGAAAAAAGCCTGAGACATGCCGGACAGCGCACAAAGGCGATCGGCCAGCTGCTCCTGATGCAGCACACGGTAGATATTGGAGGTATGGATCAGGGCCGCAGCCTGGTCGGCAATTGCCCTAACCAGCTTGGGGTGCGCATGTCCCACCCCGTTGACGGCAATGCCGGACAACGCATCCAGGTAGCGGCGGCCCGCTTCGTCCCAAAGCCAAGCCCCTTCCCCGCGCACAAACGCCACGGGCAGTCTTGCGTAGGTATTCATCACATGGCTCATGAAGCTATCCCTGCAAACAAAACGTCCGTTCCAAATGAAATCGGCGGCGATATTGCTATCGCCGCCGCCTGAACCTGCCCTACCGCGCGATTTCGCAGCAGACTAGACGGCCATGCCCTTGACAGCTGCGGACAGGCGGCTCTTGGTTCGAGCTGCTGCATTCTTGTGAATGATTTTCTTGTCCGCGATACGGTCAATGGTGCTGGTGGCCGAGTTGAATACAGTCTGGGCCGCGGTCTTGTCGCCAGCAGCCACAGCCTTGCGAACTTTCTTGATGGCGGTGCGCAGCGTGGAACGCAGTGACATGTTGTGCGCGCGCCGCACTTCAGCTTGTCGGGCCCGTTTTTCGGCCTGAGCAGAGTTTGCCATGGTAAAGCTCCTGTGCCGTAGGCAGCCTATCCAAAGACCGCCTCGTGTAAAAGTTTCAGTGGAAAACCGTGAATTCTAAGAGGTTTTCTTGGAAAAATCAATCTGTGTTACCCTGAGCCAGCCTCATCATGAACCTCCTCAAAGCACTGGCCCATACCAGCAGCATGACGCTGCTGTCCCGGATCCTTGGTTTTATCAGGGACGCGACTGTCGCTCATGTCTTTGGAGCAGGGGGGCTGACAGACGCTTTTTTTGTGGCTTTCCGCATTCCCAACATGCTCCGGCGCCTGTTTGCCGAAGGAGCTTTTTCCCAGGCCTTTGTTCCCATTCTGGCCAACGCCAAGAGGCGCGAGGGAGATGAGGCGGCCCAGCACCTTGTGAATCACGTGGCCAGTGCCCTGACGCTGGTCCTGATCGGCACCACAGCCCTGGGCGTGGTGTTTGCCCCGCAGGTGGCCTGGCTGTCTGCCCCGGGTTTCCGCGCCGACCCCGGCAAGCTGGCCCTCACCGCCCAGCTGCTGCGCATCACCTTCCCCTACATCCTGTTCATTTCTCTGGTGTCGCTGGCTGCCGGCATCCTCAATACATGGAACCGCTTCTGGGTACCGGCTTTCACGCCTGTCCTGCTCAACCTGTCTTTCATCTTTTTCGCCCTGGTGGTGGCTCCCTGGTTTGAGCAGCCGATTGTGGCCCTGGCCTGGGGCGCCTTTGCCGGCGGCGTGATGCAACTGCTTTTCCAATGGCCTTTTCTGAGGGCCATACGCATGCTACCGCGCTGGAGCTGGAACCCCCGCGACCCCGGTTTGCGTCGCATGCTCAAATTGATGGGGCCCGCCGTCATCGGCGTGTCCGTGGGCCAGATCAGCATTCTCATCAGCACCATCTTTGCCTCCTTCCTGCCTTCGGGCAGCGTGTCCTGGCTGTTCTACGCGGACCGCCTGATGGAGTTCCCCACCGGGTTGCTCGGGGCCGCACTGGGCACGATCCTGCTGCCCAGCCTGGTCAGCCACCATGCCGCCGGAGACGAGGGACGATATTCCGACCTCCTGGACTGGGGCCTGAGGCTCACCCTCATGCTCACCCTGCCTGCCGTGGCCGCACTGGCCATCGCGGGCATACCGCTGGTGTCCACCCTGTTCCTGCGGGGAGCTTTCCAGCCGCATGATGTCCTGATGGTGCGCAATGCCCTGGTGGCCTACAGTGTCGGGCTTCTGGGACTGATTGCGGTGAAGATTCTGGCCCCCGGCTTTTATGCCCGCCAGGACATCAAAACCCCCGTAAAGATCGCCATCCTGGTACTGGGAGTCACCCAGGTCATGAACCTGGCGTTCATGACCTTCTTCCAGCACGCCGGGCTGGCCCTGGCCACCGGCTTGGGTGCCTGCCTCAATGCCAGCCTGCTCTACCGGGGCTTGCGCAAGCGCAGCCTGTACCAGCCGCGGCCGGGGTGGGCGCTTTTCCTGTTGAAACTGGGGACCGCGGTGGCCGTCATGGCCCTGCCGTTGTATGGACTGCAGGGAGACAGCAGCCTTTGGCTGACCGGAAACAGCCTGCAGCACGTCCTCCGGCTCGTTCCATTGCTGGGCGCCAGTGTCGTCGCCTACTTCGGCACCCTCTACCTGCTGGGCTTTCGCCCCAGGGATTTCTCCCGCAGCGGAGCCTGAACGGCTCCAGCCTCATCAGTTTTCAGGCTCGCTTTCCAGGGCTTGCCGGACGACCGTCCGGGTCAGCCTGGGAGCAAACAGCTCGATGAAATCGTACGTGTACTGCCTCAGATAGGCCCCCTGGCGAATGCCGATGCGGGTGGTGCTGTCTTCGAACAGATGGCTGACATCCCGGGCGCGCAGGCCTCTGTCCCTTTCCGGATCGTAGGCCATGGCGGCAATGATGCCCACGCCCATGCCAAGCTCCACATAGGTCTTGATCACATCGGAATCCAGGGCTGTCAGCACCACGTTCGGGGTCAGTCCTTCGCGCTCGAACGCCTGGTTGATTTTGGATCGCCCGGTGAAGGCGTAATCGTAAGTAATCAGCGGATAGGTTGAAAGTTCCCTGAGGCTCATCCCGTCACGCTCCAGCAGGGGATGTTCCGGCGGAACCACGATGCTGCGATTCCATTGGTAGCACGGAAGCACCCGCAAATCGGCAAACTGGTCCAGTCCTTCGGTGGCGATGGCAAGGTCGGCCCGCCCGGACACGACCTCTTCCGCCACACTGACCGGATTGCCCTGGTGCAGGGTCAGCCGGACCTGGGGATAGCGCTCGGAAAAACGGGCAATGACCTGCGGCAGGACATATCGGGCCTGGGTATGCGTGGTGGCAATCCTGAGCGTGCCCGTATGCTGGCTGCTGAACTCCCGCCCGGCTTCCTTCAGATTCTTCGCTTCAAGCAGGACGCGCTCCGCGATCGACAATATTTCCTTGCCGGGCTCCGTGATGCTGACCACGCGCTTGCCGTTGCGGACGAATATGTCCACCCCCAGTTCGTCCTCCAGCAGACGGATCTGCTTGCTGACCCCGGGCTGGGACGTGTGCAGGTTTTCGGCTGCCTGGGAGACATTCAAGCCGGCCTGCGCCACTTCCACCAGATACCTCAACTGTTGCAGCTTCATTGCGCGCCCTCCATTTAGAACTTTGGGTTACATAAAGCTAACACAATATTACTTAATTTATCTATAGCTCTCTGGGTAAGATGCCGTATTTGCCACTGACGTGACGGCCCGCGCCCGGAGAGTTGAATGGAATGGTCATACGCAGCTTCTGGGTTGCTCGGCGGGTTTATGGTCGGCCTCACCGGCGTGGGTGGCGGCTCCCTCATGACGCCTCTGCTGGTCATGGTCTTCGGCATTTCCCCTTCCACGGCAGTCGGCACCGACCTGCTGTATGCAGCAGCCACCAAAGCCAGCGGGGTGTGGGCCCACCATCGAAAAGGCAACGTGGACTGGCGGGCCACGGGCCTGCTCATGCTCGGAAGCGCCCCGGCAACCCTGATCACACTGGTTGCCCTGCGAAACTTCAAACCGACTCCCGGCTTTGAAAGCGGCATCCGCCATGGCCTCGCACTGGCATTGGCCCTGACCGCAGCCGCCTTGCTGTGCGGCCTTTTCAACCGGCGCTGCAGCCTCACCCCGGGGCAAGGGCAGGCTGCCCGCCCCCTACTGCTTACCGTGCTTCTGGGGGGACTGATCGGCACGCTGGTCACCGTATCCTCCGTGGGTGCCGGCGCCCTGGGGACAGCCGTACTGGTGGCCCTTTACCCGAAAATGCCGATTGCGCGCATCGTCGGCACGGACATTGCCCATGCCGTGCCGCTGACACTGCTTGCCGGCCTGGGCCATTTCACCTTGGGCCACGTCAACCTGGGCCTGCTGGGCAATCTCCTGGTGGGCTCCATTCCCGGCATCTGGCTCGGATCACTCCTCAATGCCCACATTCCGGAACGGGTATCGCGCATGGTGCTGTCTGCACTGCTGCTGCTGATTGCGGCCAAAATGGGGTTTTGAGGACCCAGCCCCAGGCACGGGGCGGCACTGGCAGAGATGAATTGAATGGCGATAAAATCAGCCCTTTGCCTGCCAGCGTCATGCGCATCCACTTGGGAATCCCGGGCCCCTTCGAACGCCCCATGGCCCTGACCATCGGAAATTTCGATGGGGTCCATCTGGGCCATCAGGCCATGCTGCATGCCCTGAAACTGGCTGCAGCTCCCCTGGGCCTGCCCACGGGCGTGGTGACTTTTGAGCCTCATCCGCGGGAGTACTTTTCACCCGGGGACGCGCCCCCTCGCCTCACGACCCTGAGGGAGAAGCTGGAACTGCTTGATGCCGCCGGCATGGAACATGTGTTCGTCCTGCGTTTCAGGCAGGCGCTGGCCACCTTGCCGGCTGAAACGTTCATCAGCGAATGGCTCGTACGCCGCTTGCGTGCCCGCTGGCTGCTGGTGGGGGACGATTTTCGTTTTGGCGCCCGGCGCGCCGGCGATTTCGAGATGCTGCGCAACGCCGGCAACCGTTACGGGTTTGAATGTTTTTCCCTGTCCAGCATCATGGCCGCAGGGCGCCGGGTCTCCAGCAGTGCCGTGCGGGAAACCCTGGCCGCCGGGCAGCTGGATCTGGCCGGGCAGTTGCTGGGCCGGCCGTTTTTCATGAGCGGCCGGGTCATGCCTGGCAAGCAGCTGGGCCGGACTTTGGGCTACCCCACGGCCAACATCCGGGTGGGAAAACGGATTCCGCCCCTGTCAGGGATATTCGCCGTTTCCGTGGCCGGCCTCGGCTCAAAGCCGCTGCCTGCAGTGGCGAGCCTGGGCACGCGGCCCACCATCAGCAGCGATGGGGAATACCTGCTGGAAGTGCACCTCTTCGAATTCGACCAGGACATCTATGGCCACAGGATTCATGTGCATTTCCTGCACAAGTTGCGGGATGAAGCACGGTTTGAAAGCCTGGAGGCACTGACCCGGCAGATGGCTTGCGATGCGCAGGCTGCACGGGATTATTTTGCGCAACAAGCGACTTTTTGACATGACCGATACGAAAAAAACGCTCAACCTGCCCGAAACCCCTTTTCCCATGAGGGCTGATCTTGCCAAGCGGGAACCCCTGTGGCTTGCCGCCTGGCAAAAGCAGCAGCGTTACCAGAAGCTGCGTGAGCATTGCGCCGGCCGCCCCCGTTTCATCCTTCACGACGGCCCGCCCTACGCCAACGGCGACATCCACATCGGCCATGCCGTGAACAAGATCCTCAAGGACATCATCATCAAAAGCAAAACCCTCTCCGGGTTTGATGCGCCCTATGTTCCGGGGTGGGATTGCCACGGCCTGCCGATCGAGCACCAGGTGGAAAAAACCCACGGCAAGAATCTCGACCCGGCCCATTTCCGTTCCCTTTGCCGCGACTATGCCGAGGCCCAGGTCGCCCGCCAGAAGGCCGATTTCATCCGCCTGGGCGTCATGGCGGATTGGGAGCATCCCTACCTCACCATGAATTTCCAGACAGAAGCCGACATCGTGCGCGCCCTGGCCACCATCTGGAAAAAGGGCTATCTGGTGCAGGGGCAGAAACCGGTCAACTGGTGTCTTGATTGCGGTTCGGCGCTGGCCGAGGCGGAAGTGGAGTACGAGGACCGCCAGTCCACCGCCATCGATGTGGGCTTTCCTGTGGAAGACCGCACGGCCCTTGAGCGCATTTTCGGCATCGGGTTGGGTGACAAGCCCGCCTTTGCCGTGATCTGGACCACCACCCCATGGACCTTGCCTGCCAACCGGGCCGTGAGCGTTCACCCTGACCTCGGCTACGTTCTGGCCGAAACGGAAAAGGGATGGCTGCTGCTTCTGGGCGACCTGGCTGAGGCCAGCCTCGCGCGTTACGGCCTGACCGCCCTGACCAAGGCGGGCCCGGTGCAGGGCCGCGAGCTAGAACACCTGGCGCTGCGCCACCCCCTGCTCGACCGTCCCAGCCCGGTGATTTGCGGCGACCACGTCACGGTTGAAACCGGCACGGGGCTGGTGCATACGGCTCCCGCCCATGGCGTCGAAGATTACATTGTCGGTCAGCGCTACCGCTTGCCGGTGGACAACCCCGTGGACGGCGCAGGCAGGTTCCTGCCCGGCATTCCGCTCGTCGCTGGACTGGGCGTATGGGCTGCCAACCCGGTTCTGATCGAAGCGCTGAAAACCGCGGGCGTGTTGCTCGCCGCAGCACCGCTCACGCACAGCTACCCTCATTGCTGGCGCCACAAGTCGCCCATCATTTTCAGGGCCACGCCGCAATGGTTCATCGCCATGGACCTGGCCCCGGCCCAGGGTCGGTCACTGCGCGACCAGGCCCGCCAGGCCGTTGCCGACACCCATTTCTTCCCGGCCTGGGGGCGTGCACGCCTGTCCGCCATGATCGAAAACAGGCCCGACTGGTGTGTGTCCCGGCAGCGATCCTGGGGCGTGCCCATCCCGTTTTTTATCCATCGCACCAGCGGCGAACTGCACCCTGATACGGAAAACCTGGCTGAGCGCGTCGCCCGCAAGATTGAACAGCAAGGTATCGAAGCCTGGTTCCAGCTCGACCCTGCGGAGCTGTTGGGGGATGAAGCCTCCCAGTACCGCAAACTCACGGACACTCTCGACGTCTGGTTCGATTCGGGTACGACCCACGCCTCCGTGCTGCGTCGCCGGACAGGGCTCCAGTATCCTGCCGATCTCTACCTCGAAGGCTCGGACCAGCACCGCGGCTGGTTCCAGTCATCGCTGCTGACCGGCTGTGCGCTGGATGGCCGTGCCCCCTACCGTTCCCTGTTGACCCACGGTTTTGTGGTGGACGGCCAGGGTCGGAAAATGAGCAAGTCGCTGGGCAATGTCATCCTGCCGCAAAAAGTGATGGACACCCTGGGCGCCGACAACCTGAGGCTGTGGGTTGCCAGCACGGATTATTCCGGGGAACTCAACCTGTCGGATGAAATCCTCAAGCGGGTGGTTGAAGCCTATCGCCGCATCCGCAACACCCTGCGCTTTCTGCTGGCCAACCTGGCCGATTTCGATGTCGCGCGGGACGCCCTTCCGCCTGACCAATGGCTGGACATCGACCGTTATGCGCTGCACCTCACCCGTTCCCTGCAGGAACAGGTGACGGCCCATTATGCGCAATACGAATTTCATCTGGTGGCCCAGAAACTGCAGACGTTCTGCTCGGAAGATCTGGGAGGTTTTTACCTCGATATCCTCAAGGATCGCCTGTACACCACGGCTGCCACTTCACAGGCCCGCCGTGCCGCGCAAAATGCCCTGTGGCACATTACCCAAAGCCTGGTTCGCCTGATGGCACCCATCCTCACCTTTACCAGCGAAGAGGTTTGGGCCACCTTGCAAGGCACCACGCCGGACCAGTCGGAATCCATATTCCTGGAAGCCTGGCACGATTTGCCGGCGTTGCCTGACGAAGCCGCAATCGCCGACACCTGGACCAGCTTGCGCGCATTGCGCAGCCAGGTTCAAAAGCAGCTGGAAACATTGCGGGCGGCCGGAGTACTGGGTTCATCCCTGGCCGGAGAGGTCCGGCTCCATGCTGCCGGAAATGCGCTGGAGTGGCTGTCCCGGTTTGGGGACGACTTGCGCTTCGTATTCATCACCTCGAAAGCCGAAGTTCGTGACAGCGAGCAGCAGCCCTTGCCCGTGGACGCGGTGGAAGCAAGCCTTGAACTGCCGGGCCAGGCTGACCCGTTCACCATCGGCCTGGAAGTGGTGGCGAGCGCCCATGCCAAATGCGACCGCTGCTGGCATTACCGCGAAGATGTGGGCCGCAATGGCGCGTTCCCCGGCCTTTGCGGCCGGTGTGTGGCCAACCTCTCCGGCGCAGGAGAGCCGCGTCGCCATGCATAATTTTTTTCGCTGGAGTCTGCTTGCCTTCGTTGTGGCTCTGCTCGACCAGTGGAGCAAACAGGCGATCGTCTCCTGGATGGGCGTGCGGCCCCTGGTTCGCGTCAATGATTTTTTCAATCTGGTGCTGGCCCACAACCAGGGGGCCGCATTCAGTTTCCTGGCCAATGCCGGCGGCTGGCAGCGGGGATTCTTCAGCCTGATCGCCTTGGCAGCCATCGTTTTCATCGGTATCCTGATTTTCCGCCACCCGTCACAGCCGCGCTTTTGCTTTGGCCTGACCCTGATCATGGGCGGCGCTCTGGGCAACCTGATCGACCGCGTGCGCTGGGGAACGGTCACCGATTTCATCCAGTGGCATGTGGGCCAGCATTACTGGCCCGCCTTCAATCTGGCGGATTCAGCCATCACGCTGGGGGTGGCAGTCCTGTTGTGGGATGGCCTGAAGGCACGCAAATGACCGATTGGAACAAGCTCATCCAGGCAAAGATCGCCCTCGCCCACCGGGAAATGAAACCCGGCAAGGTGAATGCCAACGCACGCATCCCTCCGGGCCAAACCGAGGTGCGCAATTTCCCGATCCTGGATCTGGGCATCCGCCCCCTCATTCCGCTGGAGCAATGGCGCCTGCGGATATTTGGCCTGGTGGAGCGGGAACTTGACCTGGACTGGACAGCCTTTTTGTCCCTCCCCCAGACCACGTCCATTTCCGATTTCCACTGCGTGACCCGCTGGTCGCAGCTTGACATGGAATGGCATGGGGTCCTGGCGCGCGACCTTCTGCTCCTGACCAGCCCCCAGCCTGCGGCCCGCTTCGTCACGCTGCACAGCTACGACGATTACAGCACCAACCTCCCGCTTGAAGCATTGCTCGACGACGATGTCATCATCGCCCATCGCTGGGCCGGGCAACCCATCCCGCGCGATCATGGCGGACCCGTGCGCATCATCGTGCCCAAACGCTATGCCTGGAAAGGGGCCAAATGGCTGAAAGCCATCGAACTGCATGAAAGGGATCGCCCGGGGTTCTGGGAAGTGCGTGGCTACCATAACGAAGGGGATCCCTGGAAAGAACAGCGTTTTGGCTGGCCCGGGCAACCCGGGGAGGAATGATCATGGCTGCTCCGAAGATCCCTGTGCTGCTTGCCAATCCCCGCGGTTTCTGTGCCGGCGTTGACCGGGCCATCGAGATCGTGGAACGCGCCCTCGAACGATTCGGCCCCCCCATCTACGTGCGCCATGAAGTGGTTCACAACCGCTTTGTGGTGGACAACCTGAAAGCAAAGGGAGCCGTCTTCATCGAGGAACTGGGCGAAGCCCCCATGGGGGCCACGGTCATATTCAGCGCCCACGGCGTGTCGCTTGCCGTCCGCGCCGAAGCTGAATCCCGGGGGCTGCGCGTTTTTGATGCAACCTGCCCACTCGTCACCAAAGTCCATACGGAAGTGTCACGCCTGCACGCGGCAGGCCGGGAAATCGTCATGATCGGGCATCGAGGCCATCCGGAGGTGGAAGGAACCCTGGGACAGGCTCCCGACCGCATCTATCTCGTGGAAACGCCGGACGATGTGGCCCAGCTCTCCATCCAGAACCCGGAGGCACTGTCCTACGTGACGCAGACGACCCTCTCCGTGGACGACGCCCAGCGGGTCATACAGGCCCTGCGCACGCGCTTTCCGTCCATCCAGGGCCCCCGCAAGGACGACATCTGCTACGCCACCCAAAATCGCCAGGACGCGGTCAAGTCCCTGACCACGGTTGCCGACCTGATCATCGTGGTGGGCTCTCCCACCAGTTCCAACTCCAACCGGCTGCGCGAAGTGGCAACGCACCGGGGAATCGAAGCCTACATGGTGGACCGTGCCTCTGACGTTCGCCCCGAGTGGCTGGCCGGAAAAACCAGGATTGGGGTCACCGCCGGCGCCTCGGCCCCCGAAGTGCTGGTTTCGGAAGTCATCGATCGCCTCAGGGAGCTTGGCGCCGGGGAAATTGGGGAGATGTCCGGAACGCCGGAAAACGTCGTATTTCCCCTGCCCAAGGCCCTGGGATAATTGATATCCACAACCGTTCCGGGCTATATTGAACGCCATGCGCTGAAATCAAAAAGGGATTCAAGCCTCATCACCATGGACACCATGATTTCCGATCGCCCTCTCCTGGCTGAAATGCTGCGCCGGCACGACATCATCCCCACCCACCAGCGGCTTATCATTGCGCAAGTCCTGTTTGCCCGCCATCAGCACGTGTCAGCCGACCAGTTGCTCTCTCTCGTCAACGAGCAACATGCGGGCGTTTCCAAGGCCACCATATACAACACGCTGAACCTGTTTGAAGAGAAGGGCCTTGTACGCGGCGTGATCGTCGACCCCGTGCGCGTGTTTTACGACACCAACACCTTGCCGCACCATCATTTCTTTGATGAGGAAACCGGAACCCTGACAGACATCGAGTCAGACAGCCTGTCCATTGACGGCCTGCCGGCGCTACCCGCAGGCATGGTGCAGGAACGCGTGGATATCGTCGTGCGCATCCGGCGCCAATACCAATAGTTTTCCGGAAACTTCTTTTCCCAGCCCCCTCATGATGTCACCTGTCCTCCTTGTCGGTGGCAGCGGGTTTGTTGGCCGTTCCGTGACGGCACGCCTGATCGAGCACGGCCACACCGTCACCATTCCCACGCGGCGCCTGGTTCGACCGGAACGCGTGGCACGCATGCCCAAGGTGAAATGGGTTCAGGGATCGGTGCACGATGCCCCGTTCCTGGCGGATTTATGCCGCTCCCTCGGTCCTGATGGAGTCGTCATCAACCTGGTGGGGACACTCCATGACCGCCCCGGACAGCCTTATGGAGAAAAATTCAAATCTGTCCATGTGGATCTGGTGCGTCAGTTGGTGGAAGCCATGACTGCGGCAGGAATCCGCCGTTACATCCACATGAGCGCCTTGGGAGCAGACTCCGGCGGGCCCTCCATGTACCAGCGCAGCAAAGGGGATGGCGAGCAGCTGGTCCGCTCCAGCGGGCTGGAATGGACCATTTTCAGGCCATCCGTGATTTTCGGGGCACGTGACAACTTCATCAACCTGTTTTCCCGGCTGGCATCACGCCTGCCCGTGATGCCCCTTGCCTGCTCCGGCGCAAAATTCCAGCCGGTCAGCGTGGAAAATGTTGCCGAAGCCCTGGTACGGGCAATCGACATGCCCCACGCCGTCGGCCAAAGCTATGACCTGGCCGGCCCGGAAGTGTGGACGCTGGCGCAACTGGTCCGATTTGCCGCGCGCCGCGCAGGCCATGCCCGGCCGGTAGTGCCGCTGCCCCTTTGGGTTGGCATCGTGCAGGCCTACCTGTTCGAACTGCTTCCGGGAGACCCCCTGATGTCGCGGGACAATATTGCATCCATGCGGGTCGACAACGTGCTCCCCCCAGGTTCCGACCAGGTACTCGATACCGTTTTCGGCATTTTCCCCGAGCCGCTCGAGAGCCTTTCAAAATGAGTACTCCAAGTGCCGCTGCCGGCATTGCCCTGGTCACGGGAGCGGCCCGGCGCCTGGGAAGGAGCATGGCGCTCGCCCTTGCTGCAGCAGGATGGGATATCGCCATTCACTGCCATCGCTCACGGGAGGAAGCGCTTGAAACCGCTGAAGAAGTGAAGCGTCTGGGGCGTCGCGTCCTGGTTCTGCAGGCAGACCTGTCCTCCCCGGAAGAAACGGGCAAGTTGCTGCCCGAATGCAGGGCACGCCTGGGACTTCCGCATTGCCTCGTCAACAATGCCTCGCTGTTTGAATTCGACGACGGGAACAACGTCCAGCCGGAGCTCCTGCAACGCCATATGGCCGTCAACCTCAGCGCGCCCCTGCTGCTCTCGCGCGCGCTTTTTCATGCCCATCGCGAGGCCTGTCCTGACGGCCCCAATCTTTCACCCGGCGTCATCATCAACCTGCTGGACCAGAAACTGATCAACCTGAACCCGGATTTCCTTTCATACACGCTGTCCAAGGCGGCCCTGGAAACGGCCACCCTGGCCCTGGCCCGGACCTATGCCCCCTGGTTGCGCGTGGTCGGACTGGCGCCTGGCATCACGCTGCCATCCGGCCCCCAGAGCGAAGCGGATTTCGCGCGTGCCCATCATCAGACTCCGCTGGGCCATGCGTCCTATCCACAGGACATTGCACAAGCGGCCGTTTACCTGGCGTCCGCGCCAGCCGTCACGGGAACCACCCTGTACGTGGATGGCGGCCAGCACCTGCAACCATCCCGTCGGGACATCATGTTCCAATCCTGACGGCAACCCCCTGTTGGGGTATAATCCCGCTTTTCCCGGAGCTGATGTAGCTCAGTTGGTAGAGCAACTGATTCGTAATCAGTAGGTCGGTGGTTCGACTCCACTCATCAGCACCATAAAATCAAGAGCGCATTCCGGGGACAGTGTTAACACGCTACACCCGAACGGGTTCTTGCCCGTTTCCCAGATACCGACCTTCTATGCCGGACTGTAAAGAATGTCTCGGTAATTACCCAAGCCCCAACGGAGAGAAACGCCTCCAGATTGCTGTAGCCCGCCGCCCCTGATATCCTCAAGCCCTTTGGCCGGCTTGCCCAAAAAATGACCAAAAGCTTTATCAAAGCTAAAAATGCAGCCCATTCCGCGGAAGCCAGGTTCCAGCAGGCCCACAGACTTTACGATCGCGGTCAATTTTCCAAGGCAAAGGCACTCCTCGAAGAAGCCCTAAAACTTCAGCCCGCGTACTACCATGCGCAGCTTTTGTTAGGGCTGATTGCAGACCATGCAAATCATCTGGAATCGGCCGTTGAGTTGATAGAAAGGGCCATATCCCTGCAACCAGAGGTTGCCGAAGGTTATTTCGCCCTGGGCAACACGCTAAGAAAGCTCAACAAGCTTCATGAGGCCTCAAAGAATTTTGCCAAAGCCATCACGCTCAAGCCCGATTATGTCGACGCTTACTACAATTGCGGCCTCGTGCTTCAAGACCTCAAAGAGTATGCCGTAGCACTGCGGTGCTATGACAAGGCGATTTCCCTCAAGCCTGATTTTGCTACTGCGCACAATAATCGCGCCAATGTTCTCAAGGATCTCCGTCAGTTTGACGCAGCACTGGCCGGCTATAGCAAGGCCATCATGCTGAGCCCCGATCTTGCTCAGGCATACTGCAATCGGGGCATCGTATTCAGCGATACCGGACGGTTCGAGGATGCATTAGCAGATTTTGACAGGTCCTTGTCGATCAAGCCTGATTTTGCAGAGGCCTATAGCAATCGTGCTGATACGCTCAGAGTTTTAAACCGGTTTCAGGAATCGTTGGAAAGTTACGACAAGGCCTTATCGCTCAATCCCAATCTGGCTGAAGCGCGATTTAATAAATCAGTTCTCCTATTGCTTCTTGGCAATCTCGCTGACGGCTGGGAGGCTTATGAATGGCGCTGGAAAAAACTCAAGATTGATCTTGGATCCATTGGGAAGCCCTTATGGCGAGGCGACGTATCCATCAAGGACAAGACAATTTATCTGTTCGCAGAGCAGGGGCTTGGGGATACCCTTCAGTTTTGCCGTTACGTCAAACTGGTTGCCGATCTTGGCGCAAAAGTCATCCTGCAGGTACAACCCCCTCTTGTGACGCTTTTGAAGGACCTGGAAGGGGCCTGGAAAATCTGCACAGCAGGGGATCACATTCCGCCATTTGACTACTATTGCCCGCTGTTAAGCCTGCCATTGGCATTCAAGACGCTGACAGATACGATTCCTGCAGACATTCCATACATAAAATGCCCACCAGAAAAATCAGCCTTCTGGAAAGGCCGTTTTGAAGAAAGCGGGCGGCTACGCGTCGGTATTGTCTGGTCTGGGGGATATAGGCCCAACGAGCCCGACTTATGGGTGGTAAATGAACGAAGAAACATCCCGCTTGCCAAATTTGAACCCCTCAATATGCCCGGCATTGTTTTTTACAGCCTGCAGAAGGGTGAAGAAGCTGTGTCGCAGTTGCGTGCGCTAAAAGAAGCCTCTTGGCAAGGCCCTGAAATCATAGACTTTTCAGATGAGTTCAACGATTTTTCAGACACGATGGGATTTATCGACCATTTGGATCTGGTGATTGCCGTGGACACCTCCACGGCACATTTGGCTGGCGCCATGGGCAAACCGGTCTGGATACTCAACAGATTTGATACTTGCTGGCGCTGGATGCTGGAGACAACACGCACGCCGTGGTATCCGACCGCAACCCTGATCAGACAGCCCGCGATGGGCGACTGGGATAGCGTCATTGCCATGGTCAGGACCAAGCTCGGAGAATACCTACATTCCAGACTGGACGATGCCTCCCTTGCGCGTCCTGTGTAGAATGAACATTGACAAAGCGCCTTCCAACAGCACTTCTGCGTTCTTCCTCTAAAGTTTTCCCTCAACTTGCCGACAACCCACAGGTTGTGGGAAAAAAGATAAGGTGATTACGTGCTGGCAGCGGAAAAACGAAGTCTCCAGAGCTGGGCCACCTTTCTTGGCCATACCGAAATCCCGGTGCTTGCCCGAACCGGCCAGGATCTGGCCGAATTGCGCAAGGACGAGGAGCTTCTGAGCGCACGCAACGTGACGCGCGCGGTCCTGCGCGACCCCCTGATGACGACCAAGCTGCTGCGCTTCCTGCAACAGCACAAGCCCCGAAACCAGCGTGCCGAAATTGCCCTGGTGGAACAGGCCATCCTCATGCTCGGCATAGAGCCCTTTTACCGCAACGTTCTGCCTCAGCCTATTGTGGAATCGCTGCTGGCCAGCGAGCCCGAAGCCCTGATCCACCTCACGCAAGTGGTGGAACGCACACGCCGCGCTGCAGACTATGCCATGCGCTGGGCCGCCCGCCTGAACGACCTGCATTTCGACGAAATCTACATGGCCGCCTTGCTGCATGACCTCGCCGAAATCCTGCTGTGGTGCTTTGCTCCGGCCGACATGCTGCGCATCCGCAATGACCAGCTCCGTGACAAAACCCTGCGCAGTCGTGCCGCCCAGGAACAGGTGCTGGGATTCGCCATTGCCGACCTCCAGCTGCTGCTGGCCCAACAGTGGTCATTGCCCCAACTGCTCCTGCATCTCATGGACGATGCCCACGCCCAGAACTCCCGGGTTCGCAATGTTGTACTCGCAGTCAACCTGGCCCGCCATTCCGCCAATGGATGGGACGATGCGGCCCTGCCTGACGATTACCGGGATATCGGCGCCCTGCTGCATCTTTCCGTCGAGAAAGTGATGGAACTGGTATGCCCGCCGGATATAGCCCCGGACGGGAATCCCACACGCTAGGTGCCCTTTGCACTTCCTGGCTACCCGACTCATTGCCGTCGGCGCATCCACAGGCGGAACCGAAGCCCTGAAGGAATTCCTGAGCCATCTGCCCCCTGAAATTCCGGGCTTGCTCATCGTGCAGCACATGCCGGAAACGTTCACGCGCTCCTTTGCCGCGCGCCTGAACGATCTTTGCCGTATCCGTGTGGAAGAAGCCGTGCATGGCATGCCGGTGCTTGCGGGTCATGCCTACATTGCTCCTGGCCACTCCCACCTGCTGGTGGAAAAATCCGGCGCCTCCTACCGCACGGCACTCAGCAATGACCCGCCCTACAACCGTCATCGCCCGTCGGTGGATGTGCTTTTCCACTCGGTTGCAAAACTGGTAGGG
The DNA here is from genome assembly GCA_028866015.1 of Betaproteobacteria bacterium. Lineage (GTDB taxonomy): Bacteria > Pseudomonadota > Gammaproteobacteria > Burkholderiales > Ferrovaceae > JAKBAT01. Next base: position 18,510 of record JAGWIW010000011.1, read on the forward strand.
AAAAATGCCACTGGCGTCATCCTCACCGGAATGGGCAAGGACGGGGCGCGCGGCATGCTGGAAATGAAGCAGGCCGGCGCCTACAATTTTGCCCAGGACGAAGCCACCTCCACGGTCTTTGGAATGCCCAAGGAAGCCATTGCCCTGGGCGCCGTGGACGAAATCCTGCCGATTGAAAAAATGGCGCTGCGAGTCACCCAGCATTGCCTGACCATGCACACGACTCCATAACGGCCCCATGAAAAAAATCCCTGTCAGCGACCTGCGTTTGGGAATGTACATCCAGGAAATTTGCGGCAGCTGGATGGATCATCCGTTCTGGAAAAATTCCTTTCGCCTGGATTCCCTGGACGATCTCCATACGTTGCAAACCAGCGTGCGTGAAGTATGGATCGACACCAGCAAAGGCCTGGATGTAGCCCCGGATGTCACGGCGCTCACACCCGAAGAAGCGGAGTCCCGGACGCAACAGGTTCTTGAAGTCTCCTCAGCCAGGAACGAATCCGAAATCCGCATTCCCCTGGAAGCGGAGGTGGTCCGCGCCAAGATCCTGAAAGGCCGGGCCAAAAAAGCCGTGATGTCCATGTTCAGCGATGTGCGCATGGGACAGGCCCTGCGTGCGGACATGGCCTACCCTCTGGTGGAAGAAATCCACCAGTCCATTTCCCGCAATACCGATGCCCTGATCAGCCTGGTCCGCCTGAAAAACAAGGACGACTACACTTACCTGCATTCCGTCGCCGTATGCGCGCTCATGATCGCACTGGGCAAGCGCCTGGGACTGGACAGCGAATCGCTGCGTCACGTGGGAATGGCAGGGCTGCTGCACGACGTGGGAAAAATGCTGATTCCCGACCCTATCCTCAACAAACCGGGGCGCCTGACGGACGATGAATTTGAAATCGTCAAATCCCACCCCAGGCTGGGATACCAGGTACTGCTCAAGGCCGAGGGCTTAAGTGACGCCACACTCGAAGTCTGCCTGCACCATCACGAACGGATGGATGGGGGAGGCTATCCGGACCGGCTGGCTGGCGAAGATCTTTCCTTGTATGCCAGAATGGGGGCGGTCTGCGACGTTTACGACGCCATCACGTCCGAACGCTGCTACAAAAAAGGGTGGGAGCCGGCAACGGCCATCCACAAAATGGCGGAGTGGCAGAAAGGCCACTTCGACCTCAGAATTTTCCACGCCTTCGTAAAAACCGTGGGCATTTACCCGATCGGCACCCTGGTTCGATTGAAGTCCGGGCGCCTGGGATATGTGGTGGAACAAGGCAGGGAGAACCTGACCGCCCCGGTGGTCAAAGTGATTTTTTCGGAGCAGTCCAATGCCCACATTTTTCCGGAACTTGTGGATTTGTTACACGCACAGGATGCCATCGTCAGCACCGAAGACCCGCAGCAACGGGGCATTGCCCCGCTGTTCTGAAACATGAAGCCGGTTCCCGGCCAGAGCCCCGTGCAGGACCGCTCCCTTGATCCGGAACACTGGGACGACCTGCGAACCCAGGGTCACCGGATGCTGGATGACATGCTGGATTACCTGCAGCATTTGCGCGACAGACCCGTGTGGCAGCCCATTCCGCAGCCTGTGCGAAATCACTTCCAGGAACCGCTGCCTTCGGAGCCAGCAGAACTGCCCGAGCTTCACCAGCGTTTCATGACAGAAATTCTTCCTTACGCTGTGGGCAATGCGCACCCCGGGTTCATGGGCTGGGTCCACGGCGGCGGCACTGCGGTCGGCATGCTGGCTGAAATGCTGGCTGCAGGCCTGAATGCCAACCTGGGAGGACGCGACCAGATCCCGGTTGAGGTCGAACGCCAGATCACAAAGTGGATGGGGGAACTGTTCGGGTTTCCGGAACAGGCCAGCGGACTGTTTGTCACAGGCACGTCCATGGCCAATTTCATTGCTGTCCTGGTGGCGCGAACCGCGGCACTGGGGCCTGCCGTCCGGCAACACGGGGTGGCCACGGCCACCCGTCCGCTCACCGCTTACGCCTCTGCCGGAGCGCATGGCTGCATTGCGCAGGCACTGGACATTTCAGGACTGGGCTCCGGCGCCTTGCGCCGCATTCCGGTCAATGAACGCTTCCAGATGGACCTGCCGCAACTGGATCAGGCCATTGCCGCAGACAGGGCGGCAGGGCTCCAACCTTTCATGGTGGTGGGGACAGCAGGGACCGTGGATGTGGGCGCAGTGGATGACCTCGCGGGCCTGGCTGCCCTGTGCCGCCGCCAGGGGCTGTGGTTCCATGTGGACGGGGCCTTCGGTGCGCTCGCCCGCATGTCTTCCGAACTGGCCCCGCGCGTGGAAGGCATTCAGCAGGCCGACTCCATCGCCTTCGATTTTCACAAATGGGTACAGGTTCCCTATGATGCCGGCTTTATCCTGGTTCGGGACGAGACGTTGCATCGGCAAACCTTCGCCACGCCGGCAGCCTATCTTCAGAGGGAAACGCGGGGGGTTGCTGCCGGCTCTCCCTGGCCGTGCGACTACGGCCCCGATCTTTCAAGGGGCTTCAGGGCCCTGAAGACCTGGTTCACGCTCAAGGCCTACGGCACAGAACGCCTGGGCTCGATCATGGCGCAAACCTGCGCGCTGGCCCGCCATCTGGAAAACCGCATTCACAGTCACGACGAACTGGAATTGCTGGCGCCGGTCACGCTCAACATCGTCTGCTTCCGTTACCGCAGCGCCCACCCGGACGAAACCAATGCCCGCATCGTGGTTTCCCTGCAGGAATCCGGTGTGGCCGTTCCTTCAACCACGCGCATTCACGGGGCATTGGCCATTCGTGTGGCCATTGTGAACCACCGCACGCGCCACGAAGACCTCGACCGCCTGCTGGCTGCCGTCCTGGCCTTTGGCGCACAGGAAACAAAACAATGAGCAGTGAATTTAACGGCCTGGCCGCACTCATGACCCAGGCATTCCGCGGCGCCGATCTCACGCCCATCGGCAACGAACTGATCGAACGGGCCGGGAAACACCCCGGCGCCGAGAGTGCACCCATCCTGCTTGACCTTTCGATCCTGCTGCACCTGAAGGGAAACCATGACATTGCCCTGAGTGTGCAGGCCCAGGCGCTCAAGCTGCGCCAGATTTACACGCTGCCGGCCCGCACAGGACCTTCCCTGCGCCTGCTGGCCTTCATGACACCGGGGGACCTGTCCGCCAACACCCCGCTGGAATTCCTGGTACAGGACTCCGACATTGAGCTCACCCTCCTGTATTTGTCGCCTACCCTGCCATTCCCGCAGCAGGTGCCGGAGCATGACGTGGCTTTCGTGGCGGTAGGCGAATCGGAATCCAGCCAGCCGTTGCTGCGCGCCTTGTCGGAGGTGGTCAAGATCTGGCCGCGCCCTGTGCTGAACGCCCCCGAACGCATCGCCCGCCTGTCACGAAACGAAGTCAGCCGGTTGCTTGCCGATGCACCGGGTGTTGCCATTCCCCACGCAGTCCGGATCTCCCGGGAGCAACTGCAAGGGTTTGCCACCGGAGACAACCCGGCTTCCCTCCTGCCGGATGCCTCAGGCTATCCCATCATCGTGCGCCCCCTCGATTCGCACGCCGGCAAGGGCCTGATCAAGGCCGATGGGGCCGAATCGCTGGCCAACTATCTGGAAGTTCACTCAGAACCGGAATTTTTCGTGGCCCGCTTCGTGGACTACAGCGCCGGCGATGGCCTGTTTCGCAAATACCGTGTGGTGCTGATCGATGGTCAACCCTACGCAAGCCATATGGCGCTTTCCGACCACTGGATGATCCACTACCTGAACGGGGGAATGACGGAGTCGCCTGAAAAGCGGGCCGAGGAAGCCCTTTTCATGGAACATTTCGAAACGGGTTTTGCATCACGACACCAGCAGGCCCTGCATGCCATTCACGAACGCATGGGCCTGGACTACCTGGTCATCGATTGCGCGGAAACACCCGACGGAAAACTGCTGGTCTTCGAAGTGGACAGCAGTGCCGTGGTTCATGCCATGGATCCGGAAGACCTGTTCCCGTACAAGCGCCCCCAGATGGAAAAAGTGTTTGCCGCGTTCAAGGCCTTGTTGCACAGGACAGCATCTCGCCCATGCCCGACCTGACCAGCTTCTGGCTGACGCAGGACGGGGATGCCCGCATCGCCCTCGACCCGGATACCGGGCGCAATCCCTACGGTTGCCCGCCCCATCCCGACCCTTCCTTGCTGGATTTTGGTTCGGCAACAGCTTCCGTCATTTCCGAAAACGCGTTTGCCGCCGCCGACCGGCTGCGGCGTCTCCTCCTGCCTTCCGGCAAGGCCATGCCTGAGGCGGCAGACCTTGGTCGCGAAACGGCACGCCTCAGTGAAGAACTGCTCCACCTGTGCGGATTGGATGCAGGCGAGGGGATCAGGGTCGCACTCACCGCTTCGGGAACAGATGCCCACCGGATCGCTTCAGAATGGATCTGGGCCCGGTCGGCCAGTGCACCATGCATTCTTGCCATCGAGCCGAATGAGTCCGGGCGGGGGGTGCCCGACGCCCTCACAGCCCCCTGCCATGGAACGCTGGAACCGATCCGGGTGCGTGATGACAGGGGATTGCTGCGCGCGCAGCCTTCAGTGGAAGAGGACATGAGGGCTGCAGCCAGCCGGGCATGGTCCGAAGGCCGGCCGCTCTTTGTTGTGCTCACCGATGTCAGCAAAACGGGGCTGGTGGCCCCTGCCCTGCCTGCGCTGCAGGAACTGCAGCGCCAGACTGGAGAACCAGTTCCGGTGCTGGTGGACGCCAGCCAGTTCAGGCTCACGCCCGCTTCACTCAAAACCTACCTGAATCAGGGATTTCTGGTGGCGCTGACGGGATCGAAGTTCGTGGGAGGCCCTTCGTTTTCTGGCGCCCTCCTGGTCCCGAAAAATTTTCCGGCATCCCGCACCATCCCCCCCGAACTCCCTTTGCCCCTGGGGCAACTGATGCGGTGGGAAGCTGCCCTGGCGGAGCTTCGGCTGTTCAGGGCGATTCCGGAAGGCAGCGTTCTGGATTTTTTCGGGAAATTCGCCTCTGCAGTGACCGCTCACATTGCAGGTCACCCGCAACTGGAAGCGCTGCCCTCGGGGCCCCCTGAGCGTGGCTTTGCGGAGGCCCGTCCCGGCTGGGACAGTGTTCAGACCATTTTTCCGTTCCTGCTGCGGAGGCCGGATACCCAGGGTGGCGGCCTGCTGACGCGACAGGAAACCCTGGCCGTGTTCCGCCGCCTTCCCGACGGCAGCGAGCCTTTCGAAGCGGGTGCAGTGCGCGGCCGACTGGGCCAGCCGGTGGAGTGCGGCCATCGGGAAGGAAAGCCGGTCAGTGCGCTGCGGCTTTGCCTCAGCGCACGTCATGCCCTCCAGGCTGCCGAAAACGGAAAAGGGGAGGAAGCCGTCATTGCCCAGGCCTGCGCAGTACTGGACAGGGCTGCGGAAATGGCAGGCAGGGTCAGGGCGTAACCCGAACGACTCCGTTGCTGTAAGCGGTTCCGGCCACCAGACGGCCAGAGGCGGTACGGACCTGGACGCTCTGGCCTTGGGCCGCATTGCCCATGGCCTGGCCTTCCGTGCTGATCTTGAAGCCATTGCCTTCCACCCGCACCTGTACGCTTTGCCCCTGGCGTATGGCATAGGGGTCCCGGAGCATGCCCTGGCGCAACACCTGACCGGCGCCAATGCCCTGCTTGACCACCTTGCCGATGGCTTGTGACGGATCCGTCAGAATGTCGGGTCGCGTCGCTTCGCCGTTTTGCTCAGCAATATCTTCAGCCGACAGGATTTTTTCCGCAGACAAAGGCCTGCGTGCCACCAGCATGACGGTGTGCAACGTCACCTGGACGGGCACATAGATGGTCCATGGAGCGCCTGCTTCGGGTTTTGCACAGCGAACACCCACAGAACCATGGCCCAGAAGATGGCCGCCGGGAGGGATGAACATTTCCGGTGCGGGGCAGGAAGCCAGGTTGAGGCGGGAATCCAGATGCTCCACCGATACGGTCGTCTTGCCCTGGAAGGAATGCATCTGTCCCTGAACAAAAGCCGTAACGGCCCGCAGCAGCGCTTCCTGATCCTGGGCCTTTTCCGCAAAAGCCGGAATGCTGGACAGCAGGAGCAGGACGGATATCCATCGCATCAATTTCATGGACGCTATTTTCAATCCTGCCGGCCTGCCAAGGGAAGCGATTTAAGTGGGGAATTGAACCCTTATCCTGCCCCTAATCTGATGATTCCCATCAGGGCGGCTTCATTACCATGGCCAGACATATCCCTCCATGGACTATCCGGGGCACGTTACATGACCAGCAGAATCGACCAGGCGCTTCAATTCCAGCAGACGGCTTTGCGTCTGCGGGAAGCACGCCAGGAGCTGATCGCATCCAACATTGCCAACGCGGACACCCCGAATTACCAGGCGCGGGATATCGACTTCGCCAGTGCCATGCAAAACGCCCTGAACAATCAAACCCAGGCAGTCACCATGGCCACCGGCTCAGCACAGCATTTGAGCGGCAGCAGCAACGCTTCCGTCCTGGGCGCCCCCCTCCTCTACCGCAGCGTGGTGCAACCAAGCGCGGATGGAAACACCGTCGACATGAATGTGGAGCGCGCCCAGTTTGCAGAAAACACCATCCGCCACGAAGCCAGCCTCAAGTTCGTGAGTCAGCAGATCAAAGACATCCTGGCGGTCTTGCAAGGGTAATCAACCATGTCCCTGTTCAACATTCTGAATATCGCAGGCTCTGCCCTGACAGCCCAATCGGAGCGGCTGAACGTGGTGGCCAGCAACCTTGCCAATGCCGACAGCGCCACCAGCGCGAATGGACAGCCCTACCATGCCAAGCAGGTGGTGTTCAAGGCCGTGCCCCTGCCCGGCCAGTCCGGGACAAGCGTCCAGGTTGAAAGCGTCGTCAACGACCCCACCCCGATGAAAACCGTCTATGACCCCAGCAACCCCCTGGCGGACAAGAGTGGGTACGTCACCATGCCCAACGTCAACGTGGTGGAAGAAATGGTCAACATGATTTCGGCCTCACGCTCTTACCAGAACAATGTTGAAGTGATGAACACGTCCAACGCATTGCTGCTCAAGACCCTCACCATCGGACAATAGGAATTCATGTCATGAGTGCCGTATCTCCCACCGTCAATCCTGCCGCAAATCTGATCGCGTCGCTCAACAGCGCCAACAGTTCCATTGCCAATTCCGGCAGCTCTTCTACGGGCGCAGCTTCCGGCACGGTTGCAGCCACCAGCGCGGCCGGACTGCAGGACAGCTTCATGACGCTGCTGGTGACCCAGCTGCAAAACCAGGATCCGCTCAACCCCATGGACAGCGGCCAGATGACGTCCCAGCTGGCCCAGATCAGCACGGTGGATGGCATCAACAAGCTCAACGCCACGCTGCAGGCCCTCAATACCAGCATGACCAGCAGCCAGTCCATGTCCGCGGCCACCAGCCTGATCGGGCACAACGTGCTGGTGCCGGGCTCCACCATCAACCTGACATCCGGCAGCCCGGCCATTGCCGGCATACAGCTGGGCCAGGGCGTGGACAGCCTCGCGCTCACCATCAAGGACAGCGCCGGAAACATCGTGCGCACCCTGAATCTGGGAGCGCAGCAAGCAGGGGTCACCCCCATCAGTTGGGATGGGTTGACCAATTCGGGTGCCAGCGCCAGCGCCGGTACTTACAGCATCAGCGCAACGGCCATGCAGGGGGGCAACAGCGTGCCCGTAACCACCTTGTCCTATGGCAGTGTCGACTCGGTCTCGCTCGGATCCCAGGGCGCTTCCCTCAATGTGGGGAACCTGGGGGCCGTCAGCCTTTCATCAGTAGCCATGGTCAAGTAACAGGGGAGAAACATGGGATTTCAACAAGCATTGAGCGGCCTCGACGCATCCACCAGCCAGCTGGACGCCATCGGCAACAACATCGCCAACGCCAACACGGTGGGCTTCAAGGCATCCACCACGCAGTTTGCAGACGTGTTTGCCGCCTCCCTCAACGGGGCGGGAACCAACCAGACCGGCATCGGCACTAAAGTGTCCGCGATCACCCAGAGTTTTGCCCAGGGCAACATCTCGGCTTCCAACAACTCGCTGGACATGGCCGTCAATGGGGAAGGCTTCTTCCGCATGAGCCAGAACGGCAGCATTTCCTTCAGTCGCGACGGTCAGTTCCAGCTGGACAAGAACGGCTACCTGACCAATGCCCAGGGACTGCAGGTGACCGGCTACCAGGCCGATGTCAACGGCAATATCGTGGCAGCCACACCGGTGCCGCTCAACATCCCCACGGCCAACCTGAGTCCAAGCGCCACGGGCAATGCCACGGTGGGCCTCAACCTGGATGCCACCAGCACCACCCCAACGGGGACCACCTTCAATCCGCTGGACCCCACCACCTTCAATAATTCCACCTCGCTGACCATTTATGACAGCCTGGGAAACAGCCACATCGCCACGCTTTATTTTTCGCTGGACAAGCCGGTGAATACCAATGCTTCCGGCGCGACCACCCCTTCAACAGCCTCCTGGAGCACCTACCTCACAGTGGATGGAACAACGATAAACCCTGCAACCCCGCTGACAGGGGGCGCACAGGCTTCGGCCATTGCCACCCTGGGATTCACTTCGAGCGGGGCCCTGGTTTATCCGCCGGCAGCTTCTCCGCTCAAGACAGGCCAGCTCAAGGTATCGGTGCCACTCACCAACGGTGCCAATTCTCCCCAGAGCATCACCCTGGATTTCTCTTCCACCTCGCAATACGGCGCACCCTTTGGCGTCAACCAGCTGAGCCAGGACGGCTTCACTTCCGGCCAGTTGAGCGGCTTCAGCACCAGCCCAAACGGGGTCATCCAGGGCCGTTACTCCAACGGGCAATCGAAGGACCTAGGCCAGATTGTCCTGGCCAACTTCACGGCTCCCCAGGGGCTGGAACCGCTGGGCAATGGCCAGTGGGCTGAAACCACGGCGTCGGGCTCCGCCCTTGTGGGCGCTCCGTCCACCGGCAACCTGGGTGTGATCCAGGCCGGTGCGGTGGAGTCGTCCAACGTGGACCTCACCACCGAACTGGTGGACATGATCACCGCCCAGCGGGATTACCAGGCCAATGCCCAGGCCATCAAGACCGAAGACCAGATCCAGCAGACCCTGGTCAACCTGAGATAAGGCCCGCACCTTCATGGATCGCCTGATCTATACCGCCATGACTGGCGCCTCCCACATCCTGGAGCGCCAGTCCGCCCTGTCTTCCAATCTGGCGAACGTCAACACCACGGCCTACAAAAGCAGCGTGAACGCCTTCAAGGCCATCCCGCTCAACGGCGAAGGCGCCCAAACCCGCACCTTCGTGATGAATTCGACGGTGGGCTACGACTTCGCGCCTGGCGCCTTGCAGCGTACAGGGCGCTCCCTGGACGTGGCACTGAACAGCAAGGGCTGGATTGCGGTAATGCTGCCTGACGGCAGTGAAGCCTACACCCGGGATGGCAATCTCCAGGTCTCCCCCAACGGCATCCTGCAGACCAATGCCGGCTACCCGGTCATTGATGACACGGGCCAGCCGGGCCCTCCTGGGCAGATCGCCATTCCGGAAGACAGCCAGGTCACCGTCGGCTCCGACGGAACGATTTCCACCGTACCGACGGGAGTTGCAGCCAATGTGCCCTCACAAGTCACCACGGTGGGGCGCCTCAAGCTGGTCAACCCGCCGGACAGCCAGCTGGTGCGTGGGCAGGACGGCCTGTTTCGCCTGCAGAATGGAAAATCCTCGCCACCCGACTCCAACGTCACGGTCACGCCAGGCAGCCTGGAAGGCAGCAACGTCAATGCAATCGGCGCCATGGTGGACATGATCTCGATTGCAAGGCAGTTTGAAATGCAGATGCAGGTGCTGAAAACGGCATCCGACGACTCGCAGCAAGCCAGTCAGTTGCTCAGCATTACAGGGTGACGCCCGCAGGCGTTCCCCTTCATTTTATTTTTTGAGGAATACAGGACATGCAACGATCCTTGTGGATTGCCAAAACCGGGCTGGAAGCGCAGCAAACCCAGATGGACGTCATCTCCAACAACCTGGCCAACGTCGGCACGAACGGGTTCAAGAAATCCCGCGCCGTATTCCAGGATCTGCTCTACCAGAACATCTCGCAGCCCGGTGCGCAATCCTCCCAGCAAACGGTCATTCCCTCCGGCCTGCAGCTGGGTACCGGGGTACGCCCGGTGGCAACCGAACGCATCATGACCCAGGGCAACCTGCAGCAGACCGGCAACCCCCTGGATGTGGCCATCAACGGCGCAGGTTTCTTTCAGGTTCTGATGCCGGACGGCACGACAGCCTACACACGCGATGGCTCCTTCCAGACAGACAACCAGGGCAATCTGGTCACCTCCAGCGGTTACCAGATCCAGCCGGCCATCACCGTTCCGCTCAACGCCACCAGCGTCACCATCGGCCGGGACGGCACGGTTTCTGCCACCCAGGCCGGCGTGGTCACGCCGTTGCAGGTGGGCAGCATCCAGCTGGCCACTTTCATCAACCCCACCAACCTGCAAAGCCTTGGCGAAAACCTTTACGCCCAGACCCAGTCCTCCGGACCGCCCAATCTGAACACGCCCGGGCTCAACGGAACAGGGATCCTGAACCAGGGTTATGTGGAAACCTCCAACGTGAGCGTGGTTGAAGAGCTCGTCAACATGATCGAAACCCAACGCGCCTACGAGATCAATTCGAAGGCCGTGCAGACTTCCGACCAGATGCTGCAGACCCTGTCGCAACTGAGGTAATCCTTTCATGGCATTGGTTTTCCGCAAGACGCCATTGATCATCGCAGCCCTGATCCTGGCGGGGTGCGGCACCGCACCTTCAACACACATCAAGGAACCCTTCACGGCGCGCCCGACGGACCCCATGGCCAATCCGGCACCTGCCAACGGTGCCATATTCCAGACCGGCTTCAACCAGCATCCGCTGTTCGAAGATGTGCGGGCGCGCAATGTGGGCGACACCCTGACCGTCATGATCCAGGAAAACAGCGCTGCCACGGAAAAGAACGGCAACGACGCCAACCATGCGGCCTCCGTGAGCTCGAACTTTCCCAGCGTCACCGTTCCCGCCACCGGACAGCACGTGCTGGATGGCCCCAATGCTTCGGCCTCTGCCGCCAACAAGCTGGCCAATACGGGGGACAGTTCCGGCAGCAATTTCCTGACCGGCTCCATCACTGCCACAGTCATCAAGGTCTTGCCCAACGGCAACCTGGTGGTCAGCGGCGAGAAGCTGATCTCGATCAACCAGGTTGACGAATACGTCCGCATTGCAGGCGTGGTCAACCCGGCCAACGTTCAACCTGGAAATACGGTGTTGTCCACCCAGGTGGCCGATGCCCGCATCGAATACAAAGGCGGCAATGCCAACATCGACCGCGCTGCGGTCATGAGCATGCTGAGCCGGTTTTTCCTTTCATCCATGCCGTTTTGACCGTAATGCCCATGAAAGCCCTGCTTAAAATTGTGCTGATTGCCCTGCTGGTGGCCCTGCCGCTTGGCGCCAACGCCAAGCGCATCAAGGACCTGTCCTCAATCCAGGGCGTGCGCGACAACCAGTTGATCGGCTACGGGCTGGTGGTGGGCCTTGATGGCAGCGGCGACATGACCACGCAAACGCCGTTCACCATTCAAAGCATCGTGAACATGCTCAACCAGATGGGCGTCAATATCCCGCCTTCCAGCGTCCTGCAAACCATGTTGAAAAACGTGGCAGCAGTCATGGTGACGGCCACCCTGCCTCCTTTTGCCCGCCCCGGACAGGCCATCGACGTCACGGTCTCCTCCATCGGCAATGCCATGAGCCTGGTGGGTGGCACCCTGCTGATGACTCCGCTCAAGGGCGCTGACGGCCATGTTTATGCCATGGCCCAGGGCAACCTGCTGGTGGGGGGCATCGGAGCCGGCTCCAAGGGATCTAAAGTGGTGGTCAACCACCTGAGCGTGGGTCGCATCCCCAGTGGCGCCACAGTGGAACGGGGCGTGGCCATGCCGTTGGGTCAGGGTGATTTCGTCAATCTGGAACTGAACGACACGGATTTCACCACCGCATCCCTCATTGCCGAAGCGATCAATCACGACCTTTCTCCGGGAAAACCCATTGCCGCCCCGCTGGACGGGCGCACCATCCAGGTTCGGGCACCGGAAGGAAGCTCGCGTGTCGAATTCATCTCTCGCATCCAGAATCTTCAGGTGAATACCGGTCAGGGCGAAGCCAAGGTGATCATCAACGCCCGCACCGGTTCCGTGGTCATGAACCAGAATGTCACGCTGGATGAGTGTGCCGTCGCCCATGGCAACCTGACCGTGGTCATCAGCACGGAAAACCAGGTCAGCCAGCCTGCACCCATGTCGCAAGGGCAAACCGTCCAGACAGGGCAGTCCACAGTGGACATCAAGGCTGAAAAGGGCAGCCTGATCGCCTTGAAGAAAGGCGCGTCACTCAACGAGGTAGTCAAGGCCCTCAACGACATCGGGGCCACGCCGCAGGATCTGCTGTCCATTCTTCAGTCCTTGAAATCTGCGGGCGCCTTGCATGCCGACCTGGAGATCATCTGATGAAAATTTCCGCCGACACCAACACGCAGTTGGCCATCGATGCCCAGGCCCTGGGAAATCTTCGCCTCAAGGCCAAACAGTCGCCCGACAAGGCCCTGCGCCAGGCAGCCCAGCAGTTTGAAGCCGTATTCACCAACATGATGCTCAAATCCATGCGCGATGCCACTCCCCAGAACGGCATCCTGGACAGTGACCAGACAAAAATGTTCACGTCGCTGCTGGATCAGCAGCTGTCACAAAACATGGCCACCCACGGCATTGGATTGGCAGACCTCATGGTCAAGCAGTTGACCCAGGGCCATGCAGCCGCCCCGACGGATGCTGCCGCCCCGACTAAAGAATCCCGCTGATCATCCGATATTCATGGGAAGAGGCGGGGGGTATAAAAGGAAGCAAAAATGGTAGACATTGCAAGCATCGGGGTCACCGCCCTCAACGCCGCCCAGGCGGGCCTGATCACGACCGAACACAACATCGCCAACGCCTCCACGCCGGGTTTCAGCAAGCAGGTCATCGTCCAGCAGGCCAATACACCGGTAGGCAGCGGCATCGGCTATCTGGGCCAGGGTGTCAATGTCACCACCATCAAGCGGGCCTACAACGATTTCATCAACTCCCAGTTGCTGCAGCAACAGGCTCAGGCCAGTCAGCTCAGCACCTATTACACCCAGATCCAGCAAATCAACAACGTGATTGCGGACCCTACCGCAGGCCTCTCCGCTTCGCTGCAGGGCTTCTTCAGTGCCGTGAACGGGGTGGCCAATGCGCCGGATTCGGCGGCAGCCCGGCAAACCATGCTGAGCAGCGGTCAGGCGTTGTCCAATACCTTCCAGTCGCTCAACCAGGTCATGACCAATCTCAATACCAGCGTCAATGGCCAGATTTCCAGCAGCGTCAGCAACATCAACAGCTATGCCCAGCAAATCGCCTCGCTGAACCAGAACATTGCGCTCGCTTCTGCCGCCAACAATGGCCAGCCCCCGAACGATCTGCTGGACCAGCGCGACTATCTCGTCTCCCAGCTCAACCAGGAAGTGAAAGCCACGGTCATCAAGCAGAGCGACGGCACCTATAATGTTTACATCGGCAATGGCCAGTCGCTCGTGGTGGGAAACCAGGCTTTCACCATGCAGTCCATCCCTTCGCTGACTGATCCCACCAAGGTGGATGTGGCATATGTGGCCAACGGCACCACCGTGCGGATGCCCTCCGGTAGCCTGCAGGGTGGCAACCTGGGCGGCCTGCTGGCTTTCCGTGACCAGAGCCTTACCCAAAGCCAGAATGCCCTGGGTCGCATCGCCATCGGGCTTGCCTCCACCTTCAACGCACAGCAGAGCCTGGGCCAGGACCTCAATGGCTCCCTGGGAAACCCCTTCTTCAATGTGGCCTCCCCGGTGGTGGATACCAACTCGGCCAATACCGGTTCCGGCTCAGTGACTGCCACCATCAGCAATGTCTCAGCGCTGACAGGCAGCGACTATTCGCTTTCCTACGACGGCACCAATTACACGCTGACCCGGCTTTCCGACAACAAGGTCACCACGGTGGCCCCTGCTGCCACGCCGCCCACCACCATGAGCGTGGATGGCCTGTCCATCAGCATTGCCGGCGCTCCCAAGGCGGGTGACAACTTCCTGATCCGCCCCACCGTGAACGGTGCCCAGACTATTGGCGTGGCCCTCACGGACCCGTCACAGATTGCCGCAGCCGTTCCCGTTCGAGCCACAGGCTCCCTTTCCAATATTGGCTCGGGAAGCATTGCAACCCCTACGGTCAACACTCCGCCGCCGCCTGACCCCAATCTGCAGCAACAGGTCACCCTGACGTTCAGCGACCCCACCCATTACAGCGTGTCGGGCACCCTTTCAGCCAAACCCACCAGCACCAATACGGGAACCGGCGCTGTGACGGCATCCATTCCCAAAGGCTCGGGAACTGCAGGCAACAACTACACCATCAGTTATGATGGAACCAATTACACCCTGACCGAATCCGGCGGTACAACCAGCGCGCCCTCCCCCACCCTCCCCCTCACCTCATCGGATGGGGTCACGTTCAACATCACGGGCACTCCCAAGGCCGGGGACAGTTTCACGCTCTCGTCCCCTGTCAACCTGAGCTATACGGCGGGTGCCAACATTTCCTACAACGGCTGGACCACCAGCATCAGCGGCGCACCCAATACCGGTGACACCTTCACCGTCAGCAGCAACACCAATGCCACGGCCGATGGCAACAACGCGCTGTTGCTGGCAGGCCTGCAATCACAGAACACCCTGATCAACGGCACGGTCTCCTATGCCGGAGCCTACGCCCAGCTGGTGGGACAGGTCGGTGCCCAGACCAACCAGCTGCAGGTCACAAGCCAGGCCCAGACCAACCTGGTCAGCCAGACCCAGCAAACCCAGCAGTCCCTGTCGGGGGTCAACCTGGATGAGGAAGCGGCCAACCTGATCAAGTACCAGCAGGCCTATCAGGCCGCCGGAAAAGCCATCCAGACGGCCGACACCATGTTCTCCACCGTGCTCAACCTGCTCAACTAGAGGCAGCCATGATCCGCATCAGCACCAGCTCCATATTCGACACCAATGTCAGCGCCATGAACCAGCAGCAGGCGGACATGCTGCATACCCAGCTGCAGGTTTCTTCCGGCAAGCGCATCATGACTCCGGCTGACGATCCGGCCGGTGCCGCACAGGTCATCGACCTGACCCAAACCAGCGGCATGAACACCCAGTACACCACCAATCGCAATGCCGCCAACACGTCGCTGACGCTCACGGAAAGTACGCTGCAAAGTGTGACCACCCTGATACAGAACATGCAGACTACGGCGGTAAGTGCCGGCAACGCCGCCCTCAGCAATTCGGATCGCCAGACCATGGCCACCACCTTGCAAGGGGACCTCAATCAATTGATCGGTCTGGCCAACAGCACCGATGCCAATGGCAACTACCTTTTTTCCGGTTCACAGGGCAACGTCAAACCGTTTGTCACCACGGCCTCCGGCGTTCAGTACCAGGGGGATACCGGACAGCGCCTGATCCAGGTGGCCAGCAACCTCAACATGGTCAGCAATGCCAACGGCGCCGAGCTGTTCATGGAAAACAAGAACGGCAACGGCAGCTTCGTGACCAGCGCTTCCTCTTCCAACTCGGGGTCAGGCATCATCAGCCAGGGCAATGTGACTTCTCCACCTCCCACCACGCTGCAGCAAGGAAACACCTACACGGTCACGTTCACGGTGGGGACCGGGGGAGCAACCACCTACACCATCACCGGCACGGATGCTTCCGGTGCTGCCTTGCCGACCGCAGCCCAGACCGCCACCCTGCCTGCCAACCAGTCCTACACCAGCGGGCAGACCATCAGTTTCAACGGCATCGAATTCAGCATCCAGGGCACACCGGCCAGCGGCGATACTTTTACGGTGCAGCCCAGCACCAACGTGTCGGTTTTCCAGACCGTGCAGAATCTCATCAATACCCTGAACACGGCGCAGCCTCCGGGAAACACCACAGCCTCAGCCACCTACTCGCAACAGCTCGACCAGGCCATGGGCAATCTCAACCAGTCCCTCAACAGCGTGCTGACCGTGCGTGCCCGGGTGGGATCCAACCTCAGCCAGATCACCTCGTTGCAGTCCACGGGAGACACGCTCAACCTGCAGTACCAGAGCTCCATTTCCCAACTGCAGGATCTGGACTACACCAAGGCCGTCAGCCAGCTCACGCAGCAGCAAATCGGCTTGCAGGCGGCCATGCAGTCATTCAAGATCGTCAGCGGCCTGTCACTGTTCAACTACCTGTGATGAGGTCTGTGCCAAGCCACGCAACGCCTGGGCCACTTCCTGCAGCAGGGAAGCCCAATCGCCGGGTGCGGGCTGCCTGAACAGGCGCATGACCCCGGGATACCAGGGCGAATGGTGACCGGTGCTCATCCAGCGCCAGTCCGTCATGTAATCCGGCAATACCAGCCAGGTCCGCCGGCCAAGGGCACCGGCCAGATGGGCCACTGCCGTATCGACACTGATCACCAGATCAAGATTCATCAACAGCGCCGCCGTGTCCGGGAAGTCCGACAGCCTGCAGCCGGCATCGAACCAGTTTCCGCGCTCTTCAGCAAAGACCCGCTCACCGGTACAACCTTCCTTTTGCAGGCTGATGAAATGCACGCCCGGCACATCACCCAAAGGTGCAAGGGTGGAATGCCCGGGCAGCGAGCGGTCTGCATCGTTCTCGTGAGCGGGATTGCCTCGCCACACCAGCCCCACCTTCAGGACTCCCTGCGGCAACTGCTGCCTCCAGAACTCCACTCGGCTTTCTGAAGCCTGCAGGTAGGGTAGTTCGCCCGGAATGGAATCGGAACGGGTCCTGAACAGGTACGGCAGGCTCATCAGGGGCACCCAGAAATCCGGCTTCATTTCCGGTGCAGGGGCTTCCGTGCCGATCACCTGGTCCACACCCTTGAGCGTCTGGAGCAAGGCTTTCAGGGCCGGATAAACGGCCAGGGTGACCCGCGACGCCCCTGCCGTTTTGAGCAGAGGCCCGTAGCGGCAGAACTGGATCACATCGCCATAGCCTGCTTCTGCCACCACCTGCACGGTTTTTCCGGCCAATGGCTCTCCTTGCCAGCGCGGCACTGCAGAGGCCCCGGGCCAGGCCACAGGCCAGCTCCTGGATTCGAAGCAGCGCCAGCCTTCTTCAAAACGGCCCTGGCGCAGCAGCAGGTAGCTGAGATTGAATCGGGCCTTTCCGTAGTCTGGCTGGCAAGTGAGGGCATGCCGGTAGCACGTTTCGGCTTCGCCATCCCGCTTGAGGCAGGCCAGGAGTACTCCCAGATTCGACCACGCCGGGGCCAGGGCAGGCGCCCAGGCAATGGCGCGCCGATAGGCGTTTTCAGCTTCCCTGAAACGTTTCCTGCGAAACAGAAAAGCCCCGAAATTCACCCAGGACTGGGCGAGGGAGGGATTGGCCTGAAGGGATTCCCTGTGGCAGTCTTCCGCCCGCGCAAACTCGCCCTGCCGCTCCAGGGCCAAAGCCTGATTGGCCAGGGTTTCAGCGCCGGATTCCGTTCTGCCTGACGCCGCCACGTCCAGGGACTCCCGCGAAGGCTCCGGGCACATCAATGCAGGGCAAACTGCCCAAGCACATGCTGCACGGCACTGAGTCCGGCCATGGTGAAACGCTCGGCCAGGGGTTTGAAGTAAGGCAGTGACAGGGTCAGGGCCACGAACCCTGCGGCGAGCGTGATGGGAAAACCCACCGCAAACAGGTTGAGCTGGGGGGAGCTTCTGGTCAGCACGCCCAGGGCGATGTTCGTCATCATCAGCACGGCCAGCAGGGGCAGCGCGATCTGCAAGGCATCAAGAAACAGGTTGCCTGCCCACGACACCAATGTCTGCAATCCCAGGGCGTGCGGCGGCACCGCAGTGACCGGTACGGTGTGGAAGCTGTCGACCAGGGCAGACAGCACGTACAGATGCCCGTTCATGGAAAGAAAAAGGAGCGACATCAAAACGCCCAGGAACTGGGAAAGGACCGGCTGAAATGAGGCATTCTGGGGATCATAGAAACTGGCGAAGCCCAGCCCCATCTGAAGCCCGGTCACCTCCCCGGCCATTTCCGCTGCGGCAAAGACCACACGGATCGAAAATCCCATCACGGTGCCGATCAGGATCTGCTCCAGCAAAACCAGAATGCCCTGTGCCGAACCCGGATCCAGATCCGCTCCGATTTGAAGCGAAGGCGAGACCAGGACCGTCAGCAGCAACGCAAGCCCGATCCGGGTTTGCAGGGATACTTCGCGGTCACCCAGGATCGGCGTGCTGGCCACAACCGCCAGGATGCGCGCCAGGGGAAATACAAACGCTGCAATCCAGGCCAGCCACTGGGCACTGGTCACGCTCAGCATGTCACCCCACCATGCCCGGAATGCCGCTGAACAGGCGCCGGATGTAATCCACCATCAGCCCGATCATCCACGGACCGGAAACCACCAGAACCAGCACCATGGCCAGCAGTTTGGGAATGAAGGACAGGGTCATTTCGTTGATCTGCGTTGCCGCCTGGAAGATGCTGATCAGCAGGCCAACACCCAGGGCCGTGAGCAGCAGAGGAGCACTGATCATGATGGTCAGTTCCAGTGCCTGGCGCCCCAGGGTCATGATGCTTTCAGGACTCACGGACTATCCTCGCTTCAGGTATAAAAACTTTGCACCAGCGAACCGATCAGAAGGTTCCAGCCATCGGCCAGCACAAACAGCATGAGCTTGAATGGCAGTGAAATCACGGCCGGTGAAACCATCATCATCCCCATGGACATCAGGACGCTGGCCACCACCATGTCGATGATCAGGAACGGGATGAAAATGACGAAGCCGATCTGGAATGCCGTTTTGAGTTCGCTCGTCACGTAAGCAGGCACCAGGATTTTCATGGGAACCTGATCGGGTCCCTGCAAGGGACCCGTATTTGCGATTTTCACAAACAGGGCCAGATCTTCCTGCCGGGTCTGGCGCAACATGAACGCCCGGAGCGGAACACTGCCGCGATCCACCGCCTGCTCGAAGCTGATCTTGTTTTCGCTGTAGGGCTGCCAGGCATCCACGTAGATTTTGTCGAGCACCGGCGACATCACAAAAAAAGTGAGGAACAGTGCCAGCCCGATCAGGACCTGGTTGGGCGGGGAAGACTGGGTTCCCAGCGCTGAGCGCAGCATGGACAACACGATGATGATGCGCGTGAAGCCCGACATCATCAGCAGGATGGCCGGAAGAAACGAGAGCGAGGTGAGGAACAGCAGGGTCTGCAAGCTGATGGAATAGGTCTGGCCCCCACCAGGCGCCGGGGTGCTGGTGATACCGGCAATTCCGGGGGCTGCAGCCCAGGCCGCAGGCGCAACAAGACACAGCAGCGCCGCCAGCGGCGCCGCCCGAAGGCAACGATCAAACCGCATGGCCTGGCGCGCCTCCCTGCTTGGGCAAGGTATGGAGGGTTCTGACCTGTCCCGCCGCGACACCCAGCACCAACCAGGTATCCTGAATTTCCACCAGGACGACGCGCTCACGTTGTCCCACGGCAATGCTGCTGACCACCTTGAGCTGCCGGCCTGCCCCCTGCTGCGGCAGCTGGACCCGCTTGAGCAGCCAGGCCACCAGAGCGACCACGCCCAGCACCAGAAGCAGGCTGAAAACCACCTGAAATATGCTTTCCAGGGACAGGACGGACGGCGGCACGTAGCTCGCCTTGGCCGCATCGGCAGCCCATGCTGCCTGGCCCATGCAGCAGCCCATCCAGAGAATGAACCATCGGGTCATCAGCCACCCCGGCTCAGGCGGCGCATGCGTTCCGAGGGCGTGATGATGTCGGTCAGCCGGATGCCGAACTTTTCATTCACCACCACGACTTCGCCCTGGGCAATCAAAAACCCGTTGATCAGGACATCCAGCGGTTCGCCCGCCATGCCGGTCAGCTCCACCACCGAGCCCTGCGCCAGCTGCAGCAGGTTCTTGATGGGCATCTTGGTCCGCCCCAGCTCCACCGTCAGCTGGACCGGGATATCCATGATCATGTCCAGATCATTGTGACCCGACATTCCGGCACCCGTGCCGAACTTTTCAAAAACATGGGGCTGGGCCGGAACAGACGTTTCCGGTGCAGCCGTCGTTGGTCCGGCAGATTCGGCCGCAGCCTGTTCTGCCAGCGCCGCGCCCCAGTCATCCGCGCTGATTTCACCTGCTTCATTGGGCATGATGGCTCTCCCTAATTCTGCCCCCCGGCAGTGGAAAGCATTTTTTCCACCCTGAGCGCATATTGATTGTTGAATACGCCATACCGGCATTCCATGACCGGTACTTTGTCCACGCTGGCAACGACGGTTTCCCCCATCTCCAGGGGCACCACGTCACCGGCCTTCAATTTCAGCAGCTGCTCCACCTTGAGCTGCATGGTTCCCAGCTCAGCCACCAGCTCCACTTCTGCAGACTGGATCTGCCGTGACAGCAATTGCAGCCAGCGCTTGTCCACGGCAAGGTGATCACCCTGCATGGTGCTGTAGAGCAGTTCCCGAATGGGTTCAATCATCGAGTACGGCATGCAGACGTGAAACGCGCCGCCCAGCCCACCAAACTCCACATCAAACGTGGTCAGGATCACCACTTCGTTCGGCGTGGCAATGTTGGCAAACTGCGGATTCATTTCCGAACGGACAAACTCGAATTCCAGGCGATAAACCGCTTCCCACGATTTCGTGTAAGCCTCGAACACCGCGGCAATCAGCTTCTGGATGATGCGGTGTTCGGTTTGCGTGAATTCCCGACCTTCCACGCGGGTGTGAAAACGTCCATCGCTGCCGAACATGTTGTCCACCACCAGAAAGACCAGGTTGGGGTCAAACACGAACAGGGCCGTTCCGCGCAGCGGGTTTGCGTGTATCAGGTTGATGTTCGTGGGCACCGGCAGGTTGCGGATGAACTCGCTGAACTTGGTCACCCGCAGTTGCCCCACGGACACATCGGCCGTGCGGCGCATCAGGTTGAACAGGGAAATCCTGAACAACCGGGCAAAGCGTTCATTGATGATTTCCATGGTGGGCATACGCCCACGAACGATCCGCTCCTGCTTGCCCAGGTTGTAGCTGCGGATGCTGTCCTCATCCCCGGCAGGCTTCTCGGCTTCTTCGCTCTCGCCGGTCACTCCCCTGAGGAGGGAATCAACTTCTTCTTGGGAGAGAAATTCGTCCGCCATGAATCACACTCACTGGATGATGAACGACGTGAACAGGACATCCACGATGCCGTCACGATTTTCAACAATATCCGCCTGGGCCGGGACAGCCGGGGCAGGCGCCGGGGTGGGGGCTGCCGCCACCGCAGTGCCGGCCGCTGCCGGAGCTGCGGCTGTCCCCTCGGGGGTGGCTGCCGCCTGAGGCGCAGCTGGTGCGGGCTGTGCTGCCGCATCCGCTGCGGGCGTCGCTGGCCCACCTGCCGGGGCGGGTGCGCTGGCAACTTCCACTTTGGGGTGCGCCATCACGGTGTGAATTCCCAAAATGGAATTGACCGAGACGATGATCTCCCTGGCCAGCTTTTTCTTGCCTGCCACCGTGATCAGCTCCGATGCATGTTTGCTGGAAAGGAGCAGCAACAGGTTGCTGCGAATTTCCGGCATGGCGTTCTTGATCTTGTCGTTCAGGTCCTGGTTATAGAGCTTGAGCGACAATCCCACCTGCAATACCTGATCTCCCTGCTCGTGCTGGAGATTGACGGTAAAAGTATCCAGGGGCACAAAAATGGGCTGGGCTGAGAGGTTGGCTGCGGGTTTCTGCTCCGCCGCCCCATGTTTATTCCCCTTCAGGAAATACCAGGCCCCACCGCCTCCCAAACCCAATACCAGCAGCGCTGCCACCACCAGCAACAGCATTTTTTTCTTGGGCTTTGGAGCGGCTTCCGGCGCTTTCTTGTCTTCTTTGGCCATTCAGGTTCTCGTCAGTAGTCTTGGGCAGATCAGGCGAACGTATCCACCAACCCCTGGGAAACCCGGGCAGTGGCCGCTCTTGTGCCTGATTGCAGAGAGGATACCTCAATGACGCCATTTCCGGATGATCCCGGATACTGCTGACTGCTCCCGGCAAAGGGGTTTTGGGCGCCCTGCCCTCCCTGGTCACTCACCGACGTGTTGCCCAGCATGATGCCGTTATCCGCCAGCATGTCGCGCAGGCGGGGCAGAGCCTGGCTGACCGCCTCACGAACCGCGGCATGGGGCGAAGTGAAAAAGGCACTCGCCTGGTCACCACTCACATGCAGCACCACCTTGAGAGGCCCCAGATCGGGCGGATTCAGGTGGAGTTCGGCGCTGTGGTCCGTTTGCGTGGTCATCCAGGTGATTTTCTGGCCCAGCTCATCACCCCAGCGGTTGCTGCCCACGGGGCTGCTGATGGACTGAGGCATGCCCGTACCGGCTGCCGGAGCGTAGGACATGAGCATCTGGGCCGCCCCCTGCGGTTGGATTGAGGCCGTGGCTGCAGCATCCGAGGCGTGGCTTTCCCGGCTTTGCGGTGCGACATCCCCTGCCGGAATGCTGGCAAGGGCCGAGGCGGCCTGGGCTGCAGCCTGCTCCAGGCTGCGCGAAAAGGACTCCTGGGGAGCGCCGGTGACCGGAGCGGATTGCCCTCCTGCCGCAGCAATCGCAGGCTGATCTGCTGCCCCGGGCAGGCCCTGAAAACCGGGCGCCATGAGCTGCGTCTGTGCCGCCAGGGAGGGGGACTGCGGGGAAGATGGCCCGGCCGATGAGGACACCGGCTGGCTTGTGGCCAGGGGAACCTGTCCTGGAACCAGCGGCAGTCCCATGAGGGCCGCAACACTTGCGGAGGTCCCTGCCGTGGCATCCGTCGTGCCGCCGTCCTTCTTCTCAGCCGTCTTGTCGCCAGCCACGGATTTCAACAGTGTCGCATCCGTGGCTGCCGCTGTGGCCGCAGCCGTTGCCGTAGCCGTCGCCGTAGCCGCCTTGGGCTCAGGGGCTGCCATCTGGCGCGCCAGCACGTCATTGAAATTTTGCCCGGCCGCTCCTCCCTGCGAGTTGCTGCCGTCGCTGGACGCAGCATTGGTACCGGCCCCGGCATTGGGGTTGACCCCGCCTGCCGCTGCCGCTTGCGACGGGGAGGAAGGCGGGGTGATTCCTGGGGTGATGGGCATGGATTTCATGACAGGGCTCCCGGGTTCTGGGTTACTCGTTGGAGGCATTTCTGGCGGCAAACTGCCCCGCCTGCTCGTCCTGCATCTTCTGTTCCGTACGCCGGGCCTGCAGCTGCTCTGTTTCCGCATGCCGCTGGGCCAGGGTATCGAAGGATTTCATGCTGCGCTGTGCTTCTGTCAGGGCCTGGCGCCCCGCCAGGACCGAACGGTTGGCCTGGTCGATGACCCCGCGTTGCTGCTGCACGGCCTCATCCAGGCGATCAAGGAAATTCTGAAAATTGCTGATGCCCACGGAATCCATGCCATTGCGGCTCGCTGCCTGGAATTTGTCCTGGTAGTCCTTGCGGAACTGAAGCAGGGTTTCCAGCTTCTTCTGCTCGGAAAGCTGCTGGCGCGTGAGCTCACCCAGCTTGCGCGTGGCTGATTCGTTTTTGCGCTGGGACAAGTCCAGCAACGGTTGCAATGTAAACGGTTTGGGCATGGTCTACGCCGGGTCATCCATTATTGTTCTGAAACAGGCCTGAAAAATCCGCCATGGCTGCGGCATGGGTGGTGCGTTCGTCCATGCGCTGCATGAGGAATTTCTCCATGGCGGGAATACGCGCAATCCCTTCGTCCAGCAAGGGGTCGGTTCCTTTCACGTAGGCCCCGACGCTGATCAGATCGCGGTTGCGCTGGTAATGCGCATAGAGCTGTTTGAATCGCTGCACCTGGGACACATGCTGGGGATCCACCAGCTGGTTCATGGCCCGGCTGATGGAGCCTTCGATGTCGATGGCCGGATAGTGCCCCTGTTCCGCCAGGCGCCGCGACAGCACCACATGGCCGTCGAGTATGGCGCGCGCACTGTCGGCGATGGGATCCTGCTGGTCATCGCCTTCGGTCAGCACGGTGTAAAAGGCGGTGATGGACCCGCCGCCTTCAGTGCCATTTCCGGCACGCTCGACCAACTTGGGCAGTTTGGCAAAAACCGAGGGCGGGTAACCTTTGGTGGCTGGCGGCTCGCCGATGGCCAGGGCGATTTCCCGTTGCGCCATGGCATAGCGCGTGAGCGAATCCATGATCAGCAGCACGTTTTTGCCCCGGTCGCGAAAATACTCCGCAATGGTGGTGGCATAGGCCGCACCCTGCATGCGGATGAGGGGGCTGGTATCCGCCGGCGCGGCCACCACCACCGAGCGCGCCAGGCCTTCCGACCCGAGGATGTCGTTGATGAACTCCTTCACTTCCCGCCCGCGCTCGCCGATCAGGCCCACCACAATGACGTCGGCACTGGTGTAGCGCGCCATCATCCCGAGCAGCACGCTTTTGCCGACCCCACTGCCCGAGAACAGGCCCATGCGCTGGCCACGGCCCACGGTCAGCAGGGCATTGATGGCCTTGACGCCCACGTCCAGAACCCCGCGGATCGGCGCCCGGTCCAGCGGGTTGATGGGGCGGCTCTGCAGCGGGGCAGTTTCGGCATCCGGAAGCGGGCCCAGGGCATCCAGCGGCCGGCCGGCGCCATCCAGCACCCGCCCCAGCAGCAAATCGCCCACGGGAAGGTGGCGCACCAGATCGCTGGCACGACGCCGCGGGTGCGTACGGCGGCTGGCCGTCCCCAACCCCTGGGCCGGGTCGGCAGGAATGACGCGGGCACCCGGCACCACGCCATGCACATCGTTTTCCGGCATGAGGAACAGGCGATCCCCCGAAAAGCCCACCACTTCCGCTTCGATGCGATGATTCTGCAATTCCACGATGCAGGTGCTCCCCACCGGCATGCGAAGGCCCACCGCCTCCATGACCAGCCCCGTCACACGGGTCAGCTGTCCGCTAACCTGCAACGCCTGAACCTGCGAAACGGATTCCCGGGCCATTTCAAGGCCATGGAGCCAGGATTCCTGATGTCGCAGCGGCGCGTTCATGGCTCCTCCATCCACTGCGAGTCTTCGCCAAGGCTTGCCACAATCTGCTGCCAGCGCTTGTCCAGCGAAGCATCGATCTGGCTGTGGGTGGTGTCCACTCGACAGCCGCCGCGCCCAATACCCATGTCCTCAAAAATCTTCCAGCCGGAATGCTCCAGCTGTTCTCCCATCGCGGTACGAACCAGCGCGGCATCATCCGGATGCAGCGCCAGGCGGGCACCGTGATTGAAATGGGGCAGGCTGCCTACCGCTTCGCGCACCACCTCCAGCACGAGGTCCGGCTTGGTCTGCAGCGATTTGCGCACCATCTGCCGCGCCACTTCCAGGGAAAGCTTCAGCAGCCCCTGCAGGACTTCCTGGTCCACCTGCTGCAGTTGCCGGTCCAGGGCTGCAATCAGGCCCGCCAGGCGCTCGGCTTCCTGCGCTGCCCGCTGCCGCCCTTCCGCATAACCGGCCTGATAACCTTCATCGTGGGCCTGCTGATGAATGCTTTCAAGTTCTCCCGCCGTAGGCAGGGAAGCGACTGCAGTTGCAGACGCTTTGCGGCTGCCGGAGCTGCCAAAGCTGGGGAGCTCCCAGCGCTGATAAGGGGTCAGATGCTCCTTCGGGGTATCCATGTCAGACATAGGCGTCATCGCCTTTTCCACCCAGCACGATCTGGCCTTCGTCAGCCATGCGCCGGACGATCTTCAGGATTTCCTTCTGCTCGGCTTCCACTTCGCTCAACTTCACCGGACCCTTCGCGTCCAGGTCTTCGCGCATCATTTCAGCCGCACGCTGGGACATGTTCTTGAAAACCTTCTCGCGCAGCTCGGGGCTTGCTCCCTTGAGTGCCACGATCAGGGATTCCGACTGAACTTCGCGCAGCATGAGCTGGATGCCGCGATCGTCAATCTCGATCAGGTTGTCGAAGACAAACATTTCGTCGATGATTTTTTGGGCCAGGTCCTGATCGTATCCACGCACCGCTTCGATGACTGACGCTTCCAGGGCGCCGCCCATGAAATTGAGGATTTCCGCCGCTGCGCGCGAACCGCCCTTGATGCGCTTTTTGGCTGCCGCATTGCCGGTCAGCAGCTTGGTCAGCACATCGTTGAGCTCGCGCAAGGCCACCGGCTGCACACCATCGAGTGTGGCAATGCGCAGCAGGACGTCATTGCGGATGCGCTCCGTGAAAAATCCAAGAACTCCTGCGCACAGATCCGGCTCCAGATGGACCAGGATGGTGGCAATGATCTGGGGATGTTCGCCGCCGATCAGTTCGGCAATGGATGCGGCATCCATCCATTTGAGGCTTTCAATGCCGCTGGTGTCCCCGCCATGGAGAATCCGGTCGATCAGGCCGGCAGCTTTGTCATCACCCAATGCACGGGTCAGCATCTTCCGGATGTAATCCGAAGAGTCCAGACCAACGGTGGTTTTCTTCGATGCCATGTGGTGAAATTCCTGGAACACCTGGGCAATCTTGTCCCGCGAAAGGCCTTTCAACCCCACCATGGCCGCGCTGATTTTCTGGACCTCCTTGGGCTCCAGATGCTTGAGCACTTCGGCAGCCTCGTTTTCGCCGATGGTCATCAGCAATATCGCGCTTTTGTTGATGCCGTCATCACTCATTGACGCCTACCCACTCCTTGACCACCGATGCAACGATCTTGGGTTCCTGCTGCGCCATCTGCTTGGCGGCCCCCAGGTTGTTCTCATAGGACGGCGCATAACCCGGCTGCCCCCCCTGATCCGTCATGGGGGGTATTTCGCCAGGGGGAAACCGGGGCTCCGGCGCAGTGGCCAGCACCCGGGCGAGATTGCGGAAGGCGGGGCGAATGACGCCCAGAATCAGGAACAGGGCCACCGCGGCAATGACGACATACTTGAGGCCTTCCTTGACCATGCTCAAGGTTTCGGGCTGCTTCCAGAGCGGAACGTCCGGAATGACTTCCTTGTGGCTGTCGAAGGCGCTGTTGAGCACGCTCAACGTGTC
The DNA here is from genome assembly GCA_028866015.1 of Betaproteobacteria bacterium. Classification (GTDB taxonomy): domain Bacteria; phylum Pseudomonadota; class Gammaproteobacteria; order Burkholderiales; family Ferrovaceae; genus JAKBAT01. The sequence goes on from JAGWIW010000011.1 coordinate 45,690, forward strand.
CCCCCGTTTTTCATCAAAACCCACGGCATCCTTGATGAGGTCGGTGATCTGTTTCTTTTCTCGCTCGGTCAGGGGCCGCGTACTCATTTTACCTGCCGCATCCGTGACCGTGCGGTTATTGAGCACAACCGCCACGGAAAGGCGGCGCAGCGCACCCACGCCCATCTTGGTGTGGCTGATGGTCCGGTCCACCTGGAAATTGGTGGTGGTTTCCTTGCGGTTGCTGGCACTGGTGGGCACAGCAGGCTGTGCGGGGGCAGCAGCGGCACCGGCTGCACCCGGTGCATTCGGTCGGGCCCCAGCAGCAGCGGCCGGCTGCGGCGGCGGTGCCGTAAGAGGCGCGGTTGCCGGCACCGGGGGCTGGTTGGAGAGCGCCCCGGGAATGCCTCCGGTGGTGGCGCTGGCATTGGTGCTGTTGGATTCCAGGGTCTGCTGGCTCAGGACGGCAGCCTGGTTGGGCGGCTGGTTGGGCTTGTAGGTCTCCGCCGTTTGCTCCGACTGGGTGAAGTCCACGTCCGCCGTCACTTCGGCATGCACGTTGTGGGCCCCCACCAGCGGCGAGACGATGTCTTCGATGCGCTTGACGTAATCCTTTTCCATCTGGTGGATGTATTTCAGCTGGGTGGCATCCAGGGCCAGCGCACCATTGTCGGGGGGCGCGCTCAGCAGCGTCCCGCTTTGATCCACCACGGTGACATTCTTGGCCGGCATGTTGGGCACGCTGCTGGAAATGAGGTGGACGATGGCATTGACCTGCCCGGCATCCAGGGTTCGCCCCGGATAAAGCGCAAGAACCACCGAGGCGGTGGGACTTTCCTGGTCTTTCACGAACACGGTCGGTTTCGGGATGGCCAGGTGAATGCGCGCCGTCTGCACCGAGGCCAGGGTTTGCACCGAGCGGGCCAGCTCCCCTTCCAGGGCCCGTTTGTAATTGACTTGCTCCAGAAACTCGCTGGTGCCGAATTTCTGGTTTTCCATCAGTTCAAAACCCACGGTGCCGCCCTTGGGCAACCCCTGGGACGCCAGCCTCAGTCGCACTTCATGAACCTGGTTGGCAGGCACCAGAAGCGCCCCACCCCCTTCAGCAAACTTGTAGGGAACGTTCATCTGCTGCAGGGAATCAATGATGGCACCGCCATCGCGATCGGAAAGGTTGCTGTAGAGGATCCGGTAATCCGGGGTCGTTCCCCACATCCAAAGCCCTGCAGCCACGGCAATGAGGGCTGCAACGGCCAGGATGAGCCCCATTTTCTGGGAGCCCGAGAGCTGGTTCAGGGTTTGCGCCAAAGCGGAGGATGAATTGTTATCTGCCATAGTTTCAATCAGGGGTCGGCGCAACTTGGGACTTTACCGAAATCCATTATCGCCAGCTTGCCAGTGGCCATACTTTGAAACAGGCGGGGATTACGGGTGCTTTTCACGGATTGGAGCGCCCGTGACCCGTGGTAACTTTTATCCGATCCTTGAGGAGTCTGCTCATGAACGTCCAATCCATTGACAGCCTGCTGGCCCAGATGCGTGCCGCGGTGGCGGCCGCGGAAGGAAAGCCGTCGGCGGCCCCGGCCTCCGCTGCGTCGGGCCAGGCCGACTTTTCATCCCTGCTGAAAGCTTCCCTGGACCAGGTGGCGCAAACGCAAAACGAGGCCCAGTCGCTGGAACAGCGCTTCACGATGGGGGACCCCAAGGTCAGCCTGAGCGATGCGATGATTGCCATGCAAAAAGCCAACATTTCCCTTCAAACGGCCGTCCAGGTGCGCAACAAGGTGGTGGCCGCCTACAACGACATCATGAACATGCAGGTCTGATCCCTAGAGCAACTGGGCTTTTTGCTGCATGGTGATGTAGCGTTGCAGCAGCACTTCCGTCTTGCCATCAAGATTCACGAAACGGCATCCCGCGCATCCCCTGGCCTTGCCGGTATGGGAAGGGGTGATTGAAAAATACCGGACCTGGATGGCTACGGTCAGCTCCGTTTCCTCATCCAGCCGCAAGCGGCAACGGTCGATGGTTTTGCCGGGCTGCAAGTCGGCATCATCCTCGTCGCAATAGATGGCGACCCCGCCCCGGCTGATATCCCGCACTGGCAGTCCCCGCTCGCGCGGGGGATCCCCTTCCAGCAACAGGGTGCACCTGAGCGCCCCCGTGGGAAGATGGAGCCGGAAAAAGTCGCGCCGCTGGATGCGCAGCAGTTCGTCCGGCATGGGCACGTACAATGTGGCGATGCCATCCAGTTCAGTGAGTTCCACCGTGTCGGTTTCGAACTGCACTTTGGCCTGGTGATGTGAACTCACGAAGATGCAGTTTCCGCCGCCCGCGATCTTGAGGTTTTCCTCATGGTTCTGGGACGCATCCAGCCAGATGCCGTCGTCATCCACATCCACCACCGAGGTCAGCAGGAACTCCTTGCGCTTGTCATAGTAAAGCGCTGCCCGCGCGGCATTCTTTTCAATGTCATACATGATGAAACGGATTTCCCGGGGAGAGGCGATCCTGAATTCCTCTTCATCCCCTCCCAGAAAAAACTCAACGGTCAACGGTACTTCATGATTCATGTCTTGGGTTTCTCACTCAGGTCAGCCTCGCCTCGCTCCAGACGATACAACCAAGCCAGCAATTCGGCAACGGCCAGATACAGCTCCGGCGGGATCTGGCGATCCAGTTCCACCTGCATGAGCAGGCCCACCAGCTCTTCCGACTCGTGCACGAACACGCCATGCTCGCGGGCACGGGCGATGATGGCCTGGGCCACCAGGCCACGCCCCTTGGCCACCACCCGCGGTGCGCTGTCCTGGCTCTGGTAGGCCAGTGCAACGGCCGTCTGGCGCTTTGGGTCAGGTTGATTCATCAGCCAGGCCCACGGTGGTGCCAGAAACCGGCACGCCGGCAGCTGCCAGCGCGGAGAGCAGCTGCGGACGGGAATTGTTCATCAGGGTCCGGGTCTGCTCCGAAGCGGCCGTCAGCGCCACGTGCACTCCGCCCGCCGCCCACTGGAGCCTGGCATTGACCGGCCCCAGGTTGGGCAGGTCCATCCGGATCGAGGTCGTCCAGGGCGCTTCCTGCTGCCCGCTCCCCTTGCCGCCCCCCTGGCCGGGCTCTCGCCACAGTTCCCACTGCATGTACTGCCCGGGAAAAAACTGGCCCTGCCACAGCAGGTGCCCGGTTTCCAGGGCTTGCAGCTGTTGTTGCACCAGGGCCTGAAGATGGGGCGGCACCGGCAGGTTCTGGCCTGCGGCCAGCGCGCTGCTTCCTGCCTGGGCGGCAGCTGCCGAAGAGGCCGCCGTCTGGGCCACTGCGGGGGACTGGGCTGCGGCCTGCGGCGGGGCTGCATCCGCAAGGAGCAGGACCGCAGGACGCGCGGTCGCTGCCGTCTGGGCGGCCGATGGGGGCTGGTTCTGGGGTTCGGCCATCAACTGGGCCGTGGTGCGTGTTCCCGCCACCCACTGCGCCTGGTGGGATTCGTAGAACAGGCCGCTGTCCTGGATGGCCTGCTGGAGCTGGGTGACCAGTTGCGCCGCCACCGGGGCCTCGCCGGGAGACGCCATCAGGGGCGCCTGGCTTGATCCCTGGATCAGGGCCTTGGAGGGCGTATCCGTGGTCAGATTGGACAGAAGCCGCGCCGCATCGCTCAGCTGCTGCAACGTGGAGGTGGGGTTTTCTGAAGTGGAAAGGCCGAAGGTCAGCCGCGGTTGCAGCGACAGCACCTGCAGCTGGACGACGTCACCTGTGCGGATGGTTTCGGGCAGGTTGAGCTGCACCAGCTGCTGCGCCACCCGCACCGTGAACACGCCGGTGGAGGTCTCTGCCAGCACGGTGCCTTGGACCGTCTGGCCCAGATTGAACGAGGAGTTGGCCTGGGATGAAGGGGTATCGGTCGCCCCCGTGGGCAGCGGCTCCCGGGACTGCACGTAGGCCTTGAGGGCGCTCAGGATTTCGGGGGGCAGCATGCGTCAGTGCGCCGAATGGCCCGCGACGGTGAATCAGCCGCCGCCGTAAGCTTGTCGCACCTGCTGCTCCTGACGCGTGCTGCGCATCAGCCGCTGAAGCTGCTCCATCCACGGTTGGGTATGGCGACGGATGGTGGCATCGTCCGCCAGGATCTTGAGAATCAGGTCCCGCTTTTTTGCACGTGCAGCCGGGTCCAGTTGCGCCTGCACATCGGTCTGCTTCATGGTTTCCACCTGCTGGCGACACTGGGTTTCCAGGTCAAGCAGGCGATTCCACTGGCCCTGGGCCGCAGCCTCCCGCATCAACCCCATCAGGGAGGAGAGGGATTCGTAATTGTCGATGGCGGTATTCACACGACCTCAGGCGCGTTCGTAGACCCGGGGAGCCACCGCAGCAAGCCCAGCACCGTAGGCAGCGGTTTTTGCGGGGGCAGGCTGCGGGGCTTCAGCCACGGCAGCTGCCGCATTGGGCTTGCGGATGCTTTCCCAGGCGGTGCGAAGTTCGGCCAACAATCCGCTCACTTCATCCAGGATGGCCGGATCGTTTTCCAGGTTGGCCTGCAGCAGGCGGCGGCTCATGTACTCGTAGAGGGAGGCCAGGTTGCCTGCCAGTTCGCCGCCGGCCTCCTGGTTCAGGCTGGCCTTCAGCCCTTCGTCAATGATGGTGATGGCGTGCGAAACCGATTTCCCCTTAAGAGGGATTTCCTTGCGCAGCATATGGTTCTTGGCCGAAGCGATTGCTAGCTGGGCTCCCTGATACAGCAGCAGGATCAACTTGTGGGGGTCGGCCGAACTCACGTTGGTTTCAATGCCTACGTCCACATAGCTTTTGATTTTGGTCATTGCATTCATGGGATCGCTCTCTTATCGAACAAGTTGGGCCAGCTGTTGGGTCAGGTAGGAACTGGTCTGGCTCATGGTGCCCAGCATGGTATTCAATGCCGAATACTGCTGCGTCAGGGCCTGCTGGATGTTGACCAGGCGGGCCTGCCACTGGGTGATCTGGTTGTTGATGTTGGTGACATCGGTGTTGATGCCGTTGGTTTCCGCCGCAATCGGTCCGCTGGTGGGGTCGAGCAGGGAAGTGGCGATGTTGCTGAGGGACACCGCATAGCCCTGGGTATAGCTCACCGTGCCCCGGCTGCCTGTGGCGCCCCCGGCCACCTGGATCATGAGGCCGCTGCTGTTGCCCGAAGTGGACGTCAGGTACTGCCCGTTGCCGGTGGCCGATGTTCCGTTGATGGTGCCCGCCACGTCCTGGCCATTGGTCTGTACCGGAGACGCACCGAAAAGCCCCGTGCTGCCATTGCCGCCGGTCACGGCCACGCTGGAGGAAGAACCGTAGTTGTTGGCCGTGATGCCCAGCACTCCGGCATTCTGGGTGACGGAAACCGACTGTCCGATTGCCGAAAGTCCGGATGAGCTGTTGATGAGCGATTGCAGCTGGGTGGCAAGCGATGCTGCGGTGTAGGTCGCTGGCGGAATCACAATCGTGGTGGCCACCCCATCGATGGTGAGGTTGATGGTGTCGTTGCTGCCCTGGGTGACGGTGAGCCCTGCCGCGGCGGAACCGGTGAGGCTGCCCTGGCTTGCCAGCTGGGTGATGTTGACCGCATAGGAGCCGGGGACCGTATTGGGTCCTGCGCTGCTGTAACTGATCAGGCTGTCGGAGGCTTTGCCCACATTGGCAAACAGGCTTGCGATGTCGCTTGCGTTGGTGGTGATGGCAGTATTGAGCTTGTTGGTGTCCACCGCCAGGCTGCCGTCTTTCTGGAACGTCACGCCAATGGCATCCAGCGTCGAGTAGGTACTGGTGGTGCCTGTGATGGCGTTGTTGAGCACCGCGTGCATCTGCGTTTCGATGGCGTTCACCATCGGGTCGCCCATGAGGGTGCCGGCCGTGTTGGAGGAACTGTTGTAGCTTGCCACGCCCTGGATGGCCGTGTTGAGGCCGTTGTAAGCATTCACGAAGGAATTGACGGCCGACGTAATTCCGGAGGTATTGTTCGTGACCGAAATGGTGGCCGCAGACGTGGTGACCCCATTGAGGTTGAAGGTCAACCCCTGCACGGCATTGCTGACAGTGTTGCTGCTGGACGTGACGCCGATGCCGTTGACTGTCAACTGGGCGCTTTGAGCGGCCGTGGTCTGGGACAGGGCCTGACTTCCGGCAGGATTCTCGCTCAGCAGGCTGCTGAGGGTGGAGTCCCCGGAAACGGAAATCTGCATGCTGTTGCTGGCCCCGGAAGATCCGGTCAGCACCAGGCGATAAGGAGCCGCACTGCCATCATTGACGATGCTGGCCGACACGCCAATGTTGGCCGCATTGATGGCATCCGCAATGCCCTGAAGCGAATTGTTGCTGCTGTTGATGGTCACCGTCTTGGTGCCATTGCCGTTGGGCGTGAACGAGGCACCACTGTAGGTGCCGGAAGTGCCGTTGCTGAGCGTGCCACCGCTGATGGTGCCAAAGGTGAACGACAGCGTGGTGGCAGCGCCGCTGCCGATGGCTGCTGAAGCGCTGGTTTGCCCTGAGGCCACCAGGCTCTGGGCCTGGGCCAGGGTCGACACCGACACGGAGTAATTGCCCAGCGAGGCCCCGCTGGCAGCGCTCACCCCCACAGCCGAACTGGACGAAGAAGCGTTGAGGGACTGGTACTGGCTTGCCGAACTCAGGGCCTGAACAGCGGTCTGGAAGGAGGTGAGCGCGCCCTTGACGGTGCCCAGGGCCGTGAGCTGGGTCTGGTAACCCGCTTCCTGCTGCTGCAGCAGCGTGACCGGTTGGCTTTCCACCGTCATCAACTGGCTGACGATGCTGGAAACATCGATCGACTGGTTGGTGACCGGCGCTGCTGAAATCGTCGATGACGTGTTGATGGCCACAGGTGCTCCCTATCAGACTTTCTGCTGGTGCAGCATGCCCTGCTGCATGGCATCGATGGCCTGGGCGATGGCCAGGGCCTGCTTGGACGGAATCTGCTTGATGACCGTGCCTGTGCCGGATTCCACCACATTGACCACGGTTTCCTTGGTGCTCTGGTCGATGCTGAACGTCACCCCCCGGTTCAGGAACTGGGAGGACTGGTTGAGGCTGGCCACGGCGGCCTTCACTTGAGCCTCGCTCTGGGCAAAGGAAGGCTGCGAACCATTCGACTGTGGCGAGCTCGCACCCTGAACCCCTGTAGCAGGAGGCACAGCGGCCGGCGCATTGGGCGCAGGCGAAGCAGAAGACACAATCGGCCCGTCGCTCGGAAGCGGGGCCGGTAAGCTGCTGCCACTCAAATTCTGGATAATCATGTCTGATATCCTCGAAGGTCGAAACCCGACGGACAGTTCTGGACTGCCCGCCGGGTTATCTTACTTTAAACGCCTCATTGCGTTACTTCAACAGCGTCAGCACCGCATTGGGCAGGGCGTTGGCCTGGGCCAACATCGCCGTACCGGCCTGCTGCAGGATCTG
>JAGWIW010000046.1 GCA_028866015.1 Betaproteobacteria bacterium
CTTGGGCATGCGGGACTGGCCGCCCACCAGGATCACGTCGGCGATATCGCTGATCTTGACGCCGGCGTCCTTGATGGCGATTTCACACGGTTTGATGGTGCGCGCAATCAGGTCCTCCACCAGGCTTTCCAGCTTGGCGCGGGTGATCTTGACCACCAGGTGCTTCGGGCCGGAGGCGTCTGCCGTGATGTAAGGCAGGTTGACTTCGGTCTGCTGCGATGAGGACAGTTCGATTTTGGCCTTTTCTGCAGCCTCTTTCAGGCGTTGCAGGGCGAGCACGTCCTTGCGCAGGTCGATGCCGTTTTCGCGCTTGAATTCATCGGCCAGGAACTCGATCACGCGCAGGTCGAAGTCTTCCCCGCCCAGAAAGGTGTCGCCGTTGGTGGACAGCACTTCAAACTGATGTTCGCCGTCGATTTCCGCGATTTCGATGATGGAAATGTCGAACGTGCCGCCGCCCAGGTCATACACGGCAATCTTGCGGTCGCCTTCCTTCTTGTCCAGGCCGAAGGCCAGGGCTGCGGCCGTAGGCTCGTTGATGATGCGCTTGACTTCGAGGCCGGCAATGCGTCCGGCATCCTTGGTGGCCTGACGCTGGCTGTCGTTGAAGTAGGCGGGTACCGTGATCACGGCTTCCGTCACTTCTTCGCCCAGGTAGTCTTCCGCCGTCTTTTTCATTTTCTGCAGCACGGCTGCAGAAATTTCGGGCGGTGCCATTTTCTTGCCGCGCACTTCCACCCAGGCATCGCCATTGTTGGCCTTGACGATGCTGTAGGGCACCATGCCGATGTCCTTCTGCACCATTTCTTCCTGGAATTTGCGACCGATCAGGCGCTTGACTGCGAACAGGGTATTTTTGGGGTTCGTGATGGCCTGGCGCTTGGCCGGAGCCCCCACCAGGATTTCGCCGTCTTCCATGTAGGCGACAATGGACGGCGTGGTCCGCGTCCCTTCTGCGTTTTCAATGACCTTGGGCTTGCCGTTTTCCATGACCGCCACGCAGGAGTTGGTGGTCCCCAGGTCGATTCCAATAATTTTGCCCATGTTGTTTTGCCTCGAAATAATGAATTGGATGGCTTATAGATCGGGTTTTGCCTTGAATATTCAAGAGGCCGGGGCCGTTTTTCCTTTGGAAACGGTGACCAGCGCAGGGCGCAGCACGCGTTCGTTCAGGGCAAAACCTTTCTGCATGACGTTCAGCACCATGTTGGCCGGGACGGTTTCGCTTTCCAGCGAAGCGATGGCCTGGTGGCGATTCGGGTCGAATTTTTCACCGGCAGGGTTGATTTCGCTGATGCTGAATTTTTCAAAAACCGTGGCCAGTTGACGGGCCGTCAGCTCCACTCCGCTGCGGTAGCTTTCCAGGGAAGCTTCCTTCACCTGCAAGGCGGCATCAAGGCTGTCCATGACGGACAGCAATTCGGATGCGAAGGATTCCAGCGCGAATTTGCGGGCTTGGGTCAGATCGGCGGCGGCGCGCTTGCGCACGTTTTCTGTCTCGGCCTTGGCTCGTAGCCAGGCATCTTCCTTTTCGCGCAAGCCGGCTTCGGCCTGGTTGAGCGCGGCGAGGGCCTGTTCCAGGTTCATTTCCGGTATGGCTGATGCAGCTTCGCGGGCAGCTGCCTCGAGTTCGGGTTGACCTGCGGCCGGTGCTTCGTTGCTTGAGTCTTGCATCGTGTTCTCCTCAGGGAATGCACCGACAAGATGGGGCGTAAACCCACAATTTCAAGGGGCTGCTGAAAAATAAAATGGCAGGATCGGAAAAAAGCCTGAAAACTAGCGGGAAGCTCCTGCGGCAAGGGCCCGTTTCAGGCTGAGATCGCTTTCTGAACGGGCAGCCGTTTCCGACCAGTGGGGAGAGACCCATCCTCCCAGATGCTCCAGGGCGATTTCAGCCAGGGCATCAAGCCAGGCGGGCTCTTCGTTGAGTGCAGGAATGTAATGGTACTCGCGGCCGCCCTCGGTGAGGAAAGCGGTTTTGACTTCCATGCCGATTTCTTCCAGGGTTTCCAGGCAATCGGCAGGGAAGCCGGGGCAGACCACGTGCAGATTGCCGACTCCATCGCGTCCGAACTGTCGCACCAGCGGTTCCGTGTAAGGCTTGATCCATTCAGCACGTCCGAACAGGGACTGGAACGATACCGCGTACTGCTCCGGCTGCAGGCCCAGGGCTTCGCCCAGCAGTCGGCCAGTTTTGAGGCATTCGCAGTGGTAGGGGTCTCCGCGGTCGAGGGTATAGCGCGGGACGCCATGAAAACTCATGACCAGCTTGTCTGGACGGCCATGGACCGCCCAGTAGCTTTCAACCCGCTGGCGCAGGGCTTCGATGTAGGCCGGATGGTCGTGATAATGCCGCACCACGCGTACTCCGGGAACGTTACGGTAGGAACGGAGTGCGTCGAACAGGGCATCCATGCTGGAGGCCGTGGTGCTGGCGGCATATTGCGGGTACAGGGGCAGCAGCAGGATGCGGTCGCAGTGGCGTGCCTTGAGTTCTGCAATGCCTGTGGCGATGGAGGGCTGCCCGTAACGCATGGCGTAAGTCACGGCGGTGGGGGAGGCAACACGTGCGGCCAGCCGCTCGGCCAGGCCTGCCGCCTGCCGTTCGGTGTGCACCCGCAGGGGAGACCCTTCAGGGCTCCAGATGGACGCATATTTCTTGGCCGAACGGGCTGGCCGTGTGTTGAGAATGATGCCGTTCAGGATGGGCCACCAGAATAGGCGGGGAATCTCCACGACCCTCGGGTCACTCAGGAATTGCCCCAGATAGCGGCGTAGCGCGCCCTTTTCGGGAGCGTCAGGGGTTCCCAGGTTGACCACCAGTACGCCGGTCTTGAGTACGGTGCCATGGGTGTATTCGGGTTCGTTCAGGTAGTTTGGCATGTCACTGTTGGGATAGGGCGCTCGAAAGCAGTTTGGCCGTGATGTCCACGATCGGAATCACACGTTCGTAGGCCATCCGGGTCGGGCCGACCACGCCCAGGGTGCCCACGACCTGGCCGTCTACTTCGTAAGGCGCGGTGACCACGCTGAACTCGTCGAGAGGCACCAGACCGGATTCGCCACCGATGAAAATTTGGACACCGTCGGCCAGTTCACTCATGTCCAGCAGTTGCAGCAGGCCTGTTTTTTGTTCGAAGACGTCAAACAGCTTGCGCAACTGGGTAATGTTGCCGGTGACGTCATGATGGGCGATCAACCGGCTTTCACCGGAGAGAACGTAATCGTCCTGGCCTTGTTTGAGTGCGGCACTGCCCACTTCCATGGCGGTTTTCATGAGGGACTGGATATCCTGGCTCAGGTTTTGCAGTTCACGCATGAGGGTATCTCGCACGCCGTCGAAATCGTGGCCTGCGAAATGTTCGTTGAGGTACAGCGCGGCCTGGGACAGCTGGGCCGCAGTATAGGGCTGGTCCGTGAAGATGACCCGGTTCTGAACGTCCCCTTCAAGCGTCACCAGGATGAGCAGGATGCGCTTTTCGGACAGGCGCAGGAATTCCACATGACGAAACCCGGCCGAGAGTCGCTTGGGGGTACGCACAATGCCGGCGCAGGCGGTCAGTTCGGACAGGAGCTGGGAAGCGGCAGAAACCAGGCGTGGTGTTTCGGCGGGATGGAGCTGGTGTTCCAGCTGGTTGATCGTGTCGACTCCCAGGGGCTTGATGGTGAGCAGGCTGTCCACAAAAAACCGATAGCCGCGGGGGGTCGGCACGCGCCCGGCTGAAGTGTGGGGACTGGCGATGAATCCCATCTCCTCCAGGTCCGCCATGACGTTGCGCACGGTGGCAGCCGACAGTTCAAGGCCCGACAGCTTGGAGAGCGCGCGCGACCCGACGGGTTGTCCGTCTTCGATATAGCGCTCCACCAATGCTTTGAGAAGTGCACGGGCTCGGTCGTTTAACATGCGCTTCATTTTACCTGAAATGTGGTTTAATTCCCGGCATGAATTCCACCTTCCAACGCATCGGCATTGTCGGCAAGTACGACAGCCGCAATCTGGCCGATCCCCTGCGCAAACTGCTGGCGTTCCTGGCCGAACGCGGTTCGGAGGTCGTCCTGGACCAGCGTTCCGCAGCCGCGGTGGGGGTTTCCCCCGATTTGGCGGTGAAACTCGAAACCATCGGGTCCCATGCCGACCTGGTGGTGGTACTGGGCGGTGACGGCACCTTGCTGCACGCAGCCCGCGCACTGGCCTGTCAGAACGTGCCCATCATCGGCATCAACCTGGGGCAGCTGGGTTTTCTGACCGACATTCCGGCCCAGGCTATGGAAAAAATGCTGGGACAGGTGCTGGATGGGCATTACCAGGAAGAAACCCGCACCTTGCTCAAGACTAAGATCGTACGAGACGGCGCGATTCTCAATCGTTCCGTGGCGCTGAACGACGTGGTGCTGACCAAAGGCGTGCGTGGCAGCATGATCGACCTGGAAGTGTATGTGGACGGTCGTTTCGTATACAGCCTGCGCGCTGACGGCTTGATCGTGGCCACCCCCACCGGCTCCACGGCCTATGCCTTGTCCAGTGGCGGACCGATCCTGCATCCGGATCTGGGGGCCATCGTGCTGGTGCCCATCTGCCCCCATACCTTGAGCAACCGGCCGATTGCGCTCAGCGATCGCTGTACCGTGGAAGTGATTCTTCAGAAAGGGGTGGGGGCCGTGGCCAATTTTGACGTGCAGGATCACTGCGAACTGGAGGCAGATGACCGCCTGGTCATCACGCCGGCCGAAAAAGGCATCCGCCTGCTGCATCCCCTGGAACACAGCTATTTTGCAATGTTGCGTGAAAAGCTGCGCTGGGGAGCCAAACTCTAGGCCTTCCCATGCTGCGCGCCCTCAGCATCCGCAATTTCGTCATCGTCGAAGCGCTCGATCTGGAATTTGAACCCGGTTTTACCGTGCTCACTGGCGAGACGGGAGCAGGCAAGTCGATCCTGATCGAAGCCTTGTCGCTCGCCCTGGGTGCCCGCGCCGATTCCGGTGCGGTCAGGACCGGGGCGCAACGTGCCGAGGTGGTTGCGGAGTTCCAGATCCCGGAAGGCAGCCCGGCCCTGCGCTGGCTGCAGGACAACGACCTTCAATCGGAGGACGGCGCCTGTGTCCTGCGCAGGGTACTGGACCTGTCCGGCAAGTCTCGTGCCTTCATCAATGGTTCCAGCGTGCCGGTCCAGCAGCTCAAGACGCTGTCGGAATGGCTGCTCGACATCCATGGGCAGCATGCCCACCAGTCCCTGCAAAAGTCCGCCACCCAACGCGAGCTGCTCGATGCCTTTGCCGGTACGGCTGAGCTGGCCCTGGCCGTGCGCGTCGCCTTTAACCGTTGGCAGGAAGCCCTGAAAAGCTGGGAAGAATGGCAGACGCGCTCGGAATCCGTGCTGGAAGAAAAGGCCAGGCTGAGGGATGACGTGCGTGAACTGGAAGCCCTGGACCTCGGTCCGGGCAGTTGGGAAAGCTTGCAGGCGGAGCAGGCGCGGCTAGCCCATGCGGCAAGCCTGCAGGAAGGGGCGCAGTTTGCCCTGGATACCCTGGCCGAAGCGGATGATGCCGTGCAGGCGCGACTGCAGGCCGTAGCAGACCGTTTGGGCGGTCTTACTGAATTCGACCCCTCCCTCCAGCCAGGGGCCGATCTGATCGAATCCGCCAAAATCCAGCTGGACGAGGCTGTCCATGCGTTGCGTCGTTATGCCATGGGGATGGAGACCGACGAGGAAGGGCTAAGCCGGATCGAATCCCGCATGCAGTCTGTGCTGGCGGCAGCGCGCCGTCACCGGGTGCGTCCGGAAATGCTGCATGCCCACCTTGAAGCCATGGCCGTGCGCCTGGAAACCCTCGAGGGAGGCGGTTCGGGAACAGCACTGAAAGCGGCAGCCGAAGCGGCAGAATCGGATTTTCGCCGCCAGGCGGAAACACTCTCGCTGCGACGGGCCTCAGCCGCTTCCGAACTGGCAAAAACCATCACGGAGACCATGGGCCAGCTTGCCATGGGCAACGGCGTGTTTGAAATTGCGCTCACGCCTCTGGAACGGGCCACTGCCGCGGGTCTCGACGAGGTGGAATTCCGGGTGTCCGCACATGCGTCCCGCACGCCGGAATCCTTGGCCCGCGTGGCCTCGGGAGGTGAACTGTCCCGCATCAGCCTGGCCATCCAGGCGGCCCTCACGGCAGTGTCTTCGGTGCCAACCCTGATTTTCGACGAAGTGGATACCGGCATTGGCGGGCGCGTGGCAGAAATCGTGGGGCGACTGCTGGAAGGGCTGGGCAGTCGCCACCAGGTCATTTGCGTCACGCACCTGCCCCAGGTGGCGGCGCGTGGTCACCAGCATCTGAGCGTCACCAAAACCGAGCAAGAGGGCGGCATCAACAGCACCATCCAGGTGCTCTCACGCGAAGCGCGGATCGAAGAGCTGGCCCGTATGCTGGGCGGCGTGACGATCACCCCCACCACCCGCCGCCACGCGGCGGAAATGCTCAGTCACTGAAAGCGCGCGGGAGAGACCGCGCGCAAGAGGGTCCGTTCAAGTGGCAGTGGCTGGCCTTCCAGCAGGGCCGAGATCACCGCCGCCGCCAGGCTGCTCCATACCAGGCCGCGCGACGCCAATCCCATGACGGCATACAGCCCCGGCTCGCCTGCGACCGCCCCGATCAGCGGCAGCCGGTCTGGTGCCACGCAGCGCAGCCCCACCCGTTCCAGACGTGTTTTTTCCGGCAGCGCAAAATCGGGCAGCAGGCGGCCCAGGCGCCTCAGGTTTTTATCGCTGTCTGATTCACGCGGAACCAGATCCGTTGCTTCATCGTAGGTGGCCCCGATGCACAGCCCCGAATCCAGTCCGGGAATCAGGTAGCCGTCCTGGCATAGGACCGGAGCCTGCTCCGGCAAAGGATTCTGCCCGATTTGGGTGATTTGTCCCCTGAACAGGGAAAGAGGCAGCCCGGAAGCCTGTGCAAACGCTGTGGCGCCGGCTCCTGGCGCGAGAATGGCCACAGGGGCGCGGGCCAGGACACGGCCGTCTGCAGCGCGTGCCTCCCAGGCGTCACCTGCCCGGTGCATGCCCGCTACGGCAGCATGCCAGAGCGTCCGCACGGCGTCACCGGCGGAGTGGAGTGCTGCCAGGCAGTAACTGGCCGGATCGATCCATCCGCCGGCAGGGAAATGCCAGCCGCCCTGGGGCAGCGGCATGCCGGCCAGACGCGAAGCTTCTTCACGCTCCAGGAAACGGGCGAATTCCTGTGGGAGCGGGCGTTCCGCAGCGGACCGCCGCTGGTTTGCCTCTTGCGCGTCGTCCGCTGCAAGGTGCAGTACCCCGCGCAACTGGTAGCGGAGAGCAGTGGATTTTCCCTGCAGGCGCGAAAGCGTGGCCAGGGTATGCAGAAACCCGGCTCTTGCCAGGCGCGATGCGATGTTGTCGTCACGTGACAGCACTGGCCGCAGGATTCCAGCAGGATTGCCTGATGCTTCGGCGGCCGGGAATCCCTGCCGGTCGAGCAGCGTGACCTGCCAGCCAAGACTCGCCAGGCGTTCAGTCACCAGGCATCCGCCCAGGCCTGCGCCCACCACCAGCGCCTGGCGTTGGGTCGGAGGGGAAAGTGTGGCGGCCAGCGCTGCGTTGCGGCTGGGCGTGGCCATGCGTCGGAAGTTTCCTTCAGGGATCCGGTTGAAGCAGGCTTCCAGGCGTTCACGCTTGCGTCCGAAGCCCGGGCGACGGTGAACCGTGAATCCCTTGTGTTCCAGGGCGCGCCGGACCGAGCCCGCCACGCACCAGGTGGCAAGCGTCGCCTGCCAAGTACACTGGCGCGCCACCTGGCTCAGGATTGCCTCATCCCATAGGCTGGGATTGCGGGCGGGAGAAAAGCCGTCCAGGAACACCGCGTCTGCTGCCATGGAAAGTTCCGGCAACAGTTTCTGCGCATCGCCCAGCATGAGGGTGAGGCAAACCCGGCCTCCGTCGAATTCCAGCGTGTGAAACCCCGACAGCAGGGGCGGCCAGGCATCGACTAGCAGGCGGGCCAGAGGGGCAAGCGTCGCGTGGGATTGCCAGGTGTGGCGGAGATCTTCCCGGGTCAGGGGAAACTGCTCCACAGACACGAAATGCAGGCGGGCATCCGCGGGATGCTCGCTACGGCGCCAGGCATTCCAGCAGGTCAGAAAATTGAGTCCCAGTCCAAAGCCCAGTTCCAGGATCTGAAAAGATGACCGCTGGCGCCAACGTTCCGGAAGACCGTTGCCTTCCAGGAAAACCCGGACACTTTGTTCCAGTCCGCCGTCCACTGAATGATAGACGTCACCGAAATCGGGGGCGACCGGAACACGGCCTTCAAATTGGATTCTGGCAGGGGTGATGAGGGTCATGCTTCATTGTACCGACCGACAAGAGCGGTGGCATGAGCTTGTTCTTGGCAGGACGAAGGAAGGGCAGACGTTAGAGTGGTTGCGCACCAAAGGATTTCGTCCTTGAACCCTTTCGGGGTGCCATGGCCGGACTGTTACGCAGCGACGCCATGAAATCGAGCAGTACCATTCGCCGGACGGCATGCCACTCGCCGTCGGCGGGTCATCGCGTGTCTCCGGTTTTTTACTGGAGAAGCGCCATGATCGCGTTTGACTTGATTCAGTGGGTGTTTCGAAGCGTGCTGTATGTGGGTTGGGTGTTCAAACATCGGTGGAACCGGTCACGGAAAGGGGAAACCCTGGCCGAACCGGCTGTTGCGGAATCCGTCGGACAGCTGGTTCCTTGGGCTGCGCGCGCGGAAACGGAAGCGGTGACAGCGGAACCTGTGCCAGCCGATCCGGGGCATGTGGTTCCCGTGCCTGACGCCGAGTTTCTTGGTGGGCAGGCCCTCATCCGGTATGGGGATGGATTCAGTGTGGTCTGTCATTTTTATCGACGCCATGCCTGGGTCACGCGGGTGGTTTGGCTTGACTATAAAAAGCTCCAGCGCTTGCACGGAGCCTATGTGGTCCGGCGCCTGCGCACCCGGGCCGGAGAGCCTTCGGCCAGTGCCCGAGTTGCCCCGCGCCATGCGGACGGCCGGTCACATGCCTGGGGGCGCATCGCTTTGCCTGATGAATACCTGGAATTCGAGTCGCTCCAGGATCTTCGGGTCATCCGCCTGATGGAAAAAACGCTGGAAGATGCTGGAGCGCTGATTGAAGCGGAGATTCCGGAAAATCTGCTCAACAAAAGGCCCTGGCGTTTGCTGCCACCCTGTCCGGCACCGGAACACGAACTGACGGACCTGCAGAAACGCCGTAAGACCGTCGAGCTGTCCATGACGGAAATACGGGTGGAAGATGCAGCCAGGAAAACGCCCCTGGCCAGTCGGGAGAAAGTGTACCCCAACATGGTACCTCCTCCCGTCGTGCGTTCCCATAGCGGTGTGCTACGCAAAACCGGCTATGTGGAGCGGACTGATCCGTCGGGCCGAAAGTACCGTACGTTCTTCGCTGAAGTGGATGAGGGCGAGAAAACAGTCCGGCACATCGGCGTTGACTTGCAGCGGGCTTTGCTCCGTGAACAGGTCGAAATCGGCGATCGGGTGGAAGTCTTCAATATCGGATTGGTCCCGGTGGGATCGGGAAAGTACAAGAAAAAGATATGGAGTGCCCGGAAATTGCCGGCCTGAATCATGCGACGGGGGCTTGCCCCCGTTTTTTTTCTGATGTGTGATAACCTCGGGCCTATTGTTTTGCCGAGTGGTCTTCATGAACATATTTTCCATATTGATTGCCCTCTTGCTGGAACCATACCGGCCTGCATCGGTGCAGGAGCGCGTATTCGGTACCTTCGACCGTTATGCGCGGTCATTGGACGATCTGCTGAATTCAGGCGAGCGCCATCATGGTATTGCAGCCTGGGTACTGGCCGTGGTGCCGCTGCTTGTCCTGACCGGGGCGGTCTATTTTCTGGCGGGACATGTGGGGGCCGGGCTGGGCTGGGTGCTCGACGTGCTGGTGCTCACCGCCATGCTGGATTTCAGGCCGGTACTGAATCGACTGTCAGCCCTGCAAAGGGACTTGCGTCACCACGAACAGGAGGCTGTGGCGCAGCAACTGGGTTTCACAACGAGCCATCCGGTCGGTCTCTCTGAAATGGTGGCACGGGCCATCGAGCTGGCTGTCATGGACATTCACACACGGCTGCTCGCTGTCCTGTTCTGGTATTGCGTGCTTCCAGGGCCGGTAGGGGCATTGCTTTACCTCATGGCCATGCGGCTCAACCAGTTGTGGGGGGCGGACACGAAAACCGATTTCGGCAGCTTTTCCCGCACGGCGTTTTTCTGGCTCGACTGGATTCCCTTGCGAGTGACGGCATTCGCATTTGCCATTGTGGGTAATTTCGAAGACTCCCTGTTCTGCTGGCGTACCCAGGCAGCAGGAAGTCGCAGCGGCATGCGCCTGGTGCTGGCCAGTGCGGCGGGTGCCCTGGGGATTCGCCTGGGTGATTCGTCTTCATCGCAGCGACTGTACGGTGGGCTGGAACTGGGTGTGGGAGAGTTTCCCGACCTCGATCACCTGCGCAGTGCCGAAGGCATGATCTGGCGCACGCTGGTGCTTTGGCTGATCGTCATCGTCCTGCTGACTATCGCAGCCGTGGTGGGCAGCTAGGGGCGGCGTGCCCTTTCGTTTTCCTGCTGCAGCGCTGTCAGGTAGCGTAGCCTCAATTCCCGCCGAGGATGCCCTGCGGCCCAGTTTTTCAAGGCGCAATCCGGTTCCTGAAGGTGGCGGCAGTCGGAAAACCGGCATTGTCCCACCAGCCCTGAAAATTCCCTGAAATAGGTGGCGATCGCGGCCGGGCTGAGATAGGCCAGCCCGAATTCCTGCAGGCCAGGGGAATCGATCAGGGCGCCATGTCCTTGCAGGGCATAGTAACGGGTGGAGGTCGTGGTATGGCGCCCGGTGCCCAAGGCTTGAGAAATTTCTCCCGTGCGCGCGCGCGCGTCAGGCACCAGGGCGTTCACGAGGGTGGATTTTCCCATCCCGGATTGCCCCACCAAAATGCTGACATGTCCCTGCAGCACGGGCTGCAGCAGGGAAGGATCCTGCCGCGCACTGAGACGCAGCAGGGGGTAGCCCAGGTCGGTATAGTAGGAAAGCTGTTCTGCCGCGGCCAGGGCTGGCGCCCCCAGATCCCACTTGTTGAGGACAATGGCAGCCGCAATGCCTGCGGCATCGGCGGCCAGCAGACAGCGCGTCAGGAGTTCTTCGCTGAAGGCCGGTTCCGGGGCAACCACCACCAGGACCTGGTCCACGTTCGCTGCCAACAGCTTTTGCCGGAGGGCGTCAGCGCGGTAAAGCAGCGTGTGCCGCTCCGAGACGGATTCGATCACACCCTGGCCTTTGCCGGTGGTACGGAATTGCACCTGGTCGCCACAGGCCACGTCCTGTTTTTTCCCCCTGCGTACGCAGTCCACGGGTAGCTCACCGGGGGCCATCGTCACTTCATAGTGACGACCAAAGGAGGCTGTGACGGTTCCGTTCAGCAGTGTGTTCACGCGGCTCGCAGGGATTCCAGGCGGGCGATGCGGATCGCCGCGGGGGGGTGGGAATCGTAAACGGCTGAATGCAGGGGGTCGGGCGTCAATGTCGCTGCATTGTCCTGGTAGAGCTTCACCAGGGCATTCACCAGGTCGCGCGGCGGCGCATGGGCCGCGGCATAGGCATCAGCCTCGAACTCGTGTTTGCGGGAATACAGGCTCATGACCGGCTGGAGCGGGAAGGAAAAAACCGGGGCAACCAACATGAACAGGATGAGTGCCACAGCCGAATCCGGGGTTGCAAGGCTGAGTCCCAGACCCTGATAGAACCAGGGTGCGTTTTTGAACCAGCCCAGCACGGCAAGGAATACCAGGCTCAGGACGAACAGCATGACGATGCGCTGCATCACATGACGGCGCCGGTAGTGTCCCAGTTCGTGGGCGAGTACGGCTTCGGTTTCGGGAGGATTGAGGCGTTCGAGCAGGGTATCGAAAAATACCACCCGTTTGCTGCGCCCGAAACCGGTGAAGTAGGCATTGCCATGGCTAGAACGTCGCGAACCATCCATCACGAACAAGCCGCTGGAACGGAATCCGCAGCGGGCCAGCAGGGCTTCCACGCGGTCCCGCAGGTCTCCCGCGGGAAGGGGTGTGAAGCGGTTGAACAGGGGGGCGATAAAGGTGGGGTAGACAGCCAGCAGCACGATATTGAATGCCATCCAGGCTCCCCAGGCCCAAAGCCACCAGTAGCTGCCAAGGGAGTTCATCATCCAGGTTGCGGCAATCAGGATGGGAGCGCCCAGCAGGGCGGTGATGAGGGATTCGCGCAAGAGGTCCATGGCATACAACTTCGGGGTGACCCGGTTGAATCCGAAACGGGCTTCGATCACGAAAGTCCCATAAACTCCGAATGGCAGGTCGAGCAGTGCCCCTATCAGCAGCACGCTCCCTGCCAGGCTGAGGGCATGCAGGCTGCCTGCGCCAAACAGGGAAATAAAGGTTCCGTTGAGGCGATCCAGCCAGCCACCTTGGGTGAAGGCGAGCAACAGCAAGGCTTCGGCAAGGACCTGCCCCATTCGAAGTTTTGTACGGGCGCAGGTATAATCTGCGGCCTTCTGATGATCGCTGAGCGCGATGCGTTCCTGGAATGCAGGCGGCACCTGGCTGCGATGACGCTGCACGTGACGGATTTGCCTGATTCCCAGCCACAGGCGGCTTGCAGTCACCGCGGCAAGCAGCAGCAGGAAAATCAGGTTGAACAGGGCTGAAGAGGTCATGGACAGTGACGGTTCGCGATCGCTGTGAGTTCAAAGACAGGAAAAAACCGGACAATTATGGCACAAGACAAAAACCACCTCATCTGGGTTGACATGGAAATGACCGGGCTGGATCCCTTGCGGGACCGGATCATCGAAGTGGCGCTCATCATAACCGACAGCCGCCTTGAAACCGTGGCGCAGGCCCCGGTGCTGGTGGTCCACCAGAGTGATGAGGTGCTGGACGGCATGGATGCCTGGAACAAGGGCACGCATGGGCGCTCAGGCCTGATCGACAAGGTCAAGGCCTCCGCATTGGACGAGGTCGCTGCGGAACAGATCCTGCTGGATTTCCTGGGTCAGTACGTTCCGGCCGGCGAATCGCCCATGTGCGGCAACTCGGTCTGCCAGGACCGCCGCTTCATGGCCAATTACATGCCGCGCCTCGAGCGTTATTTCCACTATCGCAACCTGGACGTGAGCACCCTCAAGGAATTGTCACGCCGCTGGAAGCCCCAGGTGTATGGGT
>JAGWIW010000012.1 GCA_028866015.1 Betaproteobacteria bacterium
GCAGGGCGACTGCGACCCCTCCTCCCACAGCCAGATCATGCCAGGTCACGGCCGTTCCAGTCAGCACGAACAGCAGGATGAAGAGAACCGCCCCCACCGTTCCGAAATAGCGCGGCCACAGATGAGGTCGAGGGTCGATGAATTTCACCATGATCCCGCCCACCAGCGGCGCCAGCCCGGAGGGGAGGTTCAAGGCTTCCAGGGCGGCCAGCAGGAGCAGCAGGAGTGCAAACAGAAGCACACCGCCCTGATCGTCCGTGAAATCGAAATGGCGTCTCAGCAGCTTGAATCCGATGGCCAGTGCCGCTCCCATGCCAAAGGACCCCAGCAGCAGATAGAGGGGATGCATGACGGCAAGTACCCAATCGCCCTTGAACACACCGTGCAGCTCCCCAATGATCAGCTTGGAAGCAATGATGGCGTAGGCTGTATTCAGTGCGGTCATGACCATCATCCGCTGTGAAACCTGCCCCTGTGCCTGAAGGTCGGCCGCAACGCGCATGACTACGGCAGGGGAAGTTCCCATCGCAATGGCCGCAATGACAGCCGAGAGCTTGCCCTCCATGTGGAATACGTACGACAGCAGTCCGTACACGGCAGCAAATGCCAGCCCTGACTCCAGCAGGCTTCCTGCCACCACCCAGAGATTGGTGCGAAGCCAGCGCAGGTTCACCTGAACCCCAAGCTCAAACAGCAACAGCGCCAGCGCCAGGTCGATCAGCATCCGGTAATGAGGCAGATCGTGTACGCCGAACCATCCAAGGCCCATGGGGCCCAAGGTGAGCCCGGCCAGCGCATAGCCTGCAATGCGCGGCAGACGGACAAAGCGGCGCATCGCCTCACTTGCGATAACGGCCCACAACAGGGCCAGGGCAATACGCAGGACTTCGCTGAATTCAAATGGGCCCGCAGGCCAAGGGGTATCGATCATCCAGAAAAACAGGAGGCGGTCATGAAGCACCGCCCAGGGTCAGCAGAAAAAACATTCTGCCACAGATGAAGCAGGAAAATGTATTTAATCCTGCTTCACGCAATCCACGTAAAAGCGCGACGTTCCATTCTGTCCGGTTTTTGAAAGACCATGGATGTCCGTTTCGAATCCTGGAAAACGTTCATTGAAAGCCCGAGCAAACTTGAGGTAGCGCACAATCGTGGCATTGAAGCGCTCACCCGGAATCAGCAGCGGGATGCCAGGCGGGTAAGGAGTGAGCAGTACCGATGTGATGCGCCCTTCAAGGTCATCGATTTCCACGCGCTCCGTTTCGCGGTGGGCCATGCGCGCAAACGCATCCACCGGCTTCATGGCCGGAACCATGTCGGACAGGTACATCTCCGTGGTAAGGCGTGCCACATCGTTGCTTCGGTACACCTCATGGATCTGGTCGCACAGCTCCTTGAGACCCCAGGTTTCGTAGCGCGGATGCTTGGCAACGAACTCGGGAAGCACGCGCCAGAGCGGCTGGTTCTTGTCGTAGTCGTCCTTGAACTGCTGCAGTTCGGTCACCAGGGTGTTCCAGCGCCCTTTGGTGATGCCGATCGTGAACATGATGAAAAATGAGTACAGGCCAGTTTTCTCCACCACCACACCATGTTCGGCCAGATACTTGGTGACGACAGCGGCAGGAATGCCCATGTCATGGAAGTCCCCGTCCACGTCAAGGCCGGGGGTGATGACCGTGGCCTTGATCGGATCGAGCATGTTGAAACCCTGTGCCAGATTGCCGAACCCGTGCCAGCGCTCACCCGGTTTGAGCATCCAGTCATCGCGATTGCCAATGCCTTCGTCGGCCAGATACTCGGGTCCCCAGACCTTGAACCACCAATCGGCACCCCACTCTTCGTCCACCTTGCGCATGGCCCGACGAAAGTCCAGCGCTTCGTTGATGGATTCTTCCACCAGCGCGGTGCCTCCCGGCGGCTCCATCATGGCCGCGGCCACGTCGCAGGAGGCGATGATCGCGTATTGCGGACTGGTGGAGGTGTGCATGAGATAGGCTTCGTTGAAACAGTCACGGTCCAGCTTCCGCGTCTGGCTGTCCTGGATCAGGATCTGGGAGGCCTGGCTCAACCCTGCCAGCAGTTTGTGAGTGGATTGCGTGGACATGACCATGGACTGTTCGCAAACCGGCCGGTCGCGGCCGATGGCATGCATGTCCTTGTAAAAGTCACTGAAGGCGGCGTGTGGCAGCCAGGCTTCGTCGAAATGGAGGGTGTCGATTTCACCGTCCAGCATGCCTTTGATGGTTTCAACGTTGTAGATGATGCCATCGTACGTGCTTTGCGTGATGGTCAGCACGCGCGGCTGCGACGTACTGCCCTGGGCAAACGGATTGGCGGCGATTTTGCGCCGGATGTTCTCCGGACGGAATTCCTCCAGGGGGATCGGTCCGATGATGCCGTAATGATTGCGGGTGGGCATCAGGAATACCGGAATGGCACCGGTCATGGTGATGGCATGCAGCACCGACTTGTGGCAATTGCGGTCCACCACCACAACGTCCCCGGCAGCAACCGTGGAATGCCAGACGATCTTGTTCGACGTGGAGGTGCCATTGGTGACGAAAAACAGGTGGTCGGCATTGAAAATGCGCGCAGCGTTGCGCTCGGATGCGGCAACCGGCCCCGTATGGTCCAGCAACTGGCCCAGTTCGTCCACGGCGTTGCAGACGTCGGCGCGCAGCATGTTCTCGCCGAAAAACTGGTGGAACATCTGCCCCACCGGGCTTTTGAGAAAAGCGACGCCGCCGGAATGCCCGGGACAGTGCCAGGAGTAGGATCCGTCCGAAGCGTAATGGGTCAAGGCCCGGAAAAACGGGGGCGCCAGGGAGTCCAGGTAGACACGCGCTTCACGGGCGATGTGACGCGCCACGAATTCCGGAGTGTCTTCAAACATGTGGATGAACCCGTGCAGTTCCTTCAGCACGTCATTGGGAATGTGCCGTGAGGTGCGGGTTTCGCCATACAGAAAAATGGGGATATCGGCATTGCGCCAGCGGATTTCCTGCACGAACGCCCGCAGGTGCTTGAGGGCCGCTTCCATCTCGTCCCGGGAGCCGCCGCCGAACTCTTCATCGTCGATGGACAAAATGAAGGTGGAGGCACGGCTTTGCTGCTGGGCAAATGAAGCCATGTCCCCGAAGCTGGTCACGCCCAGGACTTCCAGGCCTTCCTTTTGGATGGCATCGGCCAGGGCGCGAATGCCCAGACCGCTGGTATTTTCTGAGCGGAAATCCTCGTCGATGATGACGACAGGAAAGCGAAATTTCATGGCGATCTCCCTGGGAAGGGGCGCATTATAGTCCCCTTTCAGAACGCAGGGCGGCTTTATTCAGTTTTCCCGTTGCCGTATGCGGCAGGGACTCCAGGAACTCGATCCGGTCGGGCAACCACCATTTGGCCACACGCTGTTCCAGAAAGGACCGCAAGGCTTCCGTCGTCACCGTTTCGCCCGGCCGCAGGACAGCCAGCAACAGGGGGCGCTCGCCCCAATGTGGATGCGGCATGCCGATAACGGCCGCTTCCAGGATGGCTGGATGGCTGGCCGTCACCTGTTCGAGCTCAATGGAACTGATCCATTCACCACCGCTTTTGATCATGTCCTTGGCACGGTCCGTGACCTGCATGAAGCCATCCGCATCCATGATCGCCACGTCTCCCGTGGGGAACCAGCCGTTGACCAGCGGATCCGCTTCCTCGCGGTAATAGCCGCTGCAGACCCAATGCCCCCTCACCTGCAGGTGACCGAAGGTTGCGCCATCGTGGGGCACGGGCTGTCCTGCTTCGTCCACGACTTCGAGGTCCACGCCGAACAGCGACCGCCCCGAACGGGCCAGCCAGTCCCGCCGTTCCTGGCCGCGCAGACCGGCCTGACGAAGCTTGGGCTGGGTGAGTGCCGCCACGGGGCTGGTTTCCGTCATGCCCCAACCCGGCAGAACGGTCACTTGCTGCACATCTTCAAAATAACTGATGATCGTTTTCGGGCAGGCCGCGCCCCCCACACCCAAACGCTTGAGGTAATGCAGCTTGAGTCCTTCGGACTGCAAATACTGCATGAGGTGGTTCCACACGGTGGGCACTCCGGCCGTCAGGGTGACGCGCTCCGTTTCCAGCAGCGCATACAGGCTGGCACCATCCAGTTGTGCCCCGGGAAGCACCAGCTTGCACCCGGTGAGTGCCGCCGCATAGGGAAAACCCCAGGCATTGGCATGAAAAAGCGGCACTACAGGCAAGGCCACGTCGCGCGCAGAAAACGAGAGCGAATCGGGCAGAGCCACGCCCCATGCATGAAGCAAGGTGGAGCGGTGACTGTACAGCACCCCTTTGGGCTTGCCCGTGGTGCCCGAGGTATAGCATAGGGCTGCAGCGGAACGCTCGTCGAGCTCAGGCCACTCAAAACGGGCGGATGCCGTGGCGAGCAAGGCCTCGTACTCCAGCAACGGAAAAGTTGAAGCGCCAAGCTGGGGACCTACTCCCATCACGATGATCTGCCGCACGCAGCCGATGCGTGCCGCAATGGATTCCAGCAGCGGCAAAAACTGGGCATCTGCCAACAGGATGACGTCTTCCGCATGGGCAATGATGCCGGCGATCTGTTCGGGAAACAGGCGCGGATTGATGGTGTGACAGACAGCCCCCATGCCCGAGATGGCGTAATACGCTTCAAGATGGCGGTGGTGATTCCAGCCCAGGGTCCCGACGCAGTCTCCCGGCTTCACCCCAAGCGCCTGCAGGGCATTTGCAAGCTGCCGTGCCCGATGGTGTGTTGCTTGCCAGCTGGAGCGGTGGATCGTCCCATCGGCTTCGCGCGAAACGATTTCCGTATCACCATGATGACGGTCGGCATGTTCAATCAGGGAAGAGACCAGCAACGGGCGATGCATCATCAAACCAAACATGGGGGCTCCGGCACTGTCAGGGGTTCGGGGAATCAGCCCCCGATGTAGGACATTTCGATTTTATGCTGGCTCTGCCCCGCCTCAGTCCGGATTTCCGAGTAACGGTCCGAGCGCTGCTGCCAAAGGTCTGAAATGGTTTGCACCAGGGTCTCGTCATCTGCCCCGGCTCGCAAGGGAGTTTTGATATCCACGCCTTCCGTGGCAAAAAGACAGGTATAAAGACGCCCGTCCGTCGACAGGCGCAGCCGGGTGCATCCTCGGCAAAAGGGCTGGGTCACCGAAGCAATCAGGCCGATTTCCCCTGAACCATCGCGGTAGCGATAGCGATCGGCCACTTCCCCCGGGTAGTTGGGATCGACCGGCTCCAACGGCCAATGATGCTGCAGGCGACTGAGTATTTCGGCTGCACCCACCACGTCGTTCATGCGCCAGCCGTTGGTGGCACCCACGTCCATGAATTCAATGAAACGCAGGATCACGCCCGACCCGCGAAAATGCCGGGCCAATTCCACCACGGCATGTTCGTTGACCCCCCTCTGGATCACGGCATTCACCTTGACGGGCGCAAAACCGGCCCGCTGGGCCGCTTCGATGCCTTCCAGCACTTGCGCCACCGTAAAGTCGGCATCGTTCATGCGCATGAACGTGGGATCATCCAGGGCGTCCAGGCTGACCGTGACACGCCGCAGTCCGGCATCCTTCAGGGCCTGGGCTTTCCTTGCGAGCAATGCACCGTTGGTGGTCAGGGTGAGGTCGAGGTCGGGAATGACTGCCAGCTGTGCAATCAGGGATTCGATCTGCTTGCGCAGCAGGGGCTCGCCACCGGTCAGCCGGATCTTGTTCACACCCAGGTTCCGGAATAGCCGTGCCAACCGGCTCACTTCCTCGAAGGACAGCAACTCGGGACGCGGGAGAAAAGCATGGTCTGGACCGAAAATTTCCCGCGGCATGCAATAGGTGCAGCGGAAATTGCAGCGGTCGGTCACGGAGATCCTCAGATCGCGCAATGGCCGGCCCAACGTATCCTTTAAAAGCGGCGAAGTCGTTTTCATGATGGCTGACCGGGTATTATACTGTAGCCACATGCATTGTGGACGAGCCGCACCCGTGAAAGACCTATCCTCCCCCCAAAATCGGAGCCTGCCATGAGCGTTGCCGGATGCATTCTTGCAGGGGGAGCGGGGTTGCGCATGGGCGGACAGGACAAAGGGCTCCTGACGTGGCAGGGCCGGCCCCTGATCGAATCCGTCATTGCCCGTTTCCAGCCGCAGGTGGACACCCTCATGCTGAGCGCCAACCGCCACCTGCAGCAATACCAGGCTTACGGATATCCCGTGCTGACCGATTCCGAAGAAGGCTATGCCGGCCCTCTGGCCGGCATCGAGCAGGCCTTGAAACAGGCCCACGGTGCCCATGAACTGGTGGCCGTCGTGCCCTGTGACGCCCCACTCCTTCCGCTGGACCTGGTGGCCCGGTTGCACGGCAGCCTGGCCGAGGCCGACGTGGATATCGCCTATGCGGTCACTGTGGGCGGGGACCAGCCCGTTTTCAGCCTGATCAAAACCAGCCTGCTTCCAAGTCTTTCCGACTACCTGCGCTCCGGCGAGCGGAAAGTGCAACGCTGGTATGGCCGCTGCCCCTGCATCGCGGTCCCCTTCGACGACCAGCCCGCCGCTTTCACCAACATCAATACCCCGGACATGCTCCAGGGACTCACGCCATCATGAATACCCCGTCAACCCCTTCCCTTTACAGCTGCGCCGACGAATACGATCCGCACTCCATGACGGTTGAGCAGGCCCGTTCGGTCATTGCCCGCTACCTGAAACCGGTTGCAGGCACCATGCGCGTGCCGGTGCGCTCGGCTCTCAACCGCGTCCTGGCTGAAGATGTGCTCTCGCCGCTGGACGTACCTGCCCATGCCAATTCGGCCATGGACGGCTACGCCGTGCGTTTTTCCGACCTCGCCGCCAGCGGGGAAACCGGCTTGGCCGTGGCGCAGACCCTGCTGGCCGGAGCCGCCGCACAACACCCCCTGGTCCCCGACCAGGCTGCCCGCATCATGACCGGGGCCATGCTTCCTGCCGGAGCCGACACGGTGGTCATGCAGGAACAGGCCCGCCGGGAAGGCGAGCGCGTCTGGGTCGCCGCCGGGCAGCGGCGCGGACAACACGTGCGCCTGCCAGGGGAGGACCTGTCCAAAGGCCTGCCGGCATTGCACAAGGGCCGAAAAATCCGCCCTGCCGAACTGGGACTTCTGGCCTCGCTCGGCATTGGTGAAATCCTGGTCTACCGTCCCCTGCGCGTGGCATTTTTCTCCACGGGGGACGAACTGGTTTCCATCGGGCACCCCCTGGAGCCCGGCCAAATCTACGACAGCAACCGCTACACCCTGTACGGCATGCTCACGGAACTGGGGTTCGATTGCCTGGACATGGGGGTCGTGCGCGATCATCCGGTGGCCCTGGAAAATGCGTTTGAGGAAGCTTCGCGCATGGCTGACGTGGTGATCACCAGCGGCGGCGTTTCCGTAGGGGAAGCGGATTTCATCAAACCGCTGCTGGCGCGCCTGGGCGAAACCGTGTTCTGGAAAATTGCCATGAAACCCGGGCGCCCCCTGGCTTATGGGCATTTGGGTGAGAGCCACTTTTTCGGCTTGCCGGGAAACCCGGTGGCCGTCATGGTCACTTTTTATACGTTCGTTCGCGATGCCCTGCTGGCCCTTTCCGGCATCAGTCCGGTAGCGCCGGCCCCTCGCCTGCGAGTACGCACCACCACACCGCTCAAAAAAGCCCCTGGGCGCACCGAGTTCCAGCGCGGCATCGTATCCCGGGGTGCCGATGGCACCTGGACCGTACGCAGCACTGGCAACCAGGGCTCAGGCATCCTGCGCTCCATGAGCGAAGCCAACTGTTTCATCATTCTGCCCCTGGATTCCGGTCCGGTACCGGCCGGCGAGGAAGTGGAAATCCAGCTGTTCGAAGGAATTCTCTAGCACCATGACCCGGCTTCATGACCTTCCCCTGCGGCAGCTGCAGTTTTATGCCACGGCACCGTATCCCTGCAGCTATCTGCCCAATCTCGAGGCTCGCTCGCAGGTCGTCACTCCGGGCTACCTGGTGGATCAGCATCTCTACAGTGCCCTCGTGGATTCAGGGTTCAGGCGCAGCGGCGTCTTCACCTACCGCCCCCATTGCAATCATTGCCGTGCCTGCGTTCCCGTGCGCGTGGATGTAGGCGCCTTCAAGGCAAACCGTGCCCAGCGCCGAACCTGGGCACGCCATGCCCATCTGGAAGCCCTCTGGCAGCCCCTGCGGTTCGAGGAGGAACATTATGAGTTGTATTCCCGCTATCAGACGGCCCGCCACCTGGAGCGCAACTCAGGCCTGGACAGCCAGGAGCAATACGTGCACTTCCTCCTGCAGTCCACCGTTCCCAGCCAGCTCGTGGAATTCCGCGAAAACGGCATCCTGCGCATGATCAGCATCATCGATGAACTGGAACAGGGCCTCTCTTCGGTTTATACCTTCTACGATCCGGACCTGCCCCAGGCCAGCCTTGGTACCTACAACATCCTCTGGCAGATTGAGGAATGCCGGCGTCGCAACCTGCCCTGGCTGTATCTGGGGTACTGGATTGCCCGCAGCAACAAGATGGCCTACAAGATCCGGTTCCAGCCCCTACAGGGGCTGGTCGACCAGCGCTGGATCCCGCTCAGTCCCACTTCGGAGTCCCTTTGATGCTGTATTCCCTCGCGCGCAACCTGTTGTTCCAGGTGGATCCCGAACGCGCGCACGCGCTGTCTCTCCAGGCCCTCACCCAGGCAGCCCGTTGCGGCCTGGTGAAGCCAGGATCGGCTCGATCGGTGCAGCCGCGCACGGTCATGGGCCTGTCGTTTCCCAACCCCCTGGGCATTGCTGCCGGACTGGACAAAAATGCAGAGTACCTGGACGGCCTGGGCGCCCTGGGCGTGGGCTTCGTGGAGGTGGGCACGGTCACGCCCCGCCCGCAGCCCGGCAACCCCAAGCCCCGCGTATTCCGTCTACCGGAAGTGGAAGGCATCATCAACCGGCTGGGATTCAACAACAATGGTGTCGATTACCTGCTGCAGCAGGTGGCGCGCTCCAGTTACCGCGGCATCCTGGGCATCAACATCGGCAAAAATTTCGACACGCCGCTCGACAAGGCCGTGCAAGACTATGTGCTGGCGCTCCGTCGCGTGGCCCCGCATGCCCATTACGTCACGGTCAACATTTCATCCCCCAACACGGCCAACCTGAGGCAATTGCAGGGCGACGAAGCGCTGGACCGCCTGCTGGGCGCGCTCAAAACCACCCAGCAGGCGCTCGCTGACGAGCACGGACGGTACGTGCCCATCGCCCTCAAGATCGCACCGGACCTCACGAAGGAACAAGTGGAAGCCATCGCGCGCCTGCTCATGACTCACCGCATGGATGCCGTGATTGCCACCAACACTACTGTTGGGCGCGAGGCCATTGCAAGCCATCCCTTGTCCAGGGAAACCGGCGGCCTGAGCGGAGCACCGCTGCATGAAGCCTCCCTGGCCGTGGTGCGCCAGCTCGCCCGCGCGCTGGATGGCGCGCTTCCCATCATCGGCGTGGGCGGCATCACCAGCGGTGCCCGTGCCAGGGCCATGCTGGAGGCCGGCGCCACCCTGATCCAGATCTACACCGGACTGATTTACCGCGGGCCTGGCCTGGTCGACGAAATCCTCGAGGCCATTGCGTGAACGCAGATCGCCCCCAACCCACGCTGGCCACCCGGACGCAGGTGGCCTGGATTCGCGAGGCGGATTGCATCGGCTGCTTCCGTTGCGTCAAGGCATGCCCCGAAGGGGCGATCCTCGGGGCCTCCCGCTACATGCATACCGTCCTGCGGGACCGGTGCACCGGCTGCGAAAGCTGTTTGCCCCCCTGTCCCACTGATTGCATCGAGCTTGTGCCGGCCGAAGCACTGGCTGCAGCATGAAACCTGCCGACCGCGTCGAATTGTTCCGCAGGCTGCAAGCAGCCAACCCCCACCCCACGACAGAACTGCATTACAAAAACCCTTTCCAGCTGCTCGTGGCCGTCATCCTGTCCGCCCAGGCCACGGATAAAAGCGTCAACCTGGCCACAGCCCCCCTGTTCAAATCCATCAAAACGCCGGCCGACCTGCTGGCCTTCGGCCATGAACGCTTTGAAGCGGCCATCCGCACCATAGGCCTTTACCGCACCAAGGCACGCAACGTCATGGCCACAGCCAGGATCCTGCAAGAACAGCATGGCGGACTGGTCCCCGACCGGCGCGAAGCCCTGGAAGCCTTGCCGGGCGTGGGACGGAAAACCGCCAACGTGGTGCTCAACACCGCCTTCGGCCAACCGACCATCGCCGTGGACACCCATATTTTCAGGGTCTCCAATCGCACCGGACTGGCTCCCGGGAAAACCCCCCTGGCCGTGGAATCCAGGTTGCTCAAGGTGGTGCCCCCGGAATTTCGCCAGGATGCCCACCATTGGCTGATTCTTCATGGTCGCTATGTGTGCCGTGCACGCCAGCCGGACTGCGCAAATTGCATCCTGCTCGACCTGTGCAGTTATGGAGCCAAGCATGTTTAACCCCTCGCGCGAGGAAGCCCGCCGCTTTTTTTTCGACGTCTGGCACAAGAACCAGGAAAAGGCGCTCATGACACCGCTGGAAAGCATGGCGTGGCAGATCATCAGCCATCACCCGGAATATCACAGCCTGCTGGCACAGCCGGAACGCTACCTGGAACGCGAGTGGTTTCCCGAGCAGGGGGAAACCAATCCGTTCCTGCATCTGGGACTTCACCTGGCGGTGGAAGAACAACTGTCAATCGACCAACCGCCGGGGATCCGCGGGGCCTACGATCGTCTATGCCATGAGCTCAAGGATGAGCATGCCGCCCGCCATCGCCTGCTGGAAGCCCTGGCAGAGGCCGTGTGGGAATCGCAGCGCCATGGAACCCCGCTGGACGGCGGTCGTTATCTGCAGCTGATTGGAGCCACCCCCGCCCCCTAGGAAACGGAGCGCTTCCACAGGCACTTTCCCTTGCTGGCCTGATCAATTTTTTCCAGCTGGGCAAGATGGCTGTCAAGCTCCTCAAGGGTGGCATAGCGCACCACCAGGGGCTTGCTGGATCGATGCACCATTTGCCGGGACTCCGGGCCTGCCACTGCTGCCGTTTCCACCAGCAGGGTTTCCTGCCCGCGCGTCATGGCCAGATAAACATCCCCCAGCAATTCCGCATCCAGCAAGGCGCCGTGGAAAGTCCGGCGCGAATTGTCGACTCCATAGCGTTCGCACAAGGCATCGAGGGTGTTGCGCTTGCCCGGATGAAGTTCACGCGCCATGGTCAGCGTATCCGTAACCTGGGGGCACAGCTGGGTGAGCGGGTCTCGACCCAACTGGCGCAACTCGTGGTCCAGAAACCCAAGGTCGAACGCCGCATTGTGAATGATGAGTTCAGCGCCCTGCACAAACTCAAGAAACTGATCCACCACTTCCGCAAACCGGGGCTTGTCCGAGAGGAACTCCGTAGTCAAGCCGTGTTTTTGCAATGCCCCGGGATCGCTGTCGCGATCTGGCTTGAGGTATTGGTGAAAATGGCTCCCTGTGCGTCGGCGATGAACGATTTCCACCAACCCGATTTCGATGACGCGATGGCCCTTGGCCGGCTCAAGACCGGTGGTTTCCGTATCCAGCACCACCTGTCTCATGCCCTGATTCCTTCAATGCCGCGATTGGCCAGACGATCGGCACGTTCATTGCCAGGGTGGCCGGCATGGCCCTTGACCCAGTGCCATTCCACCTGGTGGCGGGCCACCTCCTGGCTCAGTTCCCGCCACAAATCGGCGTTTTTTACCGGTTGCCGGGAGGCTGTCTTCCATCCGTTGCGTTCCCAACCCTTGATCCACTCCATGATGCCCTTCTGCACGTACTGGGAATCGGTGTAGAGCGACACCTGGCAGGAGCGCTTGAGCGCTTTCAGGGCTTCGATGACGGCTGTCAGTTCCATGCGGTTGTTGGTGGTATGCGCTTCCCCTCCAAAAAGCTCGCGCTCGGTTCCCTGGTAAGCAAGCAAAGCACCCCACCCACCGGGTCCGGGGTTCCCCTTGCACGCCCCGTCCGTGTAAATTTCTACATATTCACTTGACAATTTGTTCACAACACCATGTTTTAAATAATAATTATCACGCACCACAACTGCTGGCGCAAGTGGATGGCGAGAGGAAAATCCTTCAGGAAGCAGGCTCTTCGGGTGGCCTGGGTCCGCGCATGAGCGGCACCACCTTTGCCTCCGAATAGCCTGAACGGCGAACGGCGGTCCGCACGGCTGAAGCCAGGGCCTTCTCGGGGTTCCCCCGGTTCCAGCAGGGAGTAATGAGCCGCACCCCCTGAACCCGCTTGATGGCCTGCAGCATGTAAACCCCGCCACCCACACCCCACCAGCGATCGCCTGCCGGCTCCATGAAACGGAAACGACGCAGCCAGTGTTCTGTGGTCAGCGGCGGTGCATAGGCCCAGAAGCACCCCCCATTCACTTCACAACCCAGCAACGCGAGCCAGTCCTTGAGGCGGGAAAGCGCGACAAACTGGCCACACCAGGGATATCCCCCCCGCCCCCGGGACACGAATTGACGCAATCCCCACAGGCTGCGCGGATTGAACCCGGTGATGATGAGTCGCCCTTCAGGCATCATCACCCGATCCATTTCACGCAATATGGCGTGGGGATTCAAAGAAAACTCCAGCGCATGCGGCAGCACTGCCAGGTCGATGCTTTGGGTGGCGATGGGCAATGCCGTCGGATCAGCCAGCAGGCGGCTGTTGCCGTTGGGGCTTATGGTGATCTTGTTGGGAATCCGGTTGGCTCGCAAGGCGTCGAGTTCTGGCAAAAAAACCTGCAACGCATTGAAACCAAAAATATTTGAGACGGCCTCATCCAGCACGAACTGCTCCCGCCCGAGCACGTAAGACCCAAGCGGGGTTTCCAGCCAGTCGTGCAAGGTTGCGTTAGCCATGCCAGAATTGTAGACCAATCCAATCCGGTCAGAGCAAACATGTCACCACGCTATCAAGTCAGCGGTGTCCCCGCTTTCAATGACAACTACATCTGGGTACTGCACGACCAGCGCCACGCTGTCGTGGTGGATCCCGGCGAAGGGTTTCCCGCCATTCGCTTTCTGCGGGATCAGGGGCTGGCCCTGGCTGCCATTCTCATCACCCATCACCACGGCGACCATGTGGGGGGGATTGAAGAGCTTCAGCAGGCACAAAGCCAGCCTGTGCCGGTTTACGGACCCCGGGCAGAGAACATCGAGGGCGTGACCTGCCTGGTTGCAGAACCGGACACGGTTTTCATCCCGGAACTGGAAATCTCGTTCCAGGTCCTGGACATTCCCGGCCACACAGCCGGGCACATTGCCTACCGGGGCGATGGCCGGCTTTTCTGCGGCGATACCCTTTTTGCCTGTGGCTGCGGTCGGGTATTTGAAGGGACTCCGGTCCAAATGGCCGCCTCATTGGACAAGTTGGCCGCACTCCCTGAAAATACGGAAGTTTATTGTGCCCACGAGTACACCTTGTCAAATATTGCGTTCGCCAAGGCGATCGAACCTCACAATGCGGCACTTCTGCAACGCGCCTCGGCAGCGGCTGAAACCCGACGCCAGGGCCTTCCCACCGTTCCCAGCACGATCAGACTGGAACTCAGGACAAACCCTTTCCTGCGCTGCCGGGAACCGTCCGTGATCCAGGCTGTGCTGTCGCATACCGGGACGCAACCCCTGGACAGCGTTGCCGTGTTTGCAGCCCTGAGGCAATGGAAGAACACGTTCTGAAGCACCGGTCGGGTACAGGGCGCATCTGGCTCGCCATCGCATGGATAGCGCTGTCCTTTACGGCCAGCGCCGACCCCAAGCCCCCCCTGTTGCAAGGCGGAGCTCCGTCCACGCCTGAAATCAGTCAGCAACAGCCGGCAGTGATCGATGGCCCGGAACAGGCGTTCTACTCCCCCGCGCCCCCACCACTACCGGTTTCTCCCGCGTCGTCGGCCGAACCACCGGCGTCTCAGGTACCCCCGGCTTCGTCGACCGAACCACCGGCATCACCGCCCGCTTCAGCGGCCGAACCACCCGCATCACCGGCATCGCCAGCGGAACCACCGGTTTCTCCTGCATCGTCGTCGACCGATCCAGCCAGTCCTGCGCAACAGACCAGCACGGCCCAGTACGTCCCCGAAGAAAGCGTGCAGGATGCAGAACCCGTAGAACCTTTCGACCTTTGGGATCGCATCAGGGACGGCTTCTCGATGGAACCCCTGGCAGACGACCGCCTTGTCAATCGACAGATCGCCTGGTTTTCCGCCCGCCCCGACTATGTGGAACGGACTGTGGAACGCAGCCGCCTGTATTTGTACTACATCGTCGAAGAAGTACAGCGGCGGGGCATGCCCATGGAAATTGCATTGCTCCCCATCGTGGAAAGCGCCTTCAACCCCCATGCCCTGTCCCGCAGCCAGGCTTCAGGCATGTGGCAGTTCATCCCCTCCACCGGCCGCCTGTTTGGCCTTCGGCAGGATTGGTGGTACGACGGACGCAAGGATGTCATCGCCGCCACCAACAGCGCGCTGGACTACCTGCAAAAACTCTATGACGAATTCGGCTCCTGGGAGCTGGCCCTGGCGGGCTACAACTGCGGCGAAGGGAAAATCCGACGGGAAATCGCCTATAACCAGGCGCGCGGCCTTCCAACTAACTACCAAAGCCTGCGCCTTCCGGACGAGACCCGCAATTACGTGCCGAAGCTACTGGCGGCCAAGGCAATTGTGCTCAATCCGGAACGATACGGGCTGAAACTCGCCCCCATCCCGGACGAACCCTATTTTGCCGCCGTCACCACACGCAAGCGACTGGACACCAAACTGGCAGCCAAGTTTGCAGAAATGAGCGTGGATGACTTCCTGATGCTGAACCCCGGTTTCAACCGGCCTGTCATCAGCCTGGATTTCAACAAGGAAAAAACCATCCTGGTGCCGGCAGGGGTTGCCAACCGCTTCGTAGAGCGCCTGGAAGACCCCAACGTAAAACTTGTTTCCTGGAAAACGCACCATCTGCGACGGGGAGAACCCCTGGAAAAGGTCGCAAGCCAGTACGGGCTTTCAAGCGAAGAACTGAAGCGCATCAACGGCATTGCAAGCAGCAAGAAAATTGCAGGCGGCGGCGTCATCCTGGTCCCGGACAAGTCGGGTACGCCCAAACCATCGCTGGAGCTTAACGGCAAGCCGGAATCGGAAATTCCTTCCCCGGTGCCCCCCCAGAAATCCAGGCATCACAAGAACTCAGGGCATAAATCCAAATCGGGAAAATCTGGCGCCCATAAAAAAAGTGCATCCCATTCACGGCGTCACGCAAAAAGCACAGTACATTCGAAAAACACTTCCCATTCGAAAAGCACTTCCCATTCCAAGAAAGCATCCCGTCACACAGCCAAAAAATCCCACACGCACAAGAAACCCTGAGTTTCAGGTCAAGGAATCAAGGGTTCCAGGGTTTGGGAACGGCAGACAACAGTTCTTGTGTGTAAGGCTGGCGGGGCTGTGCAAAAAGCTCATCCGCGTCACCCGATTCCACCACTGCACCGTCGTGCATGACCAGTACCTGATCCGACATGTAACGCACCACGGAAAGGTCGTGGGAAATGAAAACATAGCTCATGTGATATTCGTCCTGCAGATCCTGCAGCAGGTTGAGCACCTGCGCCTGCACAGACACATCGAGGGCAGACACCGATTCATCGCAAATCAGCACTTCGGGCTTGACTGACAGGCAGCGCGCAATGGCGATGCGCTGGCGCTGCCCCCCGGAGAACTCATGCGGGTAGCGCATGAAGGCATCGCGGGGCAGTCCCACGCGGGACAGCAGCTCCAGGGCAATTTTTTCCCGTGCGGCTGCAGTTCCGCCAATGTCGTTGAGCAACAGCGGTTCGGTGAGGATGTGCCCCACCGTGAACCTCGGGTTGAGGGAAGCATAGGGGTTCTGGAAAACGATCTGGATACGCCGTCGAAACCCCACCGGATCGCGGGCACGCGCCACCTGCAGGTTTTCGCCCCGGAACAGGATTTCACCACCATCCGGCTGAAGCAGGCCAGCCACGGTCAGCCCCAGCGTGGTTTTACCAGAGCCGGACTCTCCCACGACGCCCACCGTCTTGCCGCGCGGCACCTGAAATGAAACGTCGCGTACTGCCCGGAACAGGCGCTTCCGCCAGAGCCCTTCCCGAACGGGAAAGCCTTTTTCCAGATTTTTCACTTCCAGGACAATTTCATCCGCAGGGTCGCTGCCCCGGTAACGCAGGGGAATGTCCTGCAGGGAGTGACCATTCAGAAAGTCGTCAATGACCCGCAAGCGCATCGGTCGTTCACCAAGCGGAGGCCGGCACGCCAGCAACGCCTTGGTATAGGCATCTTCAGGCGAGGAAAATACGGCCTCGCGTGACCCGGCCTCACGCACCTGTCCATCTTTCATCACCACCACCTCAGAGGCGATTTCATTGACCAGCGCCAGATCATGGGTGATGAAAAGCACGGACATGCGCAGGCGCTGCTGCAGCGACCTGATCAGCTCCAGAATCTGGCGCTGGACCGTCACATCCAGGGCAGTGGTGGGCTCGTCGGCAATCAGCAGGCTGGGCTGGCAGCTGATGGCCATGGCAATCATGACCCGCTGTTGCTGCCCTCCGGACAGCTGATGGGGATAGGCATCCAGGCGCCGCCCGGGTTCCGGAATTCCCACTTCCGACAACAGTTCCAGCGCCCGCGTCCTTGCCTGCTTGCGGGACATTCCAAGGCGCAGGCGCAGTCCTTCCATGAGTTGTTCACCCACCGTGAATACCGGGTTGAGCGAACTCATGGGCTCCTGAAAAATCATGGCGATTTCCCTGCCGCGAAGCGCCCGCAATTCGGCTTCACCCTGATCAAGCAGGTTCTTTCCACGCCACAGGATGCGGCTGTCGGCGCCCATGCGGGTGATGCGGTTTGGCAGCAGTCCAAGAATTGACAGGGCAGTCACTGACTTTCCACTACCCGACTCGCCCACCAGCGCCACTGTGGTGCATTCCGGCAAATCGA
This sequence comes from Betaproteobacteria bacterium, assembly GCA_028866015.1. Lineage (GTDB taxonomy): Bacteria > Pseudomonadota > Gammaproteobacteria > Burkholderiales > Ferrovaceae > JAKBAT01. Next base: position 17,047 of record JAGWIW010000012.1, read on the forward strand.
AACTCACATTGCGAACGGCTTCGAAGGGAGTTTCCTTGCCTGTCTGGAAACCGATTTGCAGATTGCGCACGCTGAGCAACATCGCCATCCTCAATATTTCAGCTTGGGATCAAGTGCATCGCGCAGGGCATCCGTCAGCAGGCTGAAGGCCGTCACCAGGATGGCCATGGCCGTTCCCGCAGCAGCGAGCTGCCACCATTTGCCCAGAATCAGCTCATTCTGGGCTTCGTTGAGCATGCTGCCCCAGGAAACCACATCCACCGGAACCCCGAAACCCAGAAAGCTCAGGATCACTTCGGATTTGATGAATCCCACCACATTCTGGGACAACTGAACCAGAATGACGTGGCTGGTATTGGGAAGGATGTGAATGAACATGCGGCGGGCGTGGGATGCGCCCATGGCGCCTGCAGCCAGCACGTACTCCCGGGATTTGTGCTTCAGGTATTCGGCCCGTACCAGGCGGAAAACACCTGTCCAGCCGGTCAGGCCAAGAATGAGGATGATGGTGGACACGCCCTTCTGCTGCAGCACGGCCGCAATGGCAAAGATCAGCAGCAGATAGGGGATGGCTGTAAACACGCCATACAGCCAGTTAAAGGAATCATCCACCCAGCGTCCGAAATAACCGGCAAGCGCGCCCATCAATGTGCCGAGCGCAGTGGCCAGGATCGCCGCCACCAACCCCACCAGGATCGAGGTTTCGCTGCCCTTGATGACTTTCGTAAGCACATCGTGACCCCATTTGTCGCCGCCCAGGGGCAGGGTCAGGCGCCGAGCCACGATTGGCTGCTGGGCGCCGACCGGATCATGTGCCCGGATCTGCGCCAACTGCCGGGCGAGCGGGTCCTGCAGGCCATACAGGTCAACCTGGTCCGGCTGGGCAACCGGTTTTACCAGAGCAACTGCGGTTGGATCCTGGTCGTCGGGCAGAAATACGGGGGGCGCATAATTGACCCCCACTTCCCTGGTCCAGTCTTTGGCGATCCAGCCTCCAAACGCCAGGAAAACCATGCAGAGATAGGCCACAACGACCGCCAGGGAAATCATGCCGACCCGGTCGCGCTTCAGGCGCCGCCAGGCCAGGGTCCACAAGCCGGGAGAAGCATTGGGTGGCATGATATTCATTCCAGATGCACGCGTGGATCCAGCCAGTGGTAGAGCAGATCACCCAGCAAATTGGCCAGCATGGTGGCCATGGCCACGTAGACCGTTGCTGCCTTGATGATGGGAAAATCGCTGCGCTCCACGGCCAGGATGATTTCACGTCCGATGCCGGGAATCGCAAAAAAACGCTCGAGCAGGAATGCACCGGTCAGCAACGCAGGCAGCCCCATGAGCACGTTGGTCACGATGGGGATGGCTGCGTTGCGCAGGACGTGAACCAACAACACCCGGACTTCTGAAAGGCCTTTGGCCCGCGCAGTGCGCACGTAATCCTGACCGATCTCGTCCAGAACGAATGTCCGATAGAGCCGCACCGAAGGCGCAATGCTGACCATGAGTCCGAGCAAAACCGGCAACACGGCGTAGGTGGTCAAATTGCGCCAGAAATCATCGCTCCACCCTTTCACCGGAAACCAGCCCAGCAGATAGGCAAAGACGTACTGTCCAACAATGATGTACACCAGCAGGCTGATGGACATCATGACCGTGCTTGCCGCCATCAGTGCGCGATCCAGCGTCGATCCGCGCCAGGCTGCCACGGCCAGGGCCACCGCAACTGCGGTTGCCGTTTCCAGCAGCATCATGGGAATGAGCAACATCAGCGAAGGGCCAAGCCGGCTGCGGAAAATGGCGCTCACCGGCTCCTGGGTTGCCCAGCTGTTGCCAAAATCACCAGTCACGATCTGGCGCACGAAAATCAGCAACTGCTCCCACAGGGGACGATCAATGCCCAATTGATGCCGGATGTTGGCGATGTCGGCGGGATTGGCCATCTTTCCAGCCAGGATATACGCCGGATCCCCGCCGACCCAGTTGAACAGGAAAAACACCAGCAACACCACGCCCAGCATCGTGGGAACCATCTGCCAGAGACGGCGGATCAGGAATGCTCCCAGATTCATTCTCTCGGAGCCCTTGCCGTATCGATGTCGAGGTAGGCCCAGACCGAAGGCAGGATGGGATGGGCCTTGAAGCCCAGCACCCAGGGCTGGGAAAGCACATTGCGGATGTGGGTGGTGCTGACCTTGGTCACCCCCTTGAGCTCCAGCATGCGCGCCAATTGGTGATAGAGGACATTGCGTTGGGGAGAATCCGGCAAGGTGAGGGTCCGCTCGTACAGCCGGTCCCACTGGGGATCCTGATAGCAGGAGGCATTGTTCTCATGGGTATGGGGACCATACCAAAGCTGCATGAAGTTGTCTCCGTCCGGGTAGTCCGCAATCCAGGCTGAAAGCCTGATCTGGACCCGGCATTGACGTTCTGCCCGGAGCATGTCCGGAAACTTGAGCTTTTCGCTTTCAAACCGGATCGACAGGCGATCAAGGGCTTTTTTCATCATCTCGTCCAGTTCCCTGTCCTGGGACGAGAGGCTCGAAGTATAGCGCACCGCCAGCGGACTGCCGTCCGGCATGCGCCGGTAGCCGTCCGGGCCACGTGCATAGCCTGTCTGGTCGAGCAACCGGTTGGCCAGTTCCGGGTTGTAGTCCAGTACGCTGCGATAGTCGGGGTCGGCACCCGCCACTCCTGCCGGGATGGGATAGGCATTGCGCACCGCCTGCCCCTTGTGGATGACCCGGATCATTTCCTCATCGTTCTGCGCCATGAAAATGGCCCGGCGCAACGCGATTTTTTCAGGGCTCATGCCCCCCAGCACCGGATCCTGCTGGTTGATGAAGTAATAGGCGATGGATGGGTCGCTGATGCGATCAAGACGGATTCCGCGTGCAGCATATTTGGACCTGAGATGGTCGCCCTGCAGGGCCAGCGGTGCAAACTGCCCGGCCAGCCCCACCATGTCGAGCTCCCCTTTGCCGAAACTGAGCCAGGCTGATTGGGGTTCCTCAATCACCTGGATGTCGATGCGGTCGATCTGGGGGATGGTCTTGCCACGCATGAGGGCCGCGATATGCTGGCTGTCGGGGTCGTTTCCCGGATCGAAATTCCAGGTTTCGTGCCGGAAATAGGGGTTTCGTTCCAACACCATGCGCGAGGAGCGCACCCAGCGAACCAGGTGATAGGGCCCTGTGCCCACCGGATGGGATGCGGTATCCCCGGCATAGGCTTCGATCACTTCCCTGGCCACGATGCCGTACATGGGCTGGGCCATGGCATGGGCAAAATTGTAATCAGTGGTTTTGAGCCGGACCCTGAGTGTGTAGCGATCGAGCGCCTCCAGCCCCGGTATTTTGGCGTCGTAATCAAAATGGCCGCTGCGACGGGCGGCAGCTGCCAATTCATCGAGGCCGATGATCTTGCCTTCCACCAGAAACTTGTAGGGAGAACGGTTTTTGGGATCCATGAACCGCATCAGGGTGTAAATCACGTCCTGGGCCACGACTTCACGCTTAGCTCCCTTGAAAACAGGGTCAGGCGCGAAATAGACCCCGTGTTTCAGGCGGAAGACCCAAGTGCGTCCATGGTCAGTCACGGTGGGCATGTCGGCAGCCAGGCGCGGCACCAGTTTGGCCGGGCGTGCCAGGTAGTCGTAAGTGAGCAGGGATTCAAACAGCTGCTGTTCGATGGACGCGGTGTTGAGGTCTGACGTCATGACCGGATCGAATCCGGTTTCCGCTGCCGAAAGGGCGAGGTGAAGCACCTTTTCGGGAGCCGCAGCAACGCCTGTCAGCGGAACGGCCAGCAAGAGAATGAAGAGGAGTCGTCCCATATGGTTTATCATACCGGGCAATTATAAGGAGGCCTCATGGGATTTCTTGCCGATAAGCAAATTTTGATCACGGGCTTGCTGAGCAACCGTTCCATTGCCTGGGGCATTGCCAAGGCCATGCAGCGGGAAGGCGCCCAAATAGCCCTCACCTACCAGGGAGATGCCGTTCGCGGCCGTGTGGAAAAACTGGCCGAAGAACTGGGGGTTTCCCTGGTGCTGCCCTGTGATGTAGCCAACGACGCCGACATCGAGTCGATGTTCTCCACATTGGGCCGTTCCTGGAACGGGCTGGACGGTATTGTCCATTCCATCGCGTTTGCTCCGCGGGAGGCCCTGTCCGGCAGTTACCTCGATGCTGTGACCCGTGAAAGCTTCCGCATTGCACATGACATCAGCTCCTACAGTTTTGCCGCGCTCGCCAAGGCCGGTTACCCCATGATGGAAGGCCGCAACGGAGCGCTCGTCACCCTCTCCTACCTGGGTGCTGAGAAGTCGGTCACCAATTACAACGTGATGGGTCTTGCCAAGGCGAGCCTTGAAGCCAACGTGCGCTACATGGCCCACAGCCTGGGACCGCGAGGCATCCGCGTCAACGGCATTTCCGCCGGCCCTATCAAGACCCTGGCGGCTGCCGGCATCGGCGATTTCGGAAAGATCCTGAATTACGTGGAAGCGACGTCGCCCATGCGGCGCAACGTCACCATTGAAGAAGTCGGCAATGTGGCTGCCTTCCTGTGCAGTGACCTTTCCTCCGGCATCACGGGAGAAATCGTCCACGTGGATTCCGGATTCTCCTCAACCGTTCCCGGCATGGCGGAGTGACGCGACTGGAACCGTGCGTCAGCGATCCTGACGGGGTTCCAGCACGCTCTTGTTGAGCAGCCTGACCGTGGCATCCTGGCGCAGGCTGGCCAGGAATGCGGTCAGCACCGCATCACCGTAGGCACGGGTCAGCCCCACTTCCGCCTGCTTGCGCTTGGCCGCATCCTCCGCATTGCCCTCTTTCACCTGCGAAATCCGCAACAGTGCATAGGTGCCTGTGGGCAGCGCAGCACCGGCATAGGCAGGCAGGTGGTTCGGATTGGCTGCAAAAGCCGCCGTCACCACGCCGGCCGGCAATCTGTCGCTCAAGGCCTGCTGCCGAGTAAACTGGCGCGCCTTGGACCAGGGCAATTTGTCGGCCTTGCCGCCCTGCAGTGCGGACAGCTGCGCTTCACCCGCCTCCTTGGCCAGCCTGGCTGCGGCTTCCCGCTGTAACGTCTGGGCAATGGAGGCCTGCACATCAGCCAGGGGGCGAATCACTGAAGGCTCATGGGCCACCACGTGAGCTGACACCAGGGTATTGGGAGCCACTTCGATGGCAGGCGTATTGCGTCCGTCCTTGACCGATTCCTGGGCAAACATGGCGTTCTGCAATTTGGGGTTGCCCAGCACGGGATCCTGCAAGGGCGCGCCACGCACAATCCAGTCCGAGGTCCGGAGTGGCAGTTTCAGCTTGTCCGCCGCCGGCTTGAGCGCGCCGGACTGCTCGTATACGAGGTTGCTGAAGGTTTCAGCTTCGTCGGAAAACTGCTTGGATGCCCGCTGACGGCGCAATTCTTCGGCAATTTGGGGAGTGGCTTCCGCCAGGGTTTTCCCCTTGCCAGCCTTGACGTCGGTCAGCTCGATGATGTGGTAGCCGAACTCCGTTTCAATGGGACCGCGGATTTCGCCCGGCTTCATGGAAAACACGGCAGTTTCAAATGGCTGGGTCATCATGCCCCGTCCAAAATACCCCAGATCGCCTCCATTGGCGGCAGAACCTGGGTCCTGCGAATATTGTTTGGCAAGCGCGGCAAAGCGATCCGGATGGGCCTGCGCTTCCGCCAGGATTTTTTCTGCCTCGGCCTTGGCTGCATCGCGCTTGGCTTTGCCGGCGGAAGCAGGGGCCGCGATCAGGATGTGACGGGCACGTCGGGTCTCCTTTCCCTGCCAGCGAGCCTGATTGGAAGGGTCTGCGTACACCTTGGCAATGTCCGCCGGTGACACCGCTTCCCCCTGGGCCAGTTGGTCTGCCGCAAGCACCAGGTACTGGACCTTGATACGCTCGGGAACTTTGAACTGCTCCTGGTGGGAATCGTAATACTGCTTGATCTGGGCATCATCCACGTGCACCTGGGCCATGAAGCGCTCCAGGGGAATTTCCACCAGTGAAAGCTCGCGGGTCTGGTCGTTGAGCTTGAGGAAGGCATCGATGGACACCGCTGGCACCCACTGGCTGCCGGTCAAGGCTTCCTGCTCCATTTGGATCTTGAGGTCATCGCGCACGCGGGATTCAAACACGGCCGGCGAAAGACCGCGCTCTCGCAACAGCGATTCGTAGCGTGACTGGGAGAATTTTCCGTTTTCCTGGAATGCGTCGAACTGGGAGATCTCATGGGCCAGATAGGCATCCGACACGCTCAGATGATGCTTGTCTGCATAGGCGGCCAGCAAGTGGCGGTTGATCAGTCCCTGCAGGGTTTCATACCGCAACTGGGGCGTATCCAGCAGGGAAGTGTCCACGCGCGCCCCACCCAGTCCCTCTCTCATCCGTTCCAGCTGGTCACGCAGGTTGTCGTTGAATTCAGCCTGGGTAATGGAAACGCTATCCACTTTGGCCACCGTGTCGGCACCCCCGCCCGCCTGGCGGAAATAGTATTCAACACCAAAGAGCGCAAAGGGAATCGTGATGAGGGCCAGCAGAACCTTGGCAACCCAGGTCTGGGCAAGCATTCGGAATTTTTCAAGCATGTCAGAACACCGTCGGAAAACGTCGTGCAGTCTACCACGGGCCGTGCATCAACATGAAAACTGCCAATAAAAAAGCCGTTGATTGCTCAACGGCTTTTTATTTGGCGGAGTGGACGGGACTCGAACCCGCGACCCCCGGCGTGACAGGCCGGTATTCTAACCAACTGAACTACCACTCCAAAACTTCCAACTGCACGAATACCTGACCCGGTGCTGCTGGCTGGTGGGTGCTGAGGGGTTCGAACCCCCGACATTCGCCTTGTAAGGGCGACGCTCTACCAACTGAGCTAAGCACCCAGCAAAGCCAATTAGTTTATCGCATCTTTCAGCGCTTTACCAGCACGAAACTTAGGAACTTTTGCTGCCTTGATCTTGATGGTGGCTCCGGTACGGGGATTGCGACCGCTGCGGGCAGCGCGCTTGCCCACATAGAACGTACCAAAGCCCACGAGTGTCACCTGGCCGCCTTTCTTGAGGGCGGTCTTGACGGCAGCCATTGCGCCATCCAGCGCGCGTCCTGCAGCCGCTTTTGAAATATCGGCTGCATCAGCCATTTGGTCAATCAGTTCAGTCTTGTTCACCTGGATTCCCCTATTTTGTAGTTAGTACCTGGTTGGTGCGTAGTTATTTGGTGCTCGGTCAGGTCACAAGTGCCCTGACCGGAAAACCTTCGCAAGCCGCATCAAATCAAGCCGCGTCGCTCTTTATAAAAGGCTACGGATTTGGTGTCAACCACTTTTTACCCCTGAAACCCTTGTCAATGCTTGATCGACGCGCCGGGTGCCGATTCAGGAATCGCTGCCGGCAGCTTGGAGAGTTCCACCGGGTCCGCAGGCGACGGCTCTCGCTCCAGGGCCATCGTCAGCACCTGGTCGATCCAGCGCACGGGATGCAGATCCAGCCGGTTTTTGATGTTTTCCGGAATATCCACCAGATCCTTGGTGTTTTCTTCAGGGATCAGCACGGTTTTGATGCCACCCCGATGGGCCGCCAGTAGTTTTTCCTTGAGTCCTCCGATCGGCAGCACTTCGCCTCGCAAGGTGATTTCACCAGTCATGGCCACGTCGGCACGCACAGGAATCCCACTCAGCACGGACACCATGGCTGTGGCGATGGCAATGCCTGCACTGGGCCCGTCCTTGGGCGTTGCCCCTTCCGGCAAGTGGATGTGGATGTCGGATTTTTCGTAAAAATCTTCCGGGATGCCCAGTTTGCGTGCACGGCTTCGCACCACGCTCAGCGCCGCCTGGATGGACTCCTGCATCACATCGCCCAGTTTGCCAGTGGTCGTCATCTTGCCCTTGCCCGGCAGCTGCACTGCCTCGATGGTGAGCAGCTCCCCCCCCACTTCGGTCCAGGCCAGGCCTGTAACCTGTCCAACCTGGTTGGTTTTTTCAGCGATGCCGAAGGTGTAGCGGCGCACGCCCAGGTATTTTTCAAGGTTGCGCGAAGACACCGTCACCTTGGCCGGCTTTTTGGTCAGGAGCAAGGCCTTCACCACCTTGCGGCAGATCTTGGCGATTTCCCGATCCAGCGCACGCACCCCGGCTTCGCGCGTGTAGTACTGGACAATGTCGCGCAAGGCCGAATCCGTCACCGAAATTTCGTTCTCCTTCAGGCCATTGGCCTTCAATTGCTTGGGCAGGAGATACTGGCGCGCAATGTTGATTTTCTCGTCTTCCGTGTAACCGGCCAGACGGATCACTTCCATCCTGTCCAGCAACGGGGCCGGAATGTTCAGGGTGTTGGCCGTGGCCACGAACATCACGTCGGACAGGTCGTATTCCACCTCCACGTAATGGTCGGTAAATGCATGATTCTGCTCCGGATCCAGAACTTCCAGCAGCGCAGAAGAAGGATCTCCACGAAAATCCTGACCCAGCTTGTCCACTTCATCGAGCAGGAACAGCGGATTGCGCACGCCCACCTTGGTCATGTTTTGCAGGATCTTGCCCGGCATGGAGCCAATGTAAGTGCGACGGTGACCCCGGATTTCCGCTTCGTCACGCACGCCACCCAGAGCCATGCGCACAAATTTGCGATTGGTCGCCCGGGCAATGGACTGACCCAGGGAAGTCTTGCCCACCCCCGGTGGTCCCACCAGGCACAGGATCGGAGCCTTGACCTTGTCCACACGGCTTTGCACGGCCAGGTACTCGACAATGCGTTCCTTGACCTTGTCGAGGCCGTAATGATCCTGGTCCAGAATGAGTTCGCAAGCCTCCAGGTCATTGCTGACGCGGGTTTTCTTTTTCCACGGCAACCCCACCAGGGTATCGATGTAATTGCGCACCACGGTGGCTTCTGCTGACATGGGCGACATCAGGCGCAGCTTCTTGAATTCGGATTCCGCCTTGACACGGGCCTCCTTGGGCATGTGGGCAGACTTGATCTTCTTTTCCAGTTCCTCGAGGTCAGCTCCCTCTTCGCTGTCGCCCAGCTCTTTCTGGATGGCCTTGACCTGTTCGTTCAGGTAGTACTCGCGCTGGCTTTTTTCCATCTGGCGCTTGACGCGGCCACGGATGCGCTTTTCCACCTGGAGAATGTCGATCTCGCTCTCCAGCACGGACAACAGGTGCTCGATGCGTTCCTTCACGTCGAACATGGACAGGATCTGCTGCTTCTGTTCCAGCTTGAGCGGCAGGTGGGCAGCGATGGTATCCGCCAGGCGGCCCGGATCATCAATGTTGGAAAAGGACGTCAGGACCTCGGGCGGGATCTTTTTATTCAGTTTGACGAACTGGTCGAATTGGCTCAGCAGCGTGCGCCGCATGGCTTCGATCTCGGGGTGATCACTGAGCAGTGCGGCCGCACGGCGGGCATCGCCCACATAGTGGGTTTTGAGGTCGGTCACCCCCTCGATGAAGGCCCGTTCCACCCCTTCCACCAGCACCTTGACCGTGCCGTCCGGCAGCTTCAGCATCTGGAGGATGCTGGCCACACTTCCCACTTCATACAGTTCTTCAGGTTTGGGCTCATCGTTGGCGGCAGATTTCTGGGCCACCAGCAGAATGCTTTTGCCCGACTCCATGGCGGTTTCCAGCGCCTTGATGGACTTCTGGCGACCCACAAACAGCGGAATCACCATGTGCGGGAAAACCACCACATCGCGCAGGGGCAACAGGGGAAACTGGACGATGTCCTGATCGTGTTCGAATAGAGAGGCCATGGGGAGATCCCTGTAAAATTTCCAATACAGCTTATATGGGGCCGGTTTCCGCTATTTCAATGGAAACCGGCTTCTCGCGACCTCAGACGCCGGCGACCTTATGCTGGTCCGCGTAAATCAGCAAAGGTGGTGCTTCTGCAGTGATGCACCCTTCGTCAATGACCACCTTGCTTACGTTCTGCATCGAAGGCAGGGCAAACATGGTGTCGAGCAGGACATGCTCGATGATGGAGCGCAATCCCCGAGCACCGGTCTTGCGAGCCAACGCTTTACGGGAGATGGCACGCAAGGCACTGGGTCTGAACTCCAGTTCGACATTCTCCATGGAGAAAAGTTTTTGGTATTGGCGCGTCAGGGCGTTGCGCGGTTCCGTGAGAATGCGCACCAGGGCATCCTCGTGCAATTCCTCGAGGGTGGCGACCACCGGCAGGCGCCCCACGAATTCGGGGATCAGGCCAAACTTGATGAGATCTTCCGGCTCGACGCCGGCCAGCAGCTGGTTGGCATCGCGCCCGTCCTTGCTCACCACCTTGGCACCAAAACCGATGCCGCTGTTGTCGGACCGGTCGCGAATCACCTTGTCGAGCCCACCAAACGCCCCGCCGCAAATAAACAGGATGTTGGTGGTGTCCACCTGCACGAATTCCTGATTGGGATGCTTGCGTCCGCCCTGGGGGGGCACGGAGGCCACAGTGCCTTCGATCAGCTTGAGCAGCGCCTGCTGCACCCCTTCCCCGGAAACGTCACGGGTGATGGAGGGGTTGTCCGACTTGCGTGAAATCTTGTCGATTTCATCGATGTAGACGATCCCGCGCTGTGCTTTTTCCACATCGTAATCGCATTTCTGCAGGAGCTTCTGGATGATGTTTTCCACGTCCTCGCCCACATAACCCGCTTCCGTCAGCGTGGTGGCATCGGCGATGACGAAAGGCACGTTGAGCAGGCGCGCCAGTGTCTGGGCCAGCAGCGTTTTTCCTGAACCGGTGGGGCCGATCAACAGGATGTTGCTTTTTGCGAGTTCTACGTCGCGGTCCTTGCCCTGGTGGCGCAGCCGCTTGTAATGGTTGTAGACCGCCACGGCCAGGATTTTCTTGGCCTGGGTCTGATCAATCACGTACTGGTCGAGAATTTCTGCAATTTCCTGTGGCGAAGGCAGCTCCGACTTGACGTTCTTGACCTCGGCGCCCTGGATCTCCTCGCGGATGATGTCGTTGCAAAGCTCGATGCATTCGTCGCAAATGAACACGGAAGGGCCTGCAATCAGCTTGCGGACTTCATGCTGGCTTTTTCCGCAGAAGGAACAATAAAGCAGTTTGTCGCTGGCGGTCTTTTCTGTCATGGACGTGATTCCTTCTTAACTTGCTTGCCTCACCCGGGCCCGCCCCTTGGGGGCCACAGGATCAGTTTAACCCTTTTCCGCCCCGGATTTCACGAGGCCGCTTCGGCGCGGGTGGTGAGAACCCGGTCGATGAGGCCGTACTGCTTGGCTTCCTCTGCACTCATGAAGTTGTCGCGATCAGTATCCTTTTCGATCACTTCGATCGGCTGCCCTGTATGCTGGCTCATCATTTCGTTGAGGCGCCGGCGCAGGTACAGGATTTCCTTGGCCTGGATTTCGATGTCCGCGGCCTGTCCCTGGGCTCCGCCCGAGGGTTGGTGAATCATCACGCGGGCATTGGGCAGGGAATAGCGCTTGCCCTTTGCTCCGGCAGCCAGCAGGAAAGCCCCCATGCTGGCGGCAATGCCGATGCAGGTGGTGGACACGTCCGCCTTGATGAACTGCATGGTGTCGTAAATCGCCAGTCCGGCGGAAACCGAGCCCCCAGGGGAATTGATGTAGAGGCTGATGTCCTTGTCCGGATTCTCGGACTCAAGGAACAGCATCTGCGCCACCACCAGGTTGGCCGAGTCTTCGGTCACCGGCCCCACCAGAAAAACCACGCGCTCCTTGAGCAGCCGCGAGAAAATATCGTACGCCCGCTCCCCGCGTCCGCTCTGTTCCACCACCATGGGAACCAGTCCAAGGGCCTGGGGATCCATTTTCAGCTGTCCATTCATGAGGTTTCCTTACTGGGCTTGGCTTGCCAACTGTTCAAAGGGGGTCTGCACGTCTTCGGTTTTTGCCCGTGCGCAGACCCATTCCACCACATTATCCTCCAGAACCAGCGCTTCCACCTCCTGCAGGCGCTGCGGCTGCTGGAAGTACCAGCGGACCACTTCTTCGGGGCGCTCATAAGCGCCAGCCATGTCTTCAATAACGGCCCGAATCTGCTCGGGTTTAGCGGTCAGCTGTTCACTGCGGACCAATTCGGACAGGATCAGGCCCAGGGCCACACGGCGCTTGGCCTGATCCTCGAAAAGTTCGTCCGGCAATGCAAAATTCAGGCTCTTTTGGCCGCGGGCAGCAAAATCGTTCAGCATGGATTCACGCAGGCGTCCGATTTCCTGGGCCACCAGGGCTTGCGGCAGGGGCAGCTGCGTCACATCAAGCAGGGCCTGCATGGCGCGATCTTTCACCATCCCCTTGATGCGGTTGCGCATTTCGCGCTCGAGATTGCGCCGCAACTCACTGCGGAGGGTTTCCAGACTGCCGTCGGAGACGCCCACCGAACGGGCGAAATCGCTGTTCAGTTCAGGGACCACCGGCTCTTCCACCGCGTGCAGGATCACATCAAAGCGCACGGTCTTGCCGGCGAGGTCCGCGGAATGATAATCAGCCGGGAAAGTGAGGTCGAAGGAGTGGTTGGCGCCGGCTTCCAGGCCCTCCACCTGGGCTTCGAAATCGGCCAGGAACTGCCCCTGTCCCAACACCAGGCGATGTCCTTTTGCCTGACCGCCGGCAAAGGGCTGGCCGTCCAGGAACCCATCGAAATCGAGCGTGACCTGGTCACCCTTCTGCGCAGCGCGCGAAGCCGGCTGGTAGCGTGTGCGCTGCTGGCGCAGCACATCCACGGTGCGATCCACGTCTGCATCGGTGATTTCCGCCACCGGCCGCTGGATGGAAACCGCTGACACGTCCCCAACCTTGACTTCAGGATAGACTTCGAAAGTGGCCGTGAATTCGAACATCCCTTCCGCACCACCGGCCTTGGGTTCAAAGCGGGGTGCGCCGGCCACGCGCAGGTTCTGCTCGCGCACCGCATCGCTGAACTGGCCCTGGGCCAGCTCGCTCAAGGCATCCTGGTGAACCTGCCCCCCATACTGCTGCACCACCAGCTTCATGGGCACCTTGCCCGGCCTGAAACCCTGCATGCGGGCTGTCTTGGCGATTTGTTTCAGGCGCACGTTGACTTCGGCATCCACCTTGGAAAGGGGAACCGCCAGTTGCAGCGTCCGTTCGAGCGAATTAGATTGCACAGTTTCCATTACCCGGCCTTGTCGTGAACAATAGAATTGGTTAAACCCGACATTATACAAAATCGGGGGCAATTCGGGTATGCTCCCCGCATTCACCCCGCCGCCACGGACATGACTGCCGCAGCCAGCAACACAATCCTTCAAACGCGCAACCTGAGCAAGAGCTTCAAGGGGTTCGTGGCCGTATCCGGAGTGGACCTGAAAGTACAGCGCGGCACCATTCACGCCCTCATCGGCCCGAACGGTGCCGGCAAAACCACCTGCTTCAACCTGCTCACCAAATTCCTGGAACCTTCCGGCGGTCAGATCCTGTTCAACGGGGTGGACATCACCGCCGAATCGCCGGCTCAGGTGGCGCGCCGGGGCATCGTGCGTTCCTTCCAGATTTCAGCCGTCTTCCCCCACCTCACCGTGCTGGACAACATCCGCATCGCGCTGCAACGCCCGCTTGGAAACAGTTTCCATTTCTGGCGGCCGGTGCGCTCGCTCGAAGTCCTCAACCCCCGCGCCATGACCCTGCTGGCCGAAGTGGGGCTGGAAGCCCAGGCACAGCGCCTGGCCGTGGAACTGCCCTACGGGCAGAAGCGTGCCCTGGAAATTGCCACCACGCTGGCGCTCGACCCCGAACTGCTGCTGCTGGACGAACCAACCCAGGGCATGGGCCATGAAGACGTGGAGCAGGTCATGGCCCTCATCAAGTCGGTGTCCGCCACACGCACCACCTTGATGGTGGAACACAACATGAAGGTAGTCGCCGGCATTTCAGACCGCATCACGGTACTGGCCCGGGGCGCCGTGCTGGCGGAAGGCACCTATGCCGAAATCTCCGCCCATCCCGATGTGGTGTCGGCCTACATGGGCTCCAAAGCTGGCCATTTTGAACGCGGAGCAGCGGCATGAGCGGTACGGAATACCTCCGGGTCACTGGCCTTCATGCATTCTACGGTGAATCCCACATCCTGCACGGCATGGACTTCTCCATCGACCGGGGCGAATGCGTTTCCCTGCTGGGCCGCAATGGCGCAGGACGCACCACCACCCTGCGCGCCATCATGGGCCTGACGGGGCGACGCACCGGCTCCATCATGGTGAACGGCACGGAAACCATCCACTGGCCCCCTCATCGCATTGCCCGACTGGGCCTGGGCTACTGCCCCGAGGAGCGCGGCATCTACGCTTCGCTCTCCTGCGAGGAAAACCTCCTCATGCCCCCCGTGGTGGCAAGCGGCGGCATGACCCTGGAGGAAATCTACGACCTTTTTCCAAACCTCAAGGAGCGGCGCCATAGCCAGGGAACGCGCATGTCCGGAGGCGAACAGCAGATGCTGGCGCTGGCCCGCATCCTGCGAACCGGCGCCCGCTTGCTGCTGCTGGACGAAATTTCCGAAGGCCTCGCGCCCGTGATCGTGGAGCGCCTGGCTGAAGTGATCTCCCTGCTCAAGACCAGGGGGTATACCATTCTTCTGGTTGAGCAGAATTTTCATTTTGCCGCGTCCCTGGCCGACCGCATGATCGTGGTGGAACATGGCCGGGCCGGCCTTCAACTCTCACAAAACGAACTGGCCGATAAAAAAGAGGCTTTGCAAGAACTGCTGGGTGTTTGACCCTGATAATTTGCTGGAGGAGGAAACTGATGAAAACGAAAAAGACTGTCGTCCCCTTTGCCTTGCGTTCCTCGGTTGCGGCGCTGGCCCTGACCCTGGGCCTGGCCATCGCAATGCCTTCACAGGCTCAAATATCTGACGGCGTGGTTCGCATCGGCGTGCTCACAGACATGTCCGGGGCCTATTCCGATCTGGCCGGCCCCGGCGCAGTCATTGCAGCCCACATGGCCGTTGAGGATTTCATTGCCAGGCAAAAACCCGCCTTTAAAATCGATATCGTGTCTGCAGACCACCAGGACAAGGGCGACATTGCATCCAACAAAGCCCGTGAATGGTTTGACCGCGGACAGGTGGATGTGGTCACGGAACTGGTGTCCAGCACCACGGCGCTGGCCGTCATGAAAGTGGCCAAGGAAAAGAACAAGATCGCACTCATCACGGGTGCCGGCTCCTCGCGCATCACCAATACAGACTGTAACGACGTCAGCGTGCACTGGGTGTACGACACTTACGCCACCGGCAACGGCACCGGCAAGGCGGTGGTGAAGCAAGGCGGGAAAACCTGGTATTTCCTGACGGCAGACTATGCTTTCGGCCAATCGCTGGAAAGGGACACCACAGCCGTGATCGAAGCGAACGGCGGCAAGGTGCTGGGCTCGGTGCGCCACCCCTTCCCCAGCACCGACCTCTCCTCGTACCTGCTCAAGGCGCAGGCCTCAGGCGCCCAGGTGATCGGTCTTGCCAATGCGGGGGCGGACACCATCAATTCCATCAAGCAGGCGTCGGAATTCGGCATCACGCCCAAGCAGACCCTGGCCGGCCTGCTGATGTTCATCACGGACATCAACAGCCTGGGGCTCAAGGCCACCCAGGGGATGTACCTGACCGAAGCGTTCTACTGGGACATGAACCCGGAAACGCGTGCCTGGTCCAAACGCTTCTACGCTCGTCATAAGAAAATGCCGACCATGGTGCAGGCCGGCCTCTATTCAGCCATCACCCACTACCTGGAAGCCGTGAAGGCGGTCAACTCCGACGACACCCAGAAAGTCATGGCGCAAATGAAAAAAATGCCGGTCAATGACTTCTTCGCCAGAAACGGGAAAATCCGGAACGACGGCCTGATGATGCACGACATGTATCTGATGCAGGTGAAGAAACCTTCCGAATCCCATTACCCCTGGGATTACTACAACGTCCGGGCCACCATCCCGGCCGCTGACGCCTTCCAGCCGCTCAGCCAGTCGCGCTGCCCTCTCGTCCATAAATGATCGAAATCTTCGGCGTCCCCCTGCTGGCCCTCGCGGGCCAGCTTTTGTTGGGGCTGGTCAATGGCTCTTTCTACGCCCTGCTGAGCCTGGGCCTGGCCGTCATTTTCGGCATGCTCAACATCATCAACTTTGCCCACGGGGCGTTTTACATGCTGGGTGCTTTCGCCGCCTGGATGCTGCTGGACAATTTCGGCATCGGTTATTTCGGTGCACTGGTCCTTGCCCCCATCCTGGTGGGAGCGGTGGGCATCCTGGCGGAACGGTTGCTGCTCAAGCGGCTCTATCGGCTGGACCATCTTTATGGGCTGCTGCTCACCTTCGGCCTTGCGCTGATCCTGGAAGGCCTGTTCCGGGACCGTTTCGGGGTGAGCGGCGAAACATACGATGTACCTGATGTGCTTGAAGGCGCACTCAACCTGGGATTCATGGCCCTGCCCAAGTATCGGGTGTGGGTGGTGGGATTTTCCAGCCTGGTCTGCCTTGCCACCTGGCTTGTCATTGAAAAAACCCGCCTGGGTTCCTACCTGCGGGCCGCCACGGAAAACCCGCAGCTTACCCAGGCCTTCGGCGTGAACGTTCCCCTCATGGTCATGCTGACCTACGGATTTGGCGTGGGCCTGGCCGCGCTGGCCGGTGTCATGGCCGCCCCCATTTTCCAGGTCAGCCCCCTCATGGGCTCCAACCTCATCATCGTGGTTTTTGCGGTGGTGGTGATCGGCGGCATGGGATCGATCCTGGGTGCCATCGTGAGCGGGCTTGCCCTCGGAGTCGTGGAAGGGCTGGCCAAGGTTTACTATCCCGAAGCTTCCGCCACGGTGGTGTTCGTCATCATGGCGATCGTGCTGATCCTGCGGCCCGCCGGCCTGTTCGGCAAGGAGAAATGATGCGCCGCCTGTGGATGGTACTGGTGCTGGCTGCAGCCATCCTGGCGCCGGCCGTGCTGTACCCGGTCCTGCTCATGAAAGTGCTGTGCTTCGCCATCTTTGCCAGCGCCTTCAACCTGCTGCTCGGCTACACCGGACTGCTCTCATTCGGCCATGCCGCCTTTTTCGGTGGCGCAGCCTACGTGGCCGGCTACACCATTCGCGAACTGGCCTGGAGCCCGCTGGCCGGCGTCGCTGCCGGCACTGCCGTGGCCGGCATCCTGGGATGGATTTTCGGCCGCCTGGCCATCCGCCGCCAGGGCATCTACTTTGCGATGATCACCCTGGCACTGGCCCAGCTGCTTTATTTCGTCTGCCTGGAACTGCCCCAGACCGGAGGCGAAGACGGCCTCCAGGGCGTTCCCCGTGGGACATTGGCCGGGCTGGACCTCTCGAACGACCTCACGCTCTACTATGTCATCCTGACCATTTCAGCACTGGTGTTTGTGCTGATTCACCGCACCATTCATTCCCCCTTCGGACAGGTGCTCAAGGCCATCCGGGAAAACGAGGCGCGCGCCGTCTCCCTGGGGTACGACGTGGATCGCTACAAGCTGCTCGCCTTCGTGCTGTCGGCAAGCCTGTCCGGGCTGGCTGGCGCGCTGAAGGTGCTGGTGTTCAAGTTCGCCACGCTCACGGACGTGCACTGGCACATGTCCGGGGACGTGGTGCTCATGACCATCCTGGGCGGTATCGGCACGGTGTCAGGGCCCATGGTGGGCGCCTCGCTCATCGTGACCCTGGAAGACCAGCTGGCAGACAAGGTGGGAGCCTTGGTGACGGTCATCATGGGCGCCATTTTTGTGGTGTGCGTGCTGCTGTTCCGGCGCGGCATCGTGGGCGAGGCATCGGCTTTCTGGCAGCGCATGCTGGGCAACCGCAATTCTCCCGGGATTTGATCTAGCGCAAAGAGCACAACACGCCCTTCCCTAATACTGGCAGCTTTGCCGGTCCTGGGAATCGCGATCGTGGCTTATGATGACCTGCGCACTTTTCTGCGCGATCTGGAACGACAGGGCGACCTGTTGCGGGTGGAAAAACCGGTCGACCCCATTCTGGAAAGCACCGCACTGTGCCTGAGAAGCTTGCAGGAAAAGGGGCCTGCCCTGCTTTTCGAAACTCCCCGGGGCTCCGGCCTGCCCCTCCTGGGCAATCTCTTCGGTTCCCCTGACCGCATCCGCGCCGCACTTCACCATCGCGCCATCCGTTCCTTTTCGGAGCTGGGCGAATTGCTGGCCACGCTGCAGGCCCCCCAGCTGCCGCGCGGGCTTGAAGGCTGGCTGCGAGCCTGGCCCGAATACGCCCAGTTGGCCAACGTGCGCCCGGACTCCGCGGCCCATGCCCCCTTCGAATCCCAAATACTGGAAGGCGCTGCCGTTGATCTGTCCCTGCTGCCCATCCAGCAGTGCTGGCCGGAAGACGCCGGCCGTCTCATCACCTTTGGCCTGGTGGTCACCCGGGGCCTGCGACAGGCGCGACAGAACGTGGCGGTGTACCGCCAGCAAGTGATCGGGCCCAATCGGGTCATCATGCGCTGGCTGCCGCACCGGGGCGGCGCCCTGGACCATGCGGACTGGGTTGCCGCCCGGCCGCAGGAACCTTTTCCCGTGGCAGTGGTGATCGGGGCCGACCCCTGCACCCAGCTCGCCGCAGTCAGCCCGATTCCCGACACCCTCTCGGAGTACGAGTTTGCCGGACTGCTGCGCGGCCAACCCACCCTGCTGCGCCGTTCCAGCCACACCGGCCTTGATGTCCCCGCCGGCGCGGAAATCGTGCTGGAAGGACATATCCATCCAGGCGATCGCGCGCTCGAAGGCCCCTTCGGAGACCACACCGGCTATTACAACAGCCAGGCCGAGTTTCCCGTGCTGACCGTGGAGCGGCTCTGCATGCGGGCAGGGGCCATCTACCAGGGAAGCTACATGGGACGCCCGCCACTGGACGAACCTTCGGTTCTGGCGCGGGAACTCAATGACCTTTTCGTGCCCCTGCTGCGCCGCACCTTTCCGGAAATCCTGGACTTTTACCTGCCGCCCGAGGCCTGCTCCTACCGCATCGCGGTCGTCAGCCTGCGCAAGCAGTATGCCGGGCACGCCCGGCGCGTCATGATGGGCATTTGGTCCTGGTTGCGCCAGTTCACCTACACCAAATTCGTCATCGTGGTAGACGACGACATCGACATTCGCAACTGGAGCGAAGTGATCTGGGCCATTTCCACCCGCATGGACCCGGTACGCGACTGCCTCCTGATCGAAAACACGCCCATCGATTATCTTGATTTCGCAAGCCCTGAAGCGGGCCTGGGAGGAAAAATGGGGCTTGATGCCACCAACAAATGGCCGGGGGAAACCCACCGCACCTGGGGACGTCCCATCCAGTACGATCCCCAGTTTGCCCGCCGCATGGATGCCTTTTGGCAGGCCCTCACTTCGGAACGCGCCGCATGAAAATGGAACTCGTCTGCCCCGCAGGCAGCCCGGCAGCCCTGGACGCGGCTCTGGAACAGGGGGCCGATGCGGTGTATGTGGGATTGCGCAACCCCACCAACGCGCGCGCCTTTCCCGGATTGAATTTCACTGCCGACACGCTGGCTTCCGCTGCAACCAAGGCACATGCCCGCGGCAGGAAGCTCTACCTCGCCATCAACACCTATCCCACCTCCCGCCACATCGATGTATGGAAAGACAGCATCGATACGGCTGCAGCGGCCGGAGTGGATGCCTTCATCATCGCCGACATGGCGCTGCTTGATTACGCCGTGCGCCGTCACCCCGCCATCCCCCGCCACCTGTCGGTGCAGGGTTCGGCCACCACCGCCGTGGCACTGCGCTTTTTTTACGAACGCTTCGGCATCGCGCGCGCTGTCGTGCCACGGGTGCTTTCCATTGCCCAGGTGGAGCACCTGTGCGAACAGGCCCCGGTGGCAATCGAAGTGTTCGCCTTCGGCAGCCTGTGCATCATGGTGGAAGGCCGCTGCCAGCTCTCCAGCCATGTCACCGGGCAATCGCCCAATTGCCATGGCGTCTGTTCACCCGCCGAACATGTCCACTGGACCGAGCTTGCGGGAGAACGGCGCGAAGTGCGCCTGGGCAACGTGCTGGTGGACCGCTTCGAACCCCAGGAGCCAGCAAGTTACCCCACGCTGTGCAAGGGCCGATACCAGCAGGACGGCCACCCGTTTTACGCGCTGGAGGAACCCACCAGCCTCAATACCCTGGAACTGCTGCCGCGTCTGGCCCAGGCTGGCGTGGCTGCACTCAAGGTGGAAGGACGCCAGCGCGGCCCGGCCTACGTAACCCAGGTCACCCGGGTCTGGCGGGCAGCGCTCGACTCCCTTGAAGGGGGGCAACCTTTCCGCATCCTGCCGGAATGGGAAGCACAGCTGTCGCACGTATCGGAGGGGCTGCAAACCACGCTGGGCCCATATCACCGCTCCTGGCAATGACGTCATGAAACTCTCCCTGGGCCCACTGCAATACTTCTGGAAACGCAAAGACACCCTGGACTTTTACCGGCAGGCTGCAGACTGGCCGGTTGACGTCATCTATCTGGGTGAGACGGTGTGCAGCAAGCGGCGGGAACTGCGTCTTGCCGACTGGCTGTCCATCGCAGACGAACTCTCGTCCACGGGATGCGAAGTGGTGCTTTCCTCCCTGGTACTGGTGGAGGCCCAGTCCGAACTGTCCGCCCTGCGCCGCCTGGCGGACAACGGACGCTTTGGCATTGAAGCCAATGACCTGTCCGCCGTCCAGATCTGCCTTGAGCGGCAACTGCCGTTCGTGGGCGGTCCCAGCCTCAACATCTACAACCACGAAACCCTGGCTTTGCTGCAATCCTGCGGGCTGAAACGCTTTGTGCTGGCCACGGACCAGGGAGAAATCGCCCTGAATGCATTGCGCGAAGCGCAGAAGAATGCCGGCAACGCATTTCCCGAGGTGGAAATACTGGCATGGGGCCGTTTGCCGCTGGCCTATTCGGCACGCTGCTTTACGGCGCGGGCCAGCAATCTGGGCAAGGACGACTGCGACTTCAAGTGCCTCGAGCATCCGGAAGGTCTTGCCCTCACAACCCGAGAGGGGCAGTCATTCCTTCGCCTCAATGGCATCCAGGTGCAAAGCGATGCCTGCTGCGACCTGGCTCCGGACCTGGAGAGCCTGCGCGGAAGCGGAGTGGATTACCTGCGCATCAGTCCGCAAGCCCACGACATGGAACGGGTCATCGAACGCTTCCATGAGGCGCTGCAAAGCGGAAAGCCTCCTGCCCAGGCCGGAGACTGCAACGGCTACTGGCATGGAAAACCCGGCATGGACTGGGTGGATGCCGCCAGGACGATATCACGCGATCATCAGGAGACGACATGAGGACCTTTTCCTGGCTTACTCCCGAACGGATGCCGCGACCCATGCTGCGGCTGCTGCCTCCTCCCCGAAAGCTGTCCTACGGCCTGGCTTTGCTGCCTGCCTCGTGGCCCGGACGCGCCTTCTCCCGCCTGCTGGACCGGTATTTCCTGCAGGCATTGCCTGCAGGCAGTCTGGATTTTCTTGAGAAGCGGCGTCTGTCCGTGCGCGTGGATGACCTGGGTTTTTCCTGGGCCATCACGGCAGAAGGCGGAAAGCTTCGCACCCTGCCCCCGGATGTGGAGGCTGAAGCCACCATTCGCGGAAAAATGCTGGACCTGCTGCTGCTCGCAAGCCACCTTGAAGATGCAGACACCTTGTTTTTTCAGCGTCGCCTGACCATGACCGGCGATACGGCATTGGGGCTGCAGGTCAGAAATCTCCTGGACCAGTGGCCCATGGAACGCTTGTCTCCAGCGCTGCAGATTCTGCTGAACCGCCTGACAAGACTTGCTCTGGCCGCCAAGGCAGCGCGCCCCTGAGTCCCCCTGGCAGGACGGCAACGTTCCGGGCCTGAGGCCAACGCCCCTGCCTCTTCGACCCCCCCTCTTTTCCTAACCCGTTTTGTGCATACATAATGTCAGTGTGGCCGCGGTGTACGCAGTCGCACATTGCCGGCATGGTCTCATTCTAGAGCTTCATTCAAGACACGAAACGGCACGACAGGAAAACCGTGAAACAGTCTTTGTGGGGGCCCCTATCGGCGCTGTACGCAAAAATTCGCGGACAGCAGGCACCAAGCCAATCCCTCCAGATCAGCGAAGCGCGCTGGAAGCTCGCTCTGGAAGGGTCCAACATGGGCGTTTGGGATTGGCATCTGGACACCGACCTGGTCTATCGCTCAGACCAATGGCATGAGATTTTCGGCTATTCCACCGGGGAGGTGGGCGCCACGGCCCAGGATGGCCGCACGCTGATCCATCCGGACGACCTGGAACAGGCAATCCAGGACATCAAAGACCATCTCGCCGGAAAAACCCCGATTTTCACCTCGGAATTCCGCATGCGCTGCAAGGATGGCTCCTGGAAATGGACGTTGAGCCGGGGCATGATCGTCAGCACCGACACCCGTGGGCGCCCCTTGCGCCTGATCGGAACCCACACCGACATCAGCGAGCAAAAGCGCTCGGAAGCGGAAATGCTGCGCCTTGCCCACTACGATCCCATTACCGATCTGCCCAACCGGATCCTGTTTCTGGATCGCTTTGAACAGGAAATCAGGAAGGCACAGCGACACCGTCGGTCACTGGCGCTGATGTTCATCGACCTCGACCGCTTCAAGGAAATCAACGACACCCTGGGCCACGACACGGGCGACCGTCTGCTGCAGGAAAGCGGACTGCGACTGCTGGAATGCGTACGCGCCACCGATACCGTGGCGCGTCTGGGCGGGGATGAATTCACGATCCTGCTCACCAATCTGGAAGACATGGGTCACGTGGACCGGGTCGCACAGACCATCATCGACACGATCGCCCAGCCTTTCCAGTTTGGCGATGAAATGGTTTACATCACGGCCAGCATCGGCATCACCCTCTACCCCCATGATGCAACCGGCATGGAAATACTGGTCAAGAATGCCGACCAGGCCATGTACGCCGCCAAAAACAATGGGCGCAACGGGTACCACTATTTCACTCCATCCATGCAAGCCGCTGCATTCCTGCGCATGAGGACCGCCAACGATTTGCGCAAGGCCGTCCAGCTGGGCCAGATCCAGGTCCATTACCAACCCATCGTGGAACTGGCCACCGGCCGGGTCTCCAAAGCGGAAGCCCTGGTGCGTTGGGCCCATCCGGAGCGGGGACTGGTCTACCCCGGCGAGTTCATCGCCGTGGCAGAAGACACGGGACTGATCACCACCATCGGCGACGAAGTGTTTGCCCAGGCGGCCCGCCAGACAGCCCTCTGGCGCCAGGCTTTCCCGGGTTTCCAGATGACCGTGAACAAGTCACCGGCGCAGTTTCGCAACAACGAGCGGGAACAGAGCCACTGGCTTGAGCTGCTGGACGCCCTGGGGCTGCCCGGAGAAAGCATCGTGGTTGAGATCACGGAAGGACTGCTTCTGGATGCCCATGCCCAGACCATCCGGAAACTGGAGAGTTTTCACGACGTCGGCATGCGGATTGCGATCGATGACTTCGGTACCGGATACTCGTCCCTGGCCTATCTCAAAAAATTTGAAATCGATTACCTGAAAATCGACCAGTCCTTCACGGCCAACCTTCATCCGGAATCGGACAATCTGGCCATCTGCGAAGCCGTTGTGGTGATGGCGCACAAGCTGGGCATCCAGGTGATTGCAGAAGGCGTGGAAACAGAGGCGCAACGGGATCTGCTGCTCAAGGCAGGTTGCGACTATGCCCAGGGATTCCTGTTTTCGCACCCGCTGCCGGCATCCGAATTTGAAGGCCGGTTTTTTCCCACCCGCTAGTTGCCGTTGTACTTGCGGATGGCTTCCCGAATGCCCTGCACCTGTGACGTGATTTTGGCTTTGGGCGACTCAGGTGCGGGCGCCTTCGACACAGGAGCCGGTACAGCAGCCGGCGCTGCCGCGGGGGCCGCAGGAGCAGCAGCAGCGGCAGGGTGAAGCGGGCCGGCGGGAACGGGTTCCAGCATTTTCTCGATGGTCGGCGCCATTTTCAGGCGCGTCTGCACCTGAGCCATGGCGTGAATCATCAGGGCATCGCGTTGTTCGCGCCTTTTGCTTTTTTCCTCGTCAATTGCCTGCGTCTGCCGGATGGCCATCTGGGTTTTTGCAAACAGGTCGTTGGCTGCCGTGAGGCGATGGGTCAGGTCGGTGACGAGCGCGGATTGGGCTGCCAGCTTTTCCTGCCAGCCGTGAACCAGGAACAGGGCCGCCGCTCCCAGAGCCAGGCCCAAAATCCCAAATGTCAGCCCCAGCCAGGCCGGGAGATTGCCTCCTTTCCTTCGGCCTGCACGTTCCTCCTTACCCTTGCGTCCGCGCGCCCGCCCTTCTCCTTCGGCCTCGGCTTCCCCGTCCGGCCGTTCATCCGGCCGGTCTTCGCTGTCTTGCTTCATGCCAGGTTCCTCCTGAAGGGACTCTGTCTTTATACTGACCCTTAAAGGAAGATATCGGCCTGCCCGGCAAAATATTGAGCCGGGCTTCCAAGGGGATTTCAATGGCACAGCAGCGCATTCCGCTCGGCAGGATTCTGGGGATACCCATCGGCCTCGATTTTTCCTGGTTTCTGATATTCACCCTGCTGACCTGGATGCTGGCAGGCAGCTACTACCCGGCCGCGTTTCCCGATTGGCCCCATGGCCTTTACTGGCTCATGGGCGCCATCACGGCGCTTGCATTCTTCGCCAGCGTGCTGCTGCACGAACTGGGGCACTCGGTCATGGCCATGCGTTACCGGGTGCGCGTACGCCGCATCACCCTCCACATTTTCGGCGGCATTGCCGAAATCGCGGACGAATCGCCCACTCCCAAGGCAGAATTCCTGATCGCACTGGCCGGTCCCCTGGTCAGTCTGGCGCTTGCCCTGGTGTCATACCTTCTGCAGCACTGGACTGCCCACATCGAACCCCTGGCCGGACTGTTCAAATACCTGGGCTACATCAACCTGACCCTCGCCCTGTTCAATCTGCTGCCCGGCTATCCGCTCGACGGCGGCCGCCTCTTTCGCGCCGTACTCTGGGCTATGACCGGCAATTTGCGGGGGGCGACCCGCATTGCTGCCACTACGGGCCGTGGCTTTGCCTTCCTGCTGATCCTGATCGGGGCCTGGCAGAGCCTGTCCGGAAATCTGGGTGGGGGACTGTGGATTGTCTTCATCGGCTGGTTTCTGGACAATGCCGCCAAGTCTCAGTTGCAGGAAGTGGCTTTTCGCGACCTCCTGTCAGGGCATCCCGTGGTGCAGGTCATGAACCCGTCCTGTCCCACGGTTTCCGCGACCCTTTCGCTGCAGCAACTGGTGGATGACTACATCCTCACGGGGCACCAGCGCTGCTTTCTTGTCCACGAAAGCGACCGCGTCACCGGACTCGTCACCCCGCAGCGCATCCGCGCCGTGCCGCGCTCCGAATGGAGCCGACAGACAGCGGGCCAGGTCATGCTGCCCCTGGCGCAAGCCCAGTCCACCACGCCGAACGAATCACTGTGGCAAGCCCTGCAGCGCATGGACCGGGATGGGGTCAACCAGCTGCCCGTGGTGCGGCAAGGCCAGGTCATCGGCATGCTGAGCCGGGAAGATGTCATTTCCTATTTGCGCACCCTGGCTGACTGGAGCTAGGGCCCGGGTGACTGCTGCGGGCACCTGACCTGTCACCCTTCCATCAGGCGCAACCCGTGCCGACTGGCTTCCACACTGTCGCGTCCAGCCGCAATGGCCTCCTGGGCACGGTGAAAGTCGAACAGGCCGAAATGAGCCAGCCGGGGTGAAATGGTGACGTCGGGAGGATCTCCCGCCATGCGGCTGCGGGTGATGCGCACCTGCATGATGTTGATGCTGGACGACATGACCTCCAGCACGGAAGGTGCGCGCGACTGCACCTGTTCCCCATTCTTTCGTAATATTCCCAGCCGGTCCTGTACCCACCCCAGCCAGCCACCACCTCCCTGGGGTGGCTCCTCTGGTTCGAATTCGCGCAGGCGATGGCCGACGATGTCTGAACTGAGATCCACGGCAATAACGAAATCCGCTCCCATGGCGCGCGCCAAGGAAACCGGAACAGGATTGACGAGACCGCCGTCCACCAGAAACACCCCGTCGCGCTGGACAGGAGTGAACAGCAGGGGCAGTGCAATGGATGCCCGTACCGCGTCCACGGTGGACCCTTCGCGCAGCCACACTTCGGCCCCCGTCTGCAGTGACGTGGCCACAGCCGCGAACGGGATATTCAGGTCCTCGATGGGATGGTCCACGAAAGTGGTCCGGAAGAAATCCATCAGGCGATCACCCTTGAGCATGCCCCCGTTAAGCGACACATCCATGAATGAAAAAACATCACGCAGGCTCATCTCGAGCAGCCATTGCTCGAAGCGGTCGAGCTCGCCTGCGGCATAGGCGGCGCCCACCATGGCGCCCACCGAAGTGCCGCACACCAGATCGGGGCGAATGCCGGCTTCCTCCAACGCGCGGATCACACCCACATGGGCCCAGCCGCGTGCGGAGCCCCCTCCCAGAGCCAGGCCGATGCGGGGAATTTGCTTGCTCGTCATGCGTTCTTTTCTGTCACAAACGTGGGGATTCCGTCAATGCTGAAACGGTTCTTCTCCTGCCAGTAGCGGCGCAAGCCGTCTTCGCCCTTGCGCGAAGCCCACTCGTTGAGGAATTCCCGTTCGCCCTGATAAGCATAATACGGCACCCCGGTGCCGCAGGAGGTCTGAACCAGCTCCACGGTCATGTCGAACAGCTGGCGCGCGCCCGGCATGGGAGGAAACCATTCGGTAAGCGCCCCCCATTCCGGGTCGCTGCGGTGAACTGCCTTGGCCGAACCATAGAGCCGCAGGATCATGGGGTCGCCTTCAAAGGCGCAGAACATGATCGTCATGCGAGAATCCTGCTGCACATGGGCAGCCGATTCGTTGCCGCTGCCCGTGACGTTGAGCCACAGCACGCGGTTGTCGCCCAGAATGCGGAAGGTGTCCATGCCTTTGGGGGAAATGTTGATGCGGCTCTCCGCCGTACCCGTGCCCACGAAAAACAGTTTCTGTTTCCCGATAAACGCGCGGTGCCGCTCGGACAAGCCCTCGAAACGCTGCCCCATGCCGTTCAGGCCTCCCGCACTTTCGCTTCGGAAAAGGCTGAGAGGCCCAGGCGGTTGACGCCGCTCACCAGCGCCCTTACCGATGCGGTGACGATGTTGGGGTCAAGGCCGACGCCATGGCATTCCATGCCGCTGCCCTGCCGCGTGACTTCCATGATGGCGCACGCCTGGGCATTACCCCCTTCCTGGCTGCGGCCCAGCGAACGTTCTTCATAACTGCGCACCTGAACGTCAACACCCAGCGTACGCAGGGCATGGACTGCGGCGTCGATGGGGCCGTTGCCTTCCCCGGACAGCAAATGGATCACACCACCCGACTCCACGGTAAGACGGATGCCCTGCGCATTCCCGTGCTCGAACAGGTGATGTTCCACGTAACGCACGGGCTCGACCTTTTCCAGATACTCGCGGGAAAACAGGGCCCAGATTTCCGAAGCGCTCATTTCTCCGCCATGGGCATCGGTATGGCGCTGCACTGCCGAGGAAAACTCCACCTGCAAGCGCCGCGGCAGGACCACGCCGTACTCCGTTTCCAGCAAGTAGGCGATCCCGCCCTTGCCGGACTGGCTGTTGACGCGAATCACCGAATCGTAGCTGCGCCCCACGTCGGCCGGATCGATGGGCAGATACGGAACGTTCCAGGCGGCGTCCGGTTTCTGCACGGCAAATCCCTTCTGGATGGCATCCGGGTGGGACCCTGAAAACGCCGTGAACACGAGGTCGCCCACATAGGGATGACGCGGATGAATCGGCAACTGGGTGCAATATTCCGCCGTGCGGGCCACGGCATTGATGTCGGAAAAATCAAGCCCGGGCGAGACGCCCTGGGTGTAGAGATTAAGCGCCAGGGTCACTACGTCCACATTGCCCGTGCGCTCCCCGTTTCCGAACAGGCACCCTTCCACCCGGTCCGCCCCGGCCATCACGGCCAGTTCCGCCGCGGCCACGGCCGTACCCCGGTCGTTATGAGGGTGCACGCTCAGAATGACGCTGTCGCGACGGGCCAGATGACGATGCATCCATTCCACCTGGTCGGCAAACACGTTGGGGGTGGCCACTTCCACAGTGGCCGGCAGATTGAGGATGACAGGGCGATCAGGCGCCGCGCCCCAGGCCTCGGTGACGGCATCGCAGATTTCCAGGGAAAAATCGAGCTCAGTGGCTGAAAATGTTTCCGGGCTGTATTCCAACACCCATTCTGTCTGCGGCTGTTCCTCGGCCAGCGTCCGGATCAGGCGCACGCTCGACACGGCCATCTCCACCACTTCGGCCCGACTCATGCCGAACACGATGTCCCGGAAAGGCCGGGACGTGGCGTTGTACACGTGGACGATGGCCCGGCGCGCGCCACGCAGTGATTCCATGGTGCGGCGGATGAGGTGCTCGCGGGCCTGGGTCAGGGCTTCGATGGTGACGTCCTGGGGCACGTGGTTGCCTTCGATCAGCAGGCGCACAAAGTCGAAATCGGTTTGCGAAGCGGAGGGAAACGCCACTTCGATTTCCTTGAATCCCACCGCGCACAGGGTGCGGAACAGGCGCAGCTTGCGCTCCGCGTTCATGGGCTCGAACAGCGCCTGGTTGCCGTCGCGCAGGTCTGTGCTCATCCAGATGGGCGGACGGGTAATGGTACGGCTGGGCCACTGGCGGTCCGGCAGGTTGACGGCCGGAAACGGGCTGTATTTGCGCAAAGGGTCTTTCAGCATGATGGCGGCTCCGTAAGGCATGCGGCAGATTGATGATGCCATGTTAAGTGATTTTGGGAGGCAGATGATTGCGTTTTTGCGATTAAACCCACTTGTTTTGGCATTTAATTGTTTTAATTAAAACGTTTAAGGCATAATATGCCTGCTGTTAACCCATAGGGGCAATATCATGGAAATCGACCGCCTGGACCAGCGCATTCTTGAAGTGCTGCAGCAGGAAGGCCGGCTCAGCAACCAGGATCTTGCCGACCGTGTCGGGCTTTCGCCCTCCCCCTGCCTGCGCCGGGTGCGGGCCCTGGAAGAAGCCGGCATCATCACAGGCTACCGCGCTCAGGTGGACCCCAAGGCACTGGGCCTGACCCTGATGGCCCTCATCCACATTTCCATGGACCAGCATACGCCCGAGCGTTTCCGCCATTTTGAAACCGCTGTGGCCAAAATCCCGGAAGTGGTGGAATGCCTGCTCATCACCGGACAGACGGCTGACTACCAGCTCAAGGTGGTGGTGCGGGACATGGAGGGCTACCAGGAACTGCTCCTCAACCGCATCACCCAGATCAAGGGCGTCACTGGCGTGCATTCCAGCTTCGTGCTGCGCCAGGTGGTGGAGCGGACGGCACTGCCCGTGGGCGTATAATGGGCCGCCCTTCCGATGGAGAACGTCCATGAAACGCATCGCCCTCCTTTTCGCCACCCTGCTCCTGGGGCTTTTTGCCATGACCGCCCCGGCAGCCGAACTGTCTCCCGTGGGCGTGTGGCGCACCTTCGATGACGAAGACGGCAAGGCCGCCTCGCTGGTGCGCATCGACAGCCTGGGGGGAATTCTGGAAGGCCGGGTGGTGCGCATCCTGCCGCGCCCGGGCCATCCGGTGGACGCCCGCTGCGACGAATGCAGCGGCGCACGCAAAGGCCAGCCGGTGACCGGCATGGTGATTCTGTGGGGCATGAAGCAGGATGGTGATGAATATGATGGCGGGGAAATCCTCGATCCGCACAACGGGCGCATTTACCGCTGCAAGATGAAAGTCAAAGGCAACACCCTGGAAGTGCGGGGTTACCTGGGGATTTCGCTGTTCGGCCGGAGCCAGACCTGGGTGCGTGAACCCTGATGGCTGAAAAATCCACCATCTTCAAGGCCAACCTGCAGGTGGCCGACATGGACCGCGCCTACTATCAGGAGCACGCCCTGGTGCTGGCACGCCATCCTTCAGAAACCAACGAACGCCTGATGGTGCGGATACTGGCCTTTGCCCTCAACGCCCATGAACGCCTGGCTTTTGGCCGGGGACTCAGCACCGAAGATGAAGCCGACCTGTTCCTGAACGACC
Organism: Betaproteobacteria bacterium; assembly: GCA_028866015.1. Lineage (GTDB taxonomy): Bacteria > Pseudomonadota > Gammaproteobacteria > Burkholderiales > Ferrovaceae > JAKBAT01. The sequence continues at coordinate 47,139 of JAGWIW010000012.1, forward strand.
TGACCGGCGCCCCCCTCCTGTGGATCGACGTGGGGCTGCCCGACGAGCGGCTCATCCGAAAGGCCTGCAACCGCGCCGAGCAGGTGATGGTGTACTGCTACGGTGGCCGCACAGCCGATGTCTGGATCAAGCAGAATCTGGGCACCCTGGGAAAATACAGGAACCTGACGGTGATCAACCTGTCGCAGGAATCCACCAAGGCCCTGGTGGAGCTGGTACAGCCTTCCATGAAACTTCACTGCACCATCCAGGACGGCCAAGTCTGGCTGAGCAACGGGGAACAGAGCGTGCAGGTTGAACAGCAGGCCGTGCTCCGCTAGGTTTCAGAAAACCTTTGCACACGCTGCTGGAAGCGGGTGGTGCCCGCTTACCGACAATTGCTTGCACAGCGTAAACCATTAAAATGTAGCAAGCGTCCACCGGAGAAAGTCGTGCCCTCATTCTTTTCGCGCATCCCGGCCGGTATCGTCCTGGCCTTGCTCACCGCCTCCTGTTCCACCGAAATGGCCTACAACATGGGCCAGAGCTGGCAGCGAAACCAGTGCGAAAAAATACCCGACCAGGGCCAGCGCCAGCAATGCCTGGACAAACTGAACGTGGGCTACGACCAATACCAAAAGCAGACTTCGGGCACCGAGCCGAAGTGAAGTCCCGATTTCGGCACAGGTTCGAATCCCGTCTGCAGGGCCAAGAGGGAAGAAAGGAACAGGCTCTGCAGCCATTCCTGACCGCCAACCCGCCTTCAGCCCGGACGCCACCCGGTCAATCCCATGACAACGCTCCGCCCGTCTGGTATTCCGTCACCCTCGTTTCAAAAAAGTTTTTCTCCTTTCGCAAATTAGCCTGTTCATCAAGCCAGTTCAGGGCGCTTTCCGCCCCCGGGAATGGTTCCGCCAGTCCCAGCTGCCGGGCCCTGCGGTTGGCGACGAAGCGGAACTGGGCCACATGGACATCCGCGTTGTATCCCAGGATGCGTTCGCGCAGCACGTAGCCGGCATACGCCTCTTCAGCCGCGGCGGATTCCTCCCACAAGTGCTTCACGGCATTCGGGTCCAGCTGAAGCTGTTCTTCCTGGATCAGGGTGCGAACCACGCGAATGCCAAAGGCGCAGTGCAGCACCTCATCGCGCATGATGTACTGAAGCTGTTCTGCCGTTCCTTTCATCAGGCCGCGGCGCTGCAAGGAAAAAATGGGCGAGAACCCGTTGTAGAACCAGCAGCCTTCAAAAATCCCCGCAAAGAACAGGTAAGACAGGGCGAACTCCTGGAGGTTGTCCCTGTCGGTGAGATCAAAGTCCGACCGCATCACCCGCTCAAGGCGTTGGTTGGCCAACTGGATCTTGCCGTAGATTTCCGGAATGACCCGGTAGCGGTTGTAAATTTCCTGCTGGTCCAGCCCCAGGCTTTCAATGCAGTGCTGGTAGGTCCAGGTGTGCAGGGCCTCCTCGTACACTTGCCGCGCCTGGTAGATCTGCAGTTCCGGCGCCGTCATTTTTTCCATGACCGCCAGACCGATGTTGCGCATGGCCAGGATGTCCGACGTGGTGAGATACGCCAGGACGTTCTCGAACACATGCCGTTCGGCTGCAGTCAGCTTGTGATGGTAATCGTGGACATCCTGCGCCATGGAAATTTCAAGGGGCGTCCAGTGGTTGCGGTTTGCGTTGAGGAAGAATTCCCATGCCCAGGGGTATTTGAACGGCGCGAGCTGATTGATGTCCGTGCGGGCATTCACGATGCGCTTGTCGTTCACATTGACCGGAGCCAGAGAGCGAATGATGGCATTCATTGGCAGGCCTCGCATTCGGGATCCAGAATCGAGCAGGCTTTCGGCAGGGGTTCTTGCCCGCTGGAAGCGGAAACCTCGGACATGACGGGGGCGAGACTTTTCTCCATGGCGGTCGCCCCCAGGGTACGCAGGTAGTACGTGGTCTTGAGTCCCCGTGTCCAGGCCAGTCGGTACAGTTCGTCGAGCTTCCGGCCTGATGCGCCGGCCACGTACAGGTTGAGCGACTGGGCCTGGTCAATCCATTTCTGTCGCCTGGCCGCCGCTTCCACCAGCCAGATCGGATCGATCTCAAAGGCCGTGGCATAACGGGATTTTATTTCCGCCGGAATCCGATCGATGGCACCGAGCGCGCCGTCAACATATTTGAGGTCCGACAGCATCACGGCATCCCACAGCCCTAGGGATTTCAGGTCCTGCACCAGCGCCTCGTTCACCACCGTGAACTCCCCCGACAGATTGGATTTCACGTACAGGTTCTGGTATTCGGGCTCGATGGAGGCGGACACGCCGACGATGTTTGAAATTGTGGCTGTGGGGGCAATGGCTACACAGTTTGAGTTGCGCATCCCGTGCCGGGCAATGCGCTCCTTCAGCAAACCCCAGTCGAGCGTGACACTGCGGTCCACATCCAGGAATCCGCCCCGCGAATGTTCCAGGAGATCCAGGGATTCATGGGGCATTATGCCCTGGTCCCACAAGCTGCCCGAAAAAGTGGAATAGCGTCCGCGCTCTTCGGCCAGTTCCGTGGAAGCCCAGTAGGCGTGGTAGCAAAGCGCTTCCATGGAACGGTCGGCGAATTCCACCGCCTGCTCCGAAGCGTAGGGAATGCCCAGGCGCTGCAGGCCATTTGAAAACCCCATGAGGCCCAGGCCCACCGGGCGGTGGCGCACATTGGCGTTGCGCGCTTTGGGGGTGGGATAAAAGTTGATGTCCACCACGTTATCCAGCAAGCGCATGGCGCTGCGAACGGTTTTTCCCAGCTTTTCTTGGTCCAGTTGCCACCCCCCTTCCACCGGAACCAGATGAGCCAGCAGGTTGACCGAACCCAAATTGCAAACGGCGGTTTCGGACGGGGAAGTATTGAGGGTGATTTCCGTACACAGGTTCGAACTGTGGATGACCCCTGCGTGTTGCTGGGGCGAACGCAGATTGCAGGCATCCTTGAAGGTGATCCAGGGGTGCCCTGTTTCAAACAGCATGGTGAGCATCCGGCGCCACAGCTGCACGGCAGTCACGCGCTTGAAAGGGGTGATCTCCCCGCGCAGGGCCCTGGCTTCACAGGCTTGATAGGCGGCCTCAAACGCTTTTCCGAACAGGTCGTGCAGCTCGGGAACGTCCACGGGCGAAAACAGGGTCCATTCGCCGTTTTCTTCCACGCGCTTCATGAACAGGTCCGGAATCCAGTGGGCCGTGTTCATGTCGTGCGTGCGACGGCGGTCGTCCCCGGTATTTTTTCTGAGTTCGAGGAACTCCTCGATGTCCAGATGCCAGGTTTCCAGGTAGGCGCACACGGCTCCCTTGCGCTTTCCGCCCTGATTGACGGCCAACGCGGTGTCGTTGACCACCTTGAGAAAGGGGATCACCCCCTGGCTTTTGCCGTTGGTGCCCTTGATGCGGCTGCCAAGCGAGCGCACGGGAGTCCAGTCGTTGCCAAGGCCACCCGCGTATTTCTGAAGCAGGGCATTTTCCTTGATCCCCTGGTAAATGCTGTCCAGGTCATCGGAGACCGTGGTCAGGTAGCAGGATGAGAGCTGGGGGTGGCGAGTGCCACTGTTGAACAGGGTGGGCGTCGAGCTCATGAAATCGAAGGACGAGAGCAGGTTGTAAAACTCGATGGCCCGCTCTTCCCGGTTGATTTCGTTGAGCGCAAGCCCCATGGCCACCCGCATGAAAAACGTCTGCGGCAACTCGATCCGCCGCTCGTCACAGTGCAGGAAGTACCGGTCATACAACGTCTGCAGCCCCAGATAGTCGAACTGGAAATCCCGTTCCGCAACGAGGGCCTGTCCCAGTTTTTCCAGGTCGTAGTCCTTCAGGCGGGGATCGAGTAGTTCCGTCGCGACGCCTTGTTCCACCAGCGAAGCCAGCGCTTCGGAATAGCGCTCCTTCAGGCCGTGTCCAGACACATCCTGCCCCAGCACTTCGGTCCGGATGCTGTGCAGCAGCAGGCGGGCCGCCGCCTTGTTGTAATCGGGGTCCTGTTCGATGAGCGTGCGCGCGGCCAGAACCAGTGCCTGCTGCACCGCCGCCGCTTCAACGCCGTCGTACAGGTTTTGCAGCGCGAGCCTGACAATCGCTTCCGCTTCCACACCGGCCAGCCCTTCGCAGGCCTCGCTGCAGTCCGCCTGCAACTTCCCAAGGTCGAGCGGCTGCCGCTTTCCACGAAACAGCACATGAATGGCGGCGCTGCCCTGTCCCGTCCCACTGTCCGTGGCCCCCGATGCCCTCGCCTCCGCCCGTTTCTCCCGGTACAGCACGTAGGCGCGGGCCACATCGTGTTCTCCTGACCGCATCAGGGCCAGTTCCACCTGGTCCTGGATGTCCTCGATGTGGACGGTTCCCCCTGCGGGCAGACGGCGCGTCAGGGCCGCCACCACCGTTTCGGTGAGGCGCATGACCAGGTCGCGGGTTTTTGCGGAAGCCATCCCCTGCTGGCCTGAAACCGCCAGGAACGCCTTGGTCATCGCGGCCGCGATTTTTTCGGCCTTGAACGGAACGATGGTCCCATTGCGTCGGATCACTTCCAGACCGACGTCCGGAGAAGAAGGTGAAGCAGCAAGCTGCAGGGTTGGCATAGGCCGGGTCTCCTTGGGTATTAAGCGTTGCAGGGAGAGCCGGATGATGGATGGGCAGGGATTGCGGAAATCCGGGAGCACGAACTGCCATCATCGTCCCCGGAGTCACCCCGCTCCATTCAGACAATAAATTAAAGATGGCAGGTCTCCTGGCTTTCGGGTCTTCATCTTGCGCGGGCCTTCCCGGATTGAACCGGTGGCATGAGGAACGCAAGACTCGCCGACTACAGTTGCGGGGGCAGCTCCGGCATGGAAACAGCTTTTCGTACCGGATTCCCTATTATCCCGACGGCTCACGCGCGTCAGGCACCATCTGGGAGGGACTATACCGCAACAAGCTGTGGTCCTGTCAACAATAAAACACAACTTGTTGTGGTTACGACC
>JAGWIW010000108.1 GCA_028866015.1 Betaproteobacteria bacterium
GTTGGTGTATTTCTGCCCATAGCCCACGGAATCCAGGATGTCGCGCGCCGCCATGGTCACTTCGGCGGTGTCGATGCCGTAGGGGCAGAACACGGAACAGCGCCGGCATTCCGAGCACTGGTTGAAATAGGTGTACCACTCGTCCAGCACGTCGCGCGTCAGCTCGCGCGCGCCCACGAGTTTGGGGAACAGCTTGCCGGCCACCGTGAAATAGCGGCGGTATACGCTGCGCATCAGGTCCTGGCGCGCCACCGGCATGTTCTTGGGATCCTGCGTGCCGATGAAATAGTGGCACTTGTCGCTGCAGGCGCCGCAATGGACGCAGGCATCCATGTATACCTTGAGGGAGCGGTATTTCTCCAGCAGCTCGCCCATCTTGCCGATGGCGCGATCATGCCAGTCGTCCACCAGCTGCCCGGGAAAGCCGATGGCCGTCTGGATTTTTTCATTGGCCACGAAGGAGCGCACGTCCTTCATGGCATCCGGCTTCAGTTCCGGAATGATGGGAATGACGCGCAGCGGAGGCGCAACGACGGTTTCAGCCACGGGGTCCCTCCCCTTCGTAACGGGTCGCCGCCCAGGCGGACAGGTGACGGTGCTCGCGCGGGTTGTCCACCTGGTTGCGGGTGGGCGAGAAGAACACGCCGGGGGCGTGCAGGAGCTTGCTGAAGGGGAAGATCAGCAGCAGCAGCGCCACGCACGACAGGTGCAGCACCAGCAGCGCGCTGTCTGGAAAGGGCTGCAGGGACAGCTGCAGCCAGCCTTCAAAAAAACGCTTCACGGCCACCACGTCGGGATGGTCCACGAACTTCATGGACAGCCCCGAAAGGGCGATGGTGAGCAGCAGCACCAGCATGAGGTGGTCGGAGGGGGTGGAAATGTAGCGGATGCGCTGCACCAACAGGCGCCGCGCCCACAGCCCGGCCAGCCCCAGCGCCATGGCAAAGCCGGCGTAGATGCCGAAGGGCTGCACGGCGTCCACCCAGCCCCACACCGGTTCGGTGAAATAGCGCAGGTGGCGCGCCAGCACCAGGGCCAGCCCGAAATGGAACAGCATGCCGAAGCCCCAGATCCAGAGGTTGGCCTTGAACAGGCTTTCGAACAGCAGCACTTCGCGCGCCATGCGCAACACCACGCCGCCCCGCGTGGTGGGCGCCGGGGTGGTGGGGATCTTGAGCGGCGCCGGGGTGCGGGCATAGCCCGCAATCCGGTACAGCAGGCCGCCCGCGAACACCAGGACCGCCAGATAGAACAGCAGCGCCATCAGCGTGCCGGCCATGGCCGTGCCTTGGGGCTCAGACGCAACCTGTGGGCTTGGGCAGGCCGGCGATCTTGCAGGCCTGCTTGGCGGGGCCGTAAGGGAACAGCTCGTACAGGTACTGGCTGTTGCCTTTTTCCGGTCCCAGCTTCTTGCCAATGGCCTTGGTCAGCACGCGCACGGCCGGGGCGATCTGGTACTCGTCGTAATAACCGCGCAGGAAATCCACCACTTCCCAGTGCTGCTCGGACATGGCCACGTTTTCGGTCTTGGCGATGTAGTCGGCCACGTCCTTGTTCCAGTCCGCCAGGTTGACGAGATAACCTTCCTCGTCGGTTTCGTAGGATTTTCCGTTGACTTCGATGTTGGGCATTGCTCTCTCCTCCGTTGTAGTCGTTATAGCCAGGACTGGCAGGTCTTGTTCCGGACCACCAGGTCGACGAACCCGGCGTAATCCACCGGGGTGATGCCGTCGATCAGGCGGTCGGCCAGTCCGCGCGCCTCCAGGTCGGGGCCCAGGACATGGACGCGGAAGCGCTTCATGATGTCGCGCATGAAGTTGTCCGCCACCGTGCCCGAGCTGGCGGCATAGACGCCGTCCTCGATCAGCAGCAGGTCGCCGCCCGGCGCCACCTGCACGCAGGAATCCAGGGCCTGGCTGGAAAATGGGGATTTGTTCACGATATGCAGCATGCCCCTCTCCTCAAAAGCTCAGGATCACGTCCTGCTCGTCCATCAGGGCACCCAGGGCCTTGCGGTCCAGCACCGTGACGTCCACCAGCAGGTCGTCTTCGGTGAGGCCACGGGCGGCGAGCGCCTCCTTCTCCACGTACAGCTTTTCGATGTCGTAGCCTTCCAGCGCCCGGTAGGTGGGCGAGAAATTCTTGGTTTCGATGCCCTTGGTCTGCTGCCCCTTGCGCAGCTGGAAGACGCCGTCGTCCAGAAACGCCAGCGACACGTCCTGGTCGAAGGCGGCCGTGATCAGCACCACTTCCAGCGCCTCCAGCGCGTACACCGTGCCGTAGGGCGCCTTGCGGTTGACGAACATGAATTTCTTGATGCCGGGTTCATCGCTCATGACGGCCTCAGTCTCCAAAGGTCACCAGGCGGTCGGCCTGGATGCCGGCTTCCACCAGCTGTCCCAGCCCCGAAATGCGGAAACCGGGGGCCAGGTTTTCGTCCTTGATGCCGCGCCGCAGGGCCGCGGCCACGCACACCACGAGATCGACGCCATGTTCTTCGGCCAGCTTGCTCCAGCGCGCCACGATGTTGCGGTCGTCCTGGGGCGGTTCGGTCAGGCGCGA
>JAGWIW010000109.1 GCA_028866015.1 Betaproteobacteria bacterium
GTGAGCGTGTACCGCACCGCCGCCAGCCTGGAGGCGGCCTGGAAATATTTCATCCTGTGCGGCGTGGGCATTGCCCAGGCCCTGTTCGGCACCGTGCTGCTGTACATGGCGGCCGGCAAATTGCTGGGCAGCAGCGGCGGCGCCCTGCTGTGGACCAACCTGGAAGCGGTCAAGGGATCCCTCGATCCCGACATCATGGCACTTGCCTTCGCCTTCCTGTTCATCGGCTACGGCACCAAAGTGGGCCTGGCGCCCCTGCACAACTGGCTGCCCGATGCCCATGCGGAAGGCCCGACTCCGGTTTCCGCCGTGCTTTCCGGCCTGCTGCTGAACGTGGCCCTGTACGCCATCCTGCGCTGCAAGGTGCTGGCCGACGGCGCGCTCCACAACCACCTGGCAAGCCACCTCATGATGGGTTTTGGCCTGTTGTCGGTGGTGGCCTCCGCCTTCTTCCTGTGGCGCCAGAAAGACGTCAAGCGCATGTTTGCCTACTCCTCCATCGAGCACATGGGGCTTATCACTTTTGCTTTCGGCATGGGCGGCCCCATCGCCAACTTTGCCGGCCTGCTGCACATGACGGTGCATTCGCTCATCAAGTCGGCCATCTTTTTCACGGTGGGCCACGCCGCGCAGAAAGCCGGCACCCAGCTGATGGACGGCATCCGTGGCCTCATCACGGTCAATCCCACGGTGGGCTGGGGCCTCATGCTGGGGTCGCTCGCCATCCTGGGCCTGCCGCCTTTCGGCGTGTTCGCGAGCGAATTCCTGATCCTCACCACGGCCATGCGCGAGCACGCCTGGGCCACCCCATTCCTGCTGCTGGCCCTGGGCATCGCCTTCGCGGCCGTGTTCGCGCGCGTGCAGCCCATGGTGTTTGGCGACACCACGGTCAAGCGCCTGCCCCATGCGCCGGCCCTGCTGCCCGTGTTCGTGCACCTGGGCCTGGGCCTGATGCTGGGGTTCTACATTCCGCCATACCTCAATGCCTGGTATGCCCAGGCGGCGCGGCTGCTGGGAGGCTGATGTGACCCCGCACCCCATGCACACGCCCGACCTGGCGGCCCTCTCCTCCGAGCTGCCGGCCTGGCAGGGACGCACTGACGCTCCGGGCTGGCGTGCGGCGGCCGAATGGGCCGCTGCGCAGGGCGCCCGCCTGGTGGCCCTGTGGGGCGCCCCGGGCGAAGTCCATGCCACCTACGGGCTGCCTGAAGGTCTGCTGTGGCTCACCCTGCCCTGCCCCGGAGATGGCCCCGAATACCCAGACCTGTCGGACCTGTTCCCGGCCGCTGCGCGCATGCAGCGCGCCGTGGCCGACCTGTGGGGCATCACCGCCTGCGGGGCTGCGGACACCCGCCCCTGGCTCGACCACGGCCTGTGGCCTGACAGCCGCGGCACGCGCGACTATCCCTTCGTGCAGGTGAGCGGTGACGGCGTGCATGAAATTCCGGTGGGCCCGGTGCACGCGGGCATCATCGAACCCGGGCATTTCCGCTTTTCCGTGGTGGGCGAAAAAGTGCTGCGGCTGGAAGCGCGCCTGGGCTACACACACAAGGGCATTTCGCACCGTTTCACGGAACTGGCGCCCGCCGAGGCGTACCGCCTGGCAGGCCGCGTGAGCGGGGACAGCACCGTGGCGTATGCCTGGGCCTATTGCATGGCGCTGGAGTCCGCCACGGGCACGAGCGTGCCGGAACGGGCGCGCTGGCTGCGCGCGCTGCTGCTGGAACGGGAGCGCGTGGCCAACCATCTGGGCGACCTCGGCGCATTGGGCAACGATGCCGGCTTTGCCGTGGGGCTGGCCCAGTTTTCACGCCTGCGGGAAGACTGGCTGCGGCTTTCCAAAGACTGTTTCGGACATCGGCTGCTGATGGATTGCGTGGTCCCGGGAGGCGTGACGGCAGATCTGCCTGACGGAACGGCAGATGCAATGCGCAAACAATGCGATGCCGTGGCCGGCGAAGTGGCCGAGCTGCGCACCCTCTACGATGGCCATGCCGGCCTGCAGGACAGATTCCTCGGCACCGGGCGCGTGGAAGCCCCGCTGGCCTCGCGCCTGGGCCTCACAGGGCTGGCTGGGCGCGCCAGCGGCATCGCCGCCGACCTGCGCTGCGACCAGCCCTGGACACCTTACGCGCAGCTCAACGTGCTCATGGCCACGCAACGCAACGGAGACGTGGCGGCCCGGGTGGCCGTGCGCTTCGACGAAGTGTTCGAATCGCTGCGCCTGATCCGGGAGCTGCTTGAGGGACTGCCTGCAGGCCCCGTGAGCACGCCCTTCAATGCGCTGCCGGCAAATGCCCGGGGCGCAGGCCGGGTGGAAGGCTGGCGCGGCGAAGTGCTGGTGGCTCTGGCGCTGGACGAGCAGGGCCACCGCCTGCGCTACTGCCACTGCCACGACCCCTCCTGGCACAACTGGCCGGTGCTGGAACATGCGGTGATGGGCAACATCGTTCCCGACTTCCCGCTCATCAACAAATCCTTCAACCTGAGCTATTCGGGACACGACCTCTGATGTGGCGCCTGCTCCGACA
>JAGWIW010000110.1 GCA_028866015.1 Betaproteobacteria bacterium
CCAGGGTGCCCAGCACGAGCACCAGGGCCGCCGTGGTGAGGCGTTTTTTGAGAAGGGACACCGCTTAGGGTTTGGCGCTGTAGAAGTAGTAGGTGGCCGTGTAGGGCACGCGCACCGAGCGGCCGGCATGGGCGCTGTCGCAACCTTCCGCTGGCGCCTTGCCGCCCGTGGTGTTGACGCGCTGGATGCTGGTCACATGGGAGAACACCCCCTTGCCGCTGGTGGACCGGGCACTCAGCAGCAGCCAGGGAATGGCTTTCTCGTCGGGGCTTGGGGACTGCGCCATGAGCTGCCCCACCACCTTGCTGCCGTCCGTGGCTTCCCAGGTGGGGCCGGCATAGTGGCGGCCCACGCGATAGCCGGCCGTTTCAAACAGTTCCGCTTCCGGCGCCTTGAAGGTCCACTGGAAGCGCGCCGGATCGTCGGCTACGGCACGGCATTCGTACACCTGGACGCCGGACGCCATGGTTTCCAGCGTGATGGCCTGGTGGGCCGGGGCGGCAATGGCGTCGGGCACCTTGGCATGCTCGGGCATGTTCATGCAGGAGGCAAGCGCCAGGAAAGCGGCGGGCGCCAGCTGTGAAACCCGTCGTGGCAAGCGGCTGTTCATCATCGGGACTCCCCTGGTTTTTCTGTGGTTTTGTGATGTCAGACGGACTATGCCACAGGAAGCCCCCGCTGCGCCAATTCAGGTTTTGGGCGTCAAAATGTCAACACTTATTGACATCGTCCCCAAAAAAGCCCAATGTATGTCAACATACTTTGACATACTGACATGATTGCCGCCCCCCTCACCCCCGAGGCCCTGCGCGCCCAGATTGCCGGTGAAGTGCGCCGGCAGCGACTGGCACGCCACCTCACCCAGAACGCCCTGGGCCAGCTGACCGGGCTGACCCGGCAGACGGTCATCGCCATCGAGTCCGGGCAACCCGTGAGCGGCCAAAGCCTGCTGGCCGTGATGGCCGCGCTGGGCCTGCGCGCCGCCAGCACGCTGCCGCCTGCCGAAAAGGAACCCGCCCCACCCACCCTCAAGGCGCTGATGCGGGCCCAGCGCCTGCGCGGATAATCCGCCATGCGCCGCCTGTCGGTGTGGGTCAGCGACCGGGAAGTGGGAGTCCTGCAGGAAAACGCCGAAGACGGCACCTTCGATTTCATCTACCGGCCGGACGTCCCTGCGCAGCTCGCCGTATCCCTCACCATGCCGGTGGGTTTGCCCGCCCACGAATACACCGGCTTCAACCGCCTACCGCCGCCTTTCGACGTCTCGCTGCCGGAAGGGTTCGTACTGGATGCGCTGCGCCGCAAGTTCGCAAAAGTCGTGGACGTGGATGACGATTTTTCCCTGCTGGAACTGGTGGGGCGCCATACGGTGGGGCGCGTGACGTTCGGTGGACCACTGGAGCCGGAGCCTGGCCTGGAGCGCCGCATCCTCGCGGCCGCCCGCTCTGAAAACTCCGCCCGCCAGCTCGCTGCCCTGCTGAAAGCCCACCCCCAGACCACCGGCATTTCAGGCGTCATGCCGAAAATGTCTTCGCGACATGGGGACGAAAACCGGCATCCGGGCACCGCAGTGGCCGGTGGCGTCCTGGTGAAGTTCGACACAGAAGACTATCCCGGCGCTGCGCTGGTGGAGTTTGCCTGCATGAGCGCCTGCCAGGCAGCCGGCCTGCCGGTGCCGCACCTGAGCCTGTCGCCGGACGCTTCCACCCTCACGATCGAGCGCTTCGACGTGACAGCGCAAGGCAGGCGCCTGGGCTTTGAAGACGCCTGCGCCCTGTCCGGCATTGCCCGTCACGGCAAATACCGCGGCACCGTGCTCGACCTGTTTCGCATGATCGACCATTTCATCCCCGCCACGGAACGCCCGGCGGCACGGCAGGATCTGCTGCAACGGCTGCTCGCCAACGACATCTTGCGCAACGGCGACGCCCACCTCAAAAACTTCGGCCTGGTCTATGACGACCCCGCGCGCCCCGGACTTGCGCCGGTCTTTGACGTGCTGACCACCACGGTCTGGATTCCCCAAGACCTGCCGGCCCTGCGCCTGACCCCGCAACACGCCGCTCCGGAATGGCTGACGGATTCAGGGTTTGGCCCTCTGGCGGAGCTGGCCGGAATCCCTGCAAAGGCCATCGCCAAACTGCATGCCCACATGAAGGAGCGCATGCTCCACACCCTGCAGTCGGTGCTTGAGGGCAACGCCGCCCGGCAAAACAGCGGCGCGCGCACCGCCCTCAAACGCGCCCTGCGCGACGCCGCTTCCTGAAGCCCGCAAGCACCCTGCGGTCCATTATGTTTTAATGACAGGAACAGCGGCCGGCCGGCCCGCACCCATCATTACAAAACCGGAATCGAATCAATCATCTGTCACTGGGGGGAAGCATGAACACCGTCATTCCCGACGTCGCACTCATCGACAACAGCGAGGAACGGGCACCGCTTGTGCTGGTGCTGGACTGTTCCGGCAGCATGTCGGAATCGAACAAGATCGGGCTGCTCAACGACGGCCTGAAAACGCTCGCCGACG
>JAGWIW010000111.1 GCA_028866015.1 Betaproteobacteria bacterium
CCACCACGGCCGTGGAAACGGCCAGCGTGGCGCCCTGCAGGGTGAACAGGTGGATGAGGGACAGCACGCGGCGCTGCGCCAGCATGGCAAAGGCCAGCAGCAGCAGGATGGCGGCCAGCAGGTTGATGAACTGGGTGAGGAAGACGCTCATGTCAGGCCCCCAGCAGGATGTTGACCAGCATGCCAATCACGGCCAGCAGGAAGGCCGTGCCCAGGAATTCCGGCACGCGGAAAATGCGCATCTTGGCGCTCGCGGTTTCCAGCAGCGCCAGCAGCGCCCCGCCCACGGCCAGCTTGAACACCAGCAGCGGCAAGGCCAGCAGCAGCGCCTGCGGGGTGCGCGCGTCGGCGACGCCCCACGGGAAAAACAGCGCCAGTCCAGCGCAGGAATAGGCGAACAGTTTCAGGCTCGCGGCCCATTCCAGCAGTGCCAGGTGGCGTCCGGAATATTCCAGCAGCAGCGCTTCGTGCACCATGGTGAGTTCCAGGTGGGTGGCCGGGTTGTCCACGGGAATGCGGGCGTTTTCCGCGAGCGACACCAGGGTGAAGGCCACTCCGGCAAAGGCGAGGCTGGGGTAGATGGCCAGCTCGCGGTGGGCAAACTGGTCCACGATGGTGGTGAGCGAGGTGGAGCGCGACAGCAGGGACGCAGAAAACAGCACCATCAGCAGGGCCGGCTCGGCCAGGAAGCCGATCAGCATTTCGCGCCGCGCGCCCAGCGTGCCAAAGGCAGTGCCCACGTCCATGGCGGCCAGCGAAAGGAACACGCGCGCCAGCGCAAACAGTCCCACCAGGGCCACGGCATCGGCCGCAGGCGAGAGCGGCAGGTCGGTGGACAGTGAGGGGATGATGGCGCAGGCGAGCGCCATGCAGCCAAACACGATGTAGGGCACGGCACGGTAGAGGGGCGAGGCCTGTTCTGCCAGCACCAGCTCCTTGTGGAACAGCTTGTGCAGCTTGCGGTAGGGCTGCGTGAGCGGCGGCGCCGACTTGTTCTGCAGCCAGGCGCGCCACTGGTTGACCCAGCCCGTGAGCAGGGGCGCGAGCGCCAGTGCGATCAGTATTTCCAGCAGTTGGGCCAGCAGGCCGGACAGGTTCATCGGCGCACCACCAGCAGGACCGCGATCAGGGTGACGAAGCTGTACAGCAGGTAGAGCGCGATGCGTCCCTGCTGCAGCAGCCCCACCAGGCGCGCCAGGCGTTCCACGGTGCGCGCGATGGGCAGGTAGAGGGCCTGCCAGAGCGGGTCGCCCACGCTCACCCGGTAATGGGGCGAGCGGTCGAAGGCCGTGGGCAGATGCCGTTCCATGCGGAAGAATGGCTCGAAAATCTGCCGGATGGGTTGCCCAAACCCTTCCGCCGTGTCCTGCATGCGCGGGGTCAGTGCGGGAAACCCGCAATCCCAGGGTGGCACGCGCGACAGCCGCCCGTGGTAGCGCCAGCGCACCAGCAGGAAGGCCGCGGCCACGCAGGCTGCCACGCCCAGCAGGAACAGCCCGGGACCGTAGCTGGCCCGTTCGATGTCCACCGGCACCAGCAGCCAGGAATGGCCGGCGGTGTTGAGCCCTTCTCCCAGCAGTGGCCGCACCACGGCATTGGTGAGCAGCAACACCTGCACCGGAAACAGCCCCAGCAGCAGGCACAGGGCGCCCAGCCAGAGCATGCCGGCGCGCTCCCACCAGCCGGCGTCATGGGCCTGGGCGAGCTTCTCCTCGCGTGGCTGGCCCAGGAAGATCACCCCGAAAAACTTCACCATGGTGTAGCCCGCCAGTGCGGCCACCAGGGCGATCAGGGCCGCCACCACGGGCACCAGCATGTTGAGGAAGCCGTTGGGCAATCCCGGGGTGAACAGGAAGCTTTGCAGCAGCAGCCATTCCGACACGAAGCCCCCCAGCGGCGGCAGGCCGGCGCTGGCCAGCGTGCCCAGCAACGTGATCCAGGCCACCCAGGGCATAAAGCGGATGAGCCCGCCCAGCTTGCCCAGGCTGCGCTCACGCGTGGCGTGCAGCACGGCGCCCGTGGCCACGAACAGCAGGCTTTTGAAAGCCGCGTGGCTGGCCGTGTGGTACAGCACGGCCGTGAAGGCCAGTGCCGCCATGGGGTGCATGCCGTAGGCCTGGAACAGGGCGGCCAGCCCCAGGCCGGCGAACAGCAGCCCCAGGTTTTCCATGGAGGAATAGGCCAGCAGCCGCTTCATGTCCACCTGCACGGCGGCGAACACCACGCCCAGCAGGGCGCTGCCCAGGCCCAGCGCCAGCAACAGCACGCCCCACCACCATTGCGGGGTATGCAGGAAGTCAAACGTGACGCGCGCCAGACCGTACACCGCGGTTTTGAGCATGACCCCGCTCAGCAGTGCCGAGACGGGTGACGGGGCGGCCGGGTGGGCTTCCGGCAGCCAAACGTGCAGGGGCAGCAGGCCGCCCTTGGCGCCGAAACCGAACAGCGCCAGCAGAAAGGCCAGCGAGGCGGCGAATGGCGAAAGGTGCTGCGCACGCAGGCCGGCGAACG
>JAGWIW010000112.1 GCA_028866015.1 Betaproteobacteria bacterium
CTGATTCTGGCAGTCGTTCTGATTGCCGTGACTTTTCTGGCCGTGCAGCTCATTTTCCAGAACATCCGCTTCCTGCAGGCGCATCGCTGGGTCACCCACACTCTGGACGTACAGGTGGCGGCCGACGACCTGCTGGAAACCGCCACGGGAGGCTCCAATGCCTTGCGCGGCTACATCCTCACCGGCAAGGAATCCTTCCTGCCCAATTACGTGCACATGCACGAAAACCTCATGGCGCAATACGAAGATCTTGAAATGCTAGTGGCTGACAATTCGATCCAGAAACACAATCTGCCTGAACTCAAGGCGCAACTCCTGCTGCAGCTCAAGGAAACCCAGGACCAGTTCAACCTGTTCAAGGGCGCCAACACGGATGCCATGCGCCTTCGCCTCATGCACAGCGACAGCCTGGAACTCAACGACCGCATCGAATTATCGGTACAGAAAATCATCGACGAGGAAAAACGCCTGCTCTCCACCCGGGAAGACCTGCTGTCCTGGGAGGTGAACAAACTGTTCATGCTGGATGGCATCGTCATCACGGCCATGTTCGGCATGATCTTCTGGATGGCCTGGTCCATTGTCCAGGAACTGAAGTTGCGCGAAAGCCTCTCCCGCGAGCGCAAGGCGCTGATTGCCGAGCTCGAATCACGCAACACGGAACTGGAAGCCGCCAACGCCGCGCTTCAGCGTTCAGACCAGTACAAGAGCGAATTTCTTTCTTCCATGAGCCACGAGTTGCGCACGCCGCTCAATTCCATCATCGGCTTCTCGAACATCATCCGTCAGGGCATCGCCGGGCCGCTCAACGACGTCCAGGCCAGGCAGATCGGCCTGGTGGAAGATTCGGCGCTTCATTTGCTGCACCTCATCAATGATCTGCTGGACCTGTCCCGCATCGAGGCGGGGAAAGCCAAGCTCCACAAGGAAATGTTCGACCTCTGCGGCCTGGTGGAAGAAACGGTGGCCACCGCCAAACCGCTGGCGGACAAAAAGTCACTCGTTCTCCAGCAGGATTGCGGCATGACGCCACTGTTCATCCATGCGGACCGGCGCAAGGTGTACCAAGTGCTGCTCAACCTGCTCAACAACGCCATCAAGTTTTCCGAAAAAGGGACCATCTCGATTCATGGCACCCTTCATGAAAACCAGTGCCACATCACGGTCAGCGACCATGGCATGGGCATTCCCGCAGACCAGATTCCTTTCCTGTTCCAGGCTTTTCATCAGGTGGACGGCTCCTACAAAAGGGCGCACGAAGGCACCGGACTTGGCCTTTACCTGTGCAAAAAACTGCTGGAAATGATGGGGGGCAGCATCCGCGTGGAAAGCGTGCAGGGCGAAGGCTCCCACTTCACGTTCACCTTGCCCCTGGACCACGAGCCCGTCGCCCCATGAGCAAAAAAATCCTGATCGTGGAAGACAACCCCAACAACCGCTATCTCGCGGAATTCCTGCTTGAAAGCGCCGGCTTTACCACCTGCCACGCCACAACGGGCGTCGAAGCGATTGAGCGGGCAAAATCCGAGCGACCCGACTTGATTCTCATGGACATCCAGATGCCTGAAATGGACGGTTACGAAGCAACCCGGCTGCTCAAAGCCGACAGCGTCACCCGTGCCATTCCCGTGATTGGAATCAGCGCCTTTGCCTCAGGGGATGCCCGTCAGGCCGCCCTGGACTCCGGCATGTCCGACTACATCACGAAACCGATCGTGGCCGACGTGTTTCTGCCAAAAGTCAAAAACTTCCTGCTGTAAACGACGCCCCGGGAGTAACCCTACAACCGGCTCTGCCAGTTGGCTGATCGCGGCATGTCGCCCCAATGACTCTTCGATCCGAACATCCAGCGCAGCATACCGATGAACCGCCAGTAAAGGATGATCTGGCGATAGCCGAAATTTTCCAGGATGGCCGCCAGGAACAAGCGCGCCAGATCGCTATAGCGGGGATAAAGATGAAATGACATTTCTTCCAGCACCAGGGCACTCACTGAAAGCAGCACGCCCAGCGCCACTGAGACGAGCGCAAAGGCAAACAGCGCCTGGCCCGAAACAATTCCCAGCCAAAAACCCGCGATCATGAACACATACCCAGCCAATTCGACAAAAACACCCAGCCATTCGAACAGAAGGGTGAACGGAAAAGCGGCCCAGCTGATCCAGCCTCCGTTTCCCGAAAACAGCAACCCCATGTTCTTGGACAGGCTTTCGGAAAGTCCGCGTTGCCAGCGGGCTCGCTGGGATTTCAGCACCGCCATGGATTCCGGGGCTTCCGTCCAGCAAATGGGGTTGGGTACAAATACGATCCGGTAAGGGATGCGGTTTTTCCGGTGATGTCGGTGCAGCCGCACCACCAGCTCCATGTCTTCCCCAACCGTATCTGTGCGATAGCCCCCCACCGCAATCACGCTGGTTTTTCTGAACAGGCCAAATGCACCGGAAATAACCAGCATGGCATTTAACGCAGACCATCCCATCCTGCCGAACAGGAATGCGCGCAGGTACTCCA
>JAGWIW010000047.1 GCA_028866015.1 Betaproteobacteria bacterium
AAAGTGTACGCGGGCGCCGAGCATCCGCACGCGGCACAACAACCCAAGCCATTGAATATTTGAGGTTTCCATGAACGGCAACTACTATTACGGCACGGGGCGGCGCAAAAGCGCGGTGGCCCGCGTCTTCCTGAAGACGGGTTCCGGGAAGTTCGAAGTGAACGGCAAAACCCTGGACGAGTACTTCTCCCGTGAAACCGGCCGCATGGTGGTGCGCCAGCCGCTGGAGCTGACCAACAACCTCAACGGCTTCGACATCCTGGTCAACGTCATCGGCGGCGGTGAATCCGGCCAGGCCGGCGCCGTGCGCCACGGCATCACGCGCGCCCTGATCGACTTCAACCCGGAGCTCAAGACCGCCCTCAAGCAGGCCGGCCTCGTCACCCGTGACGCCCGTGAAGTGGAACGAAAGAAAGTGGGGTTGCACAAAGCCCGCCGGCGCAAGCAGTTCAGCAAACGCTGATTTGCAGCCCACCCCAGAAAAAGCCGGCTTCCATGCCGGCTTTTTTTATCGCCGCAGCCCGTTATCGCTATAGAATGAAGGGCAGAACCCGAGGAATGCACCATGATCACAGTTGGCATCGTTGGCGGAACCGGTTACACCGGCGTTGAATTGTTGCGGCTGCTCGCCCAGCACCCCGAAGTGCGCCTGCAGGCCATTACCTCCCGCAAGGAAGCGGGGCAGGCCGTGGACACCCTCTTCCCCAGCCTGCGCGGCCACGTGGATCTGGCCTTCAGCCTGCCGGAGCAGGCCGGACTGGAACGCTGCGACCTGGTGTTTTTTGCCACCCCCAACGGCGTGGCCATGGAACAGGCCCGGACCCTGGTGGATGCCGGTGTGCGCGTGATCGACCTGGCCGCCGACTTCCGCATCAAGGACGTGGCGCTCTGGGAAAAATGGTACGGCATGAAGCACGCCTGCCCGGAACTGGTGGCTGAAGCGGTGTACGGACTGCCCGAAGTAAACCGCAAAGCCATCCGCGAAGCCCGCCTGGTGGCCAACCCGGGCTGTTATCCCACCGCCGTACAGCTGGGCTTCCTGCCCCTGCTGGAAGCGGGCCTGGTCGACCCCGCCCACCTGATCGCCGACTCCAAGTCCGGCGTGTCCGGGGCAGGGCGCAAGGCCGAAACCCATATCCTGTTTGCCGAGGCCGGCGACAACTTCAAGGCTTACGGGGTGGCCGGCCACCGCCACCACCCGGAAATCCGGCAGGGCCTGCAGGCCGCTTCAGGGCAGGCTGTGGGCCTGACGTTCGTACCGCATCTGGTGCCCATGATCCGCGGCATCCACGCCACCCTGTACGCCACGCTGCGCCAGGAGGCCAACCTCCAGGCGCTGTTCGAGGCCCGCTACGCCAATGAACCTTTCGTGGACGTGCTGCCCGCAGGCAGCCAGCCGGACACCCGTTCCGTGCGCGCTTCCAACCTGTGCCGGATTGCGGTACACCGGCCGCAGGGCGGGGATACCGTGGTGGTCCTGTCCGTGATCGACAACCTGGTGAAAGGGGCTGCCGGCCAGGCTGTGCAGAATATGAACCTGATGTTCGGTTTTCCAGAAACACTGGGGCTGACCCAGGTGCCGGTTCTGCCCTGAAAGTGTAGAATGGTTATAAATTGCCGCAGCAGACTGCGGCCTTTGCGGCCTGCCGCCGCCTTTTGAATTTCATGGAGCTCCACAGATGAACGCACCGACGGAAATGATGCCGGCCCCGCTGATCTTCAGCGACAGCGCCGCAGACAAGGTCAAGCAACTGATCGACGAGGAAGGCAACCCCGAGCTCAAGCTGCGGGTCTTCGTGACCGGTGGAGGCTGCTCCGGTTTCCAGTACGGGTTCACCTTCGAGGAAACCACCAACGACGACGACACCGTCATGGAAAAGAACGGCGTGCGCCTGCTGATCGACCCCATGAGCTACCAGTATCTGGTGGGCGCGGAAATCGATTACAAGGAAGACCTGGAAGGCGCCCAGTTCATCATCCGCAACCCCAACGCCACGTCCACCTGCGGCTGCGGCTCGTCCTTCTCGGCGTAAGCGGCCTGCGGCCGGCCTTCAGGCGGTCCTTTCCGGCAGGGACAGGATCGCCTGCCGGTTGGACCACGAAAAACACTTTTCCGCCGCATCCTTCCAGGGCAGCCACAACTGCCCGCGATGCTCGCGCGGCGACAGAGTGACCGTCAGCGGCCCCGGCACTTCCAGCCCGAACACGTGCTCCTCGTTGCGAGTGGTTCCTGGCGCATAGCGGAACCGCCAGCGCTCGTAAATCTCGAACTCGTTGACCTGGCACCAGTCGGACAGCCGGAAAGCCGCGCTCTCGATCCCCGTCTCTTCGCGCACTTCGCGCCGGGCCGTCTCCAGCAGGGGCTCGTCGACGGCGTCGCAACTGCCTGTTACCGACTGCCAGAATCCCGGCGAATCAGCACGCTCAAGCAACAGGACGTCCAGTGCCGGGGTGTATATCACCACCAGCACGGACACCGGAATCTTGTACGTCATGGCGCCTTTTTCTTGGTGAAGTCCCCCGCCACCACTTCCACGAAATGGTCGGGATCGAGGTAGCGTTGCAGCGCCTTGTTCACCGTCGGCACATCGAGCGAGGCCAGGCCCCGGTCGAAATCCGCCACGAAATTCATGGTGCGGTGATCGAACATGAGCTTGTTGAGCTGGGCTGCCAGCGTGCCGTCCTGTGAGCGCGAAAGCTGGCGCGACTGCAGCAGGGCCGATTGGGCTGCCTTCACCTCTTCCGGCTTCACGCCTTCGCGGATGACCTGGCGCACGACCTCGCCAAATGACGTTTCGAGCCGCGCCAGGTTCTGCGGCGCATAGATGGCATAGGCACCAAACTGGCTGTTGCGCACCTTGTCGTTGAGGCGCAGGTAGGAGCCCACGCCATAGCTCAGCCCTTCCTTCTGCCTGATGCGCATGGCCAGGCGGGAATTGAGGAACCCTTCACCCAGGATGTAATTGCCCAGCGTCAGCGCGGGCGCATCGGGATCAGTATCCATGAGGGGCAGCGGTTCACGCATCAGGAATACGGCATTGGCCTTGTCCGGCGTCTCGATCTGGATGCGCTTGCCCGGAAAGGCCTTGTAGTCATCGAGCACCAGCTCATAGGGGCTCGTGCTTTTCCAGCCGTCCAGTCCCCTGGTAATCGCCTCGAGCGCCGCCTTGGCATCAAAATCGCCCACCACGGACACTTCCCCATGGTCCGCGCCGTAGAAGCGTTTGTGGAATTCCTTCACCTGGTCCAGCGTCACCGCCTTCACGTCCTGCAAGGACTCGTCGAAGGTGCCCACGTAACGCACATCGCCGCGGGGGTGGCGATTGAAATAGCGCCCCATGGCGTTGCTCGCGCGCGCCTGGGGATCGCTGCGGCTTTCCTCGATGTCGGAGAGCTCCGCCTCCTTGGCCTGCTTGAACTCGCTTTCGGGGAATTGCGGATCGCGCAGGATACGGGCCACCAGGTCGAGCGTGGCGGGCAGGTTTTCACGGACCGTCTGGATCGACACCGTGGCGCTGGCCGCGCCTCCGTCGAAAGCCACCTGTGCCTTGAGCGCCGTGAAACGGTCCTGGATCTGCTGGCGGGTCATGCCTGCCGCGCCGCGATCGAGCAGACTGCCGGTCAGGTCGCCGATGCTGGATTTTCCTTCCAGGGACTTGGCCGTGCCGAAATGGAGATTGATCTGCGCATGTACCGTACCCCCCCGGGTTTTCTTGGGCAGCAGCGCCACTTGCAGGCCGCCCGGCAGCGTGAGCCACTGGGTGCGCAGCTGGATGTTGGCCGGAGCCGGATCGAACGCTTCACCTGCGGCAAAGTGGGCATTGCCCTGATATCCCTTGAGCTGCGCTTCGGCATCTTCGCGCCGCGGTGCGGGTGCGCGCACCGGGTGGGCCGTGGGGATGAACAGGCCGAGCGTGCGGTTGCTCGGGATCAGATATTCTTCCGCCACCCGCTGAACATCGGCCGGCTGGACCTTGGCGATGCGGTCACGGGTCAGGAAAAACAGGCGCCAGTCACCGTTGGCGATGGCCGTGGACAACGCGATGCCGAACCGCTCCGGGTCGTTGAAGGTGACTTCAATGCCATTGAGCAAGTTGGCCTTGGCACGATCCACTTCAGCCGCCGTCACGGGATGGGCTTTCATGTCCTCGATGGTCTTGAGGAAAGCGTTGCGCACGACATCGATGGACTGCCCCTTGGGCACATCGGCCTGGAAGAAGATCACGCCCGGCTCATCCAGGTTGAAATAGTCGGCGGCAGTGGCGGTGGAAAGGCCCTTTACCACCAGGGCCTGGTGCAGGCGCCCGGAAGGGGTATCGCCCAGTACCTGGGCCAGCACTTCGAACGCCGCGCTGTCGGGGGACGCGGCAGCCACGGCGTGGTACACCGCTTCCACGTACTGGATGTCGCCCACACGCCGCAGCGTCACTTCGCGCTCGCCGTCCTGTACGGGATCAAGCGTGTAGGTGGGTTCCAGCACGCGCTTCGGTTTGGGAATACGGCCGAAAACGCCCTGGATGAGGGCCAGCGTTTTGGCCGGGTCGAAACTGCCGGCCACCACCAGGGTGGCGTTGTCGGGCTGGTAATACTTGTGATAGAAGGCCTGCAGGTGCGGAATGCTGACGTTTTCCACATCGCTGCGCGCACCGATGGTGGACTTGCCGTAGTTGTGCCACTGGTAGGCCGCGGCCATCACCTTGTCCATCAGCACTTCACCGGGATCGTTTTCCCCGCTTTCCATTTCGTTGCGAACCACGGTCATTTCGCTGTCGAGATCCTTGCGGGAAATGAACGAGTGGACCATGCGGTCTGCTTCCATGCGCAGCGCCCAGTCCAGATTGGAGGGGGAGGCGGCGAAGGTTTCGAAATAGTTGGTGCGGTCGAACCAGGTGGTGCCATTGGGTCGCATGCCGCGACGGGTGAGTTCGCCGGTGATGTCCCGATGGTTGGGCGTGCCCTTGAACATGAGGTGTTCCAGCAGGTGCGCCATGCCGGTTTCACCGTAGTTTTCCATGCGGGACCCGACCCGGTAGGTGACATTGACGGTGGTGGTGGGCTTGCTGGCATCGGGTGCCAGCAGGACCTGCAACCCGTTGGCAAGGCGGTATTCCGTCACCCCTTCCAGCTGATGCACCTGAACCACTCCCGGCGGCAACGCCGGCTTGGACGAGACCAGCCTGGAATCGGCCCAGGCGCCTGCCGCCAACAGCATCAGTCCGAAAAAAACCCATCGTTTCAGTGCCATGGAACCCCCTGATAAAATGATTGTTTTCCTATAGAGGCTTTTTTGCGGCGCAGGTTCCCTTCGGGGCCCATCGGATGGCGACGTTCAACCTCTTGATTTAGCATAATATGCTATCATTTCAGGTCGATGGGAGGATTCAATGCCTTTGTACGAATTCCGCTGTCAGGCTTGCGGCCACGAAATCGAAGTCCTGCAGAAGATTTCCGATCCACCGCGCAAGGATTGCCCGTCCTGCGGTGAATCGGCGCTCGTGAAGAAAGTTTCGGCCGCCGGTTTCCAGCTCAAGGGAACCGGTTGGTACGTCACGGACTTCCGGGGAGGCGGCAGCACGTCTTCATCGGCGTCGCCCGCACCGGCCAGCAAACCGGAGTCGGCTGCGGCTGCCGGAGAAACGCCGGCCGCTGCCCCTGCAGCCAGCCCGCCCACCGCCTCGGCTTCCTGATGAAACGTTATTTCCTGACCGGGATCGTGGTGCTGATCCCGCTCGTGATCACGGTGTGGGTGCTGCGCCTCATCGTGAACACGCTGGATCAGACCCTGTTCCTGATCCCGGCCCAATACCGGCCGGAAGCCCTGTTCGGCGTCAACGTCCCGGGGCTGGGTGTGCTGCTGGCACTGGCCATCGTGCTGCTGACGGGCGCCATCGCGGCCAATCTGCTGGGTCGGCGCCTGCTGCAACTGGGCGAAGTACTGCTGGCACGCATCCCGATCGTCAGCAGCATCTACGCCAGCGTCAAGCAGGTGAGCGACACCCTGTTTTCCGGTTCCGGACACGCCTTCCGCAAGGTACTGCTGGTGCGCTACCCGCACGGCAACAGCTGGACGCTCGCCTTTCAGACCGGTTTCCCGCAGGGGGAACTGGCAGCCCAGCTGGGCGAACCCCATGTCAGCGTCTATGTGCCCACGACGCCGAACCCCACTTCCGGTTTTTTCCTGATGATGCCCAAGCGCGATGTCATCGAGCTGGACATTGCCGTGGATGATGCCCTCAAGTACATCATTTCCATGGGAGTGGTGGAAATCAGGGGCAAAAAAACAGTTTCCTTGAACTAAAACCTTTTCAGAGATTTCCGAATCATGCGCACTGAATACTGCGGCCTCGTTGACCGCCGCTTCCTGAACCAGACCGTCACCCTGATGGGATGGGCCCACCGCCGGCGGGACCACGGCGGCGTCATCTTCATCGATCTGCGCGATCGCGAAGGACTGGTGCAGGTGGTGTCCGATCCGGACAACCAGGCCACCTTCCAGACGGCTGAAACCATCCGCAACGAGTTCGTGCTGAAAGTGACCGGTCGCGTGCGCCTGCGCCCTGAAGGGACGCGCAACCCCAACCTGCAAAGCGGCGACGTGGAAGTGCTGGCAGACGTCATCGAAATTCTCAATCCTTCGCTGTCGCCGCCGTTCCTGCTGGACGACGAAAACCTGTCGGAACAGGTTCGCCTGGAACATCGCTACCTGGATCTGCGCCGGCCGGCCATGCAAAAGAATTTCATGCTGCGCTACCGCGCCGCCATGACCGCGCGCCAATATCTGGACGCCCTGGGTTTCGTTGACATCGAAACCCCGATGCTCACCAAGTCCACCCCCGAAGGGGCGCGCGACTACCTGGTGCCGAGCCGGGTGCACCATGGCGAGTTCTATGCGCTGCCCCAGTCGCCCCAGCTGTTCAAGCAACTCCTGATGGTGTCCGGGTTCGACCGCTATTACCAGATCACCAAGTGTTTCCGTGACGAGGACCTGCGCGCCGACCGCCAGCCGGAATTCACCCAGATCGATATCGAAACCTCGTTCCTGGGCGAACAGGAAATCATGGACATGATGGAAGGCCTGGTGCGCGACCTCTTCCTGAAAACCATCCAGGTGGACCTGGGCCAACCGTTCCCGCGCATGAGCTGGAGCGAAGCCATGTCGCGCTACGGATCGGACAAGCCGGACCTGCGCATTCCGCTCGAATTCACCGAGTTGACCGACCTCATGCGCCAGGTGGAGTTCAAGGTGTTCCGTGCGGCGGCCGACCTCAAGGGCGGACGCGTGGCAGCTCTTCGCATTCCCGGCGGCGGCAGCCTGACCCGCAAGGAAATCGACGATTACACGGCATTTGTGGCCATTTACGGCGCCCGCGGCCTGGCGTACATCAAGGTCAACGACAAATCCCAGGCCAACGAGCAGGGCCTGCAATCACCCATCGTGAAATTCCTGGACGAGGCCACGCTGCGCCAGATCCTGGAACGTACCGGCGCTGAAAACGGCGACCTGATCTTCTTTGGCGCGGACCGGGCCAAGGTGGTGAACGATGCCCTGGGCGCCCTGCGCGTCAAGCTCGGGCACGAGAAAGGGTTTTCCACCGGCGGCTGGAAGCCGCTGTGGGTGGTGGATTTCCCCATGTTCGAATACGACGACGAAGACAAACGCTGGGTGGCCTTGCACCACCCGTTCACGGCGCCCAAGGACGGGCACGAAGCATTCCTGGAAACCGATCCGTCCCAGGCGTTGGCCAAGGCCTACGACGTGGTCCTGAACGGCTGGGAAATCGGCGGTGGATCCGTGCGTATCCACCGCGAGGACGTGCAGTCGAAAGTGTTCCGGGCCCTCAATATCGGTCCCGATGAGGCCCAGGCCAAGTTTGGCTTCCTGCTGAGCGCCCTGCAGTACGGCGCGCCGCCCCACGGCGGCATCGCTTTCGGTTTCGACCGTCTGACGGCCATGATGACCGGTGCCGATCAGATTCGTGACGTCATCGCGTTCCCCAAAACCCAGCGCGCCCAATGCCTGCTGACCCAGGCCCCAAGCCCGGTGGGTGAACAGCAGTTGCGGGAACTCCACATCAAGCTGCGCTGACAGGCGCTTAGGCCATGCCCGACGCCGACCCGCTGCAACAGCTGATCGACGACGGCCGGCCCCGGGAAGCCCTGGCGCTGGCACAACAGATGGCAGAAGAGGGGCGGGCGGATGCCCCCTTGCTGCACCGCGCAGGGCTGTGTGCTGCCGCCCAGGGTGACGCGGGCCTGGCCGAACGCTTCTGGCGCCAGGCCCTGGCTGCAGGCCCGGAGCAAGCCGCCACCCATTTCAACCTGGGCGTGATGCTCGGCCACAGTGGCCGCCACGGGGAAGCCTTTCAGCATTACGCACGCGCCGCGGCACTCGACCCTGGCAATGCGGCAGCCCATGCCAACCTGGCCCTGCTGTACGAACAACGCGGCGACCCGCTCGCTGCGGAAGCAAGCCATCGCACCGCCCTGTCACTGGACCCCCAGTCGCTGCCCATCCGCTTCAACCTGGCCAATTGGCTGGCCGCTTCACCCCGGACTGAACAGCGCCTGGAAGCCCGTGAACTTTACCTGGACATCCTTCGCCGCGACTCCCGGCATTTCGGTGCCTGGAACAACCTGGGCACCCTGCTGTTCGAAACCGGCTTTCTTTCGGCGGCGCAAACCGCCTACACGGCCGCCATCACACACCATCCACAGGAGGGCGGCGCCCACCTCAACCTGGCCAACCTGCTGCTGCACCGGAATGAACTGGACACGGCGCGCGAACAGTTCCTGCGCGCGCTCGATCTGGGCGCAGATTCCGCGGACGTGCACCGCGGCCTGGCGTCCTGCCATGCGCGCCTGGGCGACGAAGCGCAGGCCGCCTACCATCGGGCGCTGGGCTACGGGGCGCGGCCGCTGCTCACCATTCCCCACCGGGGAGCAAATCCGGCCGTACCGCTGCTGATCCTGGCCAGCGCGGAAGAAGGCAACATTCCCTGGCGCTTCCTGATCGACCCAAGCCACTTCCACACCACCATCCTGGCTACGGAATACATCGATGCGGAGGCCCTCTTGCCGCCGCACGACCTGCTGTTCAACGCCATCGGCGATGCCGACCGTTGCGCACCGGCCCTGCAACGTGCCGCCCGCCTGGTCGCCCGCTCCCCGGCACCGTGCATCAACCGCCCGGAACAGGTTCTGCTGACCGGGCGTGCAACCCATGCCGCACGCCTGCAGGCATTGGCGGGTCTGAAACTGCCGCGTGTGTCGCTGCTCCCAAAATCGCAACCCGCCGCGTTTATCCAATCCCTGGCTGCAGCCGGCCTGGCCCTGCCCGTGCTGCTGCGCTCGCCCGGATACCACGGCGGTCAGTTTTTCGTGCGCGTCGATACGCTGCAGGAAGTAGAGCAGGCCCTGGCACAATTGCCCGGGAATGCCCTGCTGGCCCTGGAAATCCTGGACGCAAGGGGGGCAGACGGGCTGTTCCGCAAATTCCGGATGATGTCCATTGATGGCCGCCTCCATCCCATCCACCTGGCCCTGGCGCGCCACTGGAAAGTGCACTACTTCAGCTCGGAGATGGCACAGGCAGCCCCCTACCGGGCCGAGGAAGCCGCATTTCTGGACGACCCTGCAGGATTTCTGGGGCCAACCGTCATGGACACACTGGCACGGTTGCAGGCCGCCATCGGACTGGATTATTTCGGAATGGATTTCGGCCTGGATGCTGCGGGCCAGGTGCTGCTGTTCGAAGCCAACGCCACCATGGTGCTGCAGCCGCCCACCGACGACCCGCTATGGGACTACCGGCGACCGGCCATGGAATCTGCACTGGAAGCGACGCGCACGATGCTGCGCGAACGGGCTAGGAAGCGCGCCGGCGCTTGAGGTGCGGCTTGAGGAATGCACCGGTAAAGCTGTCGGGATGGGCTGCCACGGCTTCCGGTGTGCCCTGGGCCACGATGCGCCCCCCTCCGTCACCCCCTTCCGGTCCAAGGTCCACGATCCAGTCCGCAGTCTTGATGACGTCCAGGTTGTGCTCGATCACCACCACGGTGTTGCCGTGGTCACGCAACCGGTGCAGCACCTGCAGCAGCAGGTCGATGTCCTTGAAATGCAGTCCGGTGGTGGGCTCGTCGAGAATGAACAGGGTGCGCCCGGTGTCGCGCTTGGACAGCTCGAGCGACAGCTTGACGCGCTGCGCCTCGCCGCCGGAAAGCGTGGTGGCTGACTGCCCCAGTGTGATGTAGCCCAGTCCCACGTCCAGCAGGGTCTGCAGCTTGCGGGCCACGGCCGGAATGGCACTGAAGAATTCATGCGCGTTTTCCACCGTCATGCGCAACACGTCGTCGATGGTTTTTCCCTTGTACTGGATCTCGAGCGTTTCGCGGTTGTAGCGCTTGCCGTGACACACGTCGCAAGGCACATAGATGTCCGGCAGAAAATGCATTTCCACCTTGATCACGCCGTCACCCTGGCAGGCTTCGCAACGCCCGCCTTTCACGTTGAAGGAAAAGCGGCCGGGGCCGTAGCCGCGCTCACGCGCCTGGGGAATGCCGGCAAAAAGCTCGCGGATGGGCGTGAACAATCCCGTGTACGTGGCCGGATTGGAACGCGGCGTGCGTCCGATCGGACTTTGGTCCACGTTGATGACCTTGTCGAAATGTTCCAGGCCTTCAATGCGCTCGTGCGCTGCCGGTTCCGCCGAGCTGTCGTAGAGGTGGCGCGCCACAGCAGCATAAAGCGTGTCGTTGATGAGGGTGGACTTGCCCGAACCCGACACCCCCGTGATGCAGATGAACAGTCCCACGGGCAGGGACAGTTCGACCCCCTTGAGGTTGTTGCCCGAGGCGCCGTGAATCACCAGGCGGCGTTCCCCATCGGGCGCCTGGCGCGAGCGGGGCAGGGCGATGCTGCGCGTTCCCGACAGGTACTGGCCCGTGAGCGAAGCGGCATTGGCCTCCACTTCCTGCGGCGTACCGGTGGCCACCACGCGCCCGCCGTGTTCCCCCGCCCCCGGCCCCATGTCCACCACGAAATCCGCGGCTCGGATGGCGTCCTCGTCGTGTTCCACCACGATCACGCTGTTGCCCAGGTCGCGCAGGCGCACCAGGGTTTCCAGCAGTCGATGGTTGTCGCGCTGGTGCAGGCCGATGGAAGGCTCGTCCAGTACGTACATCACGCCGGTCAGGCCGGATCCGATCTGCGATGCCAGGCGGATGCGCTGCGCTTCACCGCCCGAAAGGGTATCGGCGGAACGGTCGAGCTGCAGGTAGTCGAGACCCACATTGTTGAGGAACTGCAGGCGAGCCACGATCTCCTTGAGGATCTTGTCGGCGATGGCGAGCTTCTTGCCCTTGAGCTTGAGATGCTGGAACAGGGAGAGCGCGTCCTTGAGGGGCAGCGCGCTCAATTCATACAGGGTGTGGCGGCCCACGCGCACGTTGCGGGCTTCACGCCGCAGGCGGGTGCCGTCGCATTCGGGGCAGGGCTTCTGGTTGAGCAGTTTGGACAGCTCTTCGCGCACCATGACCGAATCCGTTTCGTCGTATCGCCGGTCCAGACTGGGAATCACGCCGTCGAAGGCGTGCTCCTTGATGCGGAAACGCCCCCGTTCACCCGGATAGCGGAACGGGATCTTCTCCTTGCCCGACCCCATGAGTACGATGTCCTGCACCCGCTGGGGCAGGCGCTCGAAAGGCGTTTCGAGGTCGAAGCCATAGTGCGCGGCCAGGTCCGTGAGCATCTGGAAATAGAACTGGTTGCGCCGGTCCCAACCCTTGATGGCCCCCCCTGCAAGGCTCAGGTGCGGAAATGCCACCACGCGCCGGGGGTCGAAAAAGCTGATCACGCCCAGCCCGTCGCAATGGGAACAGGCGCCCATGGGGTTGTTGAAGGAAAACAGGCGCGGTTCCAGTTCCGGCAGGGAATAGCTGCACACCGGGCAGGCGAAGCGCGCCGAAAACAGGTGCTCCTTGCCGCCGTCCATTTCCACCGCAAGCGCCCGCCCATCCGCATGGCGCAAGGCCGTTTCGAAAGACTCGGCAAGCCGCTGCTTCATTTCCGGGCGCACCTTGAGGCGGTCCACCACCACTTCGATGGTGTGTTTCTGGTTCTTGTCGAGCTTCGGGATGGCATCGATGTCCACCACCGTACCATCGATGCGCAACCGCACGAATCCCTGGGCCCGCAACTCGTTGAAGAGGTCCTGTTGCTGCCCCTTGCGCCCAATCACCAGCGGCGCCAGGATCATGAGCCGCGTGTCGGGAGGAAGCGCCAGCACGTGGTCCACCATCTGCGACACGCTCTGTGCTTCAAGCAGGATCTGGTGTTCGGGACAATAGGGGTCGCCCACGCGCGCGAACAGCAGGCGCAGGTAATCGTGGATTTCCGTCACCGTGCCCACGGTGGAACGGGGGTTATGGCTGGTGGCCTTCTGTTCGATGGAAATGGCCGGCGACAGCCCCTCGATCAGGTCCACGTCGGGCTTTTCCATGAGCTGCAGGAACTGGCGTGCGTAAGCCGACAAGGATTCCACGTAGCGGCGCTGCCCTTCCGCATAAAGCGTATCGAAGGCGAGCGAAGACTT
>JAGWIW010000113.1 GCA_028866015.1 Betaproteobacteria bacterium
CATCGGGACAGCAGATCACGCTCGGCACAGTGGCTTCTCTGCGCATCGCCGACGGGCCGCCGATGCTCAAGAGCGAGAACGGGCGGCCGACAAGTTATGTCTATATCGACGTGCGCGGGCGTGACCTTGCCTCGGTGGTCCATGATCTGCAGCGCGCCGTTGCAACAAAGGTCCAGTTGCCGCCCGGCATCAGCGTCACCTATGCTGGGCAGTTCGAATATCTGAGCCGCGCGATCTCGCGTCTCAAGATCGTTGTGCCCGCGACCCTCGCGATCATCTATCTACTGCTTTACATGATCTTCCGCCGCTGGGACGAAGCGGCACTGATCATGGGCACGCTGCCCTTCGCACTGACCGGCGGCTTCTGGCTGCTCTACTGGCTGGGATACAGCCAGTCAGTTGCTACCGGCGTCGGCTTCATCGCCCTCGCCGGTGTCGCCGCTGAATTCGGGGTGGTGATGCTCCTCTATCTCAAGCAGGCGCTCGAAATGCATGGGCCCGGTCCCACGCAAGCCGAGGTGGAAGCTGCGGTGCGCGATGGCGCGCTGTTGCGCGTGCGGCCCAAGGCAATGACGGTCGCGGTCATCCTCGCCGGCCTTATGCCTGTCCTGATCGGGACCGGTGCGGGCTCGGAGATCATGAGCCGCATCGCGGCACCGATGATCGGGGGCATGATCACAGCGCCGATACTCTCGATGTTCGTCATTCCTGCCGGCTATTTGCTGATGCGATCGCCGCGGAAGGCCAACCGAAGCTCACTTTCATGAACGAGAAGAAGACTATGAAAACGTTTCATCTCATCGCCCTGGCAGGGTCCGTACTGCTTACGGGCTGTGATTCGAACGAGCAGAGCAGATCTGCAGCAGCCGCGAACGCGAGTTCGGCGGATACTGGGGGCGCGCCGAGCATGCCGATAAGCACCATGTCTGCGTTGGGAAATGTATCCGTTGCGCCAGGAGCAATGACAGGGACTGGAAGCGACAGGGTTACCGCCATCGATAAATCGGCAGGAACGATCACGTTCAGGCATGGACCCATTCCCGGTATGCATTGGCCGGCGATGACGATGGAGTTCAAGGCCAATCCGGCCTCGCTCGTCGACCAGGTCGCGGTCGGGGATACGGTTACCTTCGACGTGAAGGTAGAGGGCTCATTGGACGAAGTCACGGCCGTCAAGAAGCCGTGAGAATCATCGCTGGAATTGAAATGGCCGTGGCACGCCAGATTTGAAGACGCCTGTCATGGTTGCGAGATGCAGGTCGATCCCGCCTTCTGAAGCTTGGTGCGCCACATGGCACTCAGGCTCTTTCTACATCTTCTTGGCCGAAGGTAGAGCGGTTCTGTCAATGCCCGCATTCTGCGCCGGCTATTTGCTTCAATGGCCTTGTCGGCTTCTGGTTGAACAGTTGTTGCAGCGGTGTACCTGCCAGGTAATTTTCAACCACACCCCAACGGCTGGATGCATCATCCCCACGCGTCGCTGGCATCGCCATTTGCACCTTCCTGTCCGCGCTGATCATCAGCGGACATATGCTCTGTTATATCAGCGGCGATGATCTCAGAGCGTGGACCAGCATCGTTCA
The DNA here is from genome assembly GCA_028866015.1 of Betaproteobacteria bacterium. Lineage (GTDB taxonomy): Bacteria > Pseudomonadota > Gammaproteobacteria > Burkholderiales > Ferrovaceae > JAKBAT01. The sequence goes on from JAGWIW010000113.1 coordinate 1,584, forward strand.
TCGGTCATTGGGCCTGCCTGTGCCCGGCATATTCGTCTGCCGCAATATATATGATCTGCGAGACCGCGGCCAGAGGAAGCCCCTTGCGGGCCGTTATCACACGACCGCTGGGTGAAAACGCGATCTCAACCTTCCGCAAGGGGGACGAACTAGGCAGCGGCAATATTGCCAGAATTGCGCCCGGGACGCTGAGGCAGGAGGAAGATACATCCCAGAATAAAGACAGCCAATACCGCGGAGGCCAGCGGACGGCTAAAATCCAAGCCACCGCTCTTTATGGGCTTGTCGAGCAAATCGCCGACCGTCGCGCCGAGTGGGCGTGTCAAGATGAAGGCTGCCCAGAACAGAAACACTCGCGAGACACTCGACCGGTAATAAAGTGCGACCAGCAAAAGCAAGCCCACTCCAAAAACGATCGCACCGCCCTCATAGCCGAGACCTGTCGTGTCGGCGATCCAATCGCCGAGCGCAGTGCCCAGGGTTTGAGAAAAGGTGATAGTTCCCCAGTAGAAGACTTCGACCTTTGGTGTCCTGATTGTAGCGACCGATACCGAGCCCAGCGACCAGTGCCATAATGCAAGGGTTCCGAGCAGGCAGGCGAGGAGTATTGCTGAACCGCCCGAATAGCCTATTCCCAGCGATCGATCGGCAAAGTCGGCCAACGTCGTGCCGGCCATCGTCGAGGCAATGATCGTGGCCCAGTAGAGCAACGGATGGAAGCGTGGAGCCCTGATCTGCCACCACACCAGCCCAACAAGAAATGACGCAAAGATTGCCGTTCCAACCAGATAGCCAAGATTCATTGTCATCGTAACAGTGTCACCACCCGTTTCGCCGAGCGTGGTCGCCGCGATCTTGATGATCCAG
>JAGWIW010000013.1 GCA_028866015.1 Betaproteobacteria bacterium
TAGGCCATGTTTTCAATGGCCCTGGCGCGAATCAGGGTCTCCCAATGGGCACGGCCTGTGGTCTCGGTAAATGCGGCAGGCACGAAGATCAGGTCCACTGGCCCCATGGCACGGTAGAGCTCGGGAAAACGCAGGTCATAGCATATGGACAGACCGATCTTGCCAAAAGGCGTATCCACCGTCACCACTTCGCTGCCAGGCTGGATGGTGCGCGCTTCCTCATAACGCTCTGCGCCCCGCTGAAAGCCAAACAAGTGAATCTTGTCGTAGCGGGCCACGCAATGCCCATCGCTGTCGTAAACCAGGCAGCTGTTGCGAATCTTGGCCGGATCGGTGCTTTTGATGGGGACGGAGCCGCCCACAATCCAGACGCCAAAACGCTTGGCCGTGCGCGCCAGGAATTCCTGGATGGGGCCCTTGCCGAAAGGCTCTGCAATCTGCACCTTGTCATTTTCGTGCATGCCCATGATGGCGAAATATTCGGGCAGGGCGACCAGAGAGGCGCCCTGTTCCGCAGCCGTTTTGATGAGCCGGGCCGCTTCGGAGAGGTTGGCGCTGACCTGGGGGCCTGATGCCATCTGGATGGCAGCCACCCTGAAACTTCCCGGTAACGGGCGTGCCTTTCCGAACCCTGAATCGGATTTGCCATTAGCCCTGGTTTCCGTCGATGCCATGTTGCTTCCCTAAAAAGTGTTTACTGGTTCCGTGCCGCACGCCTCAGCGCGCAGACTCTGCAGCAGGAGCAGAGGTTCCCAGCGGCTTGATCTGGGGGTCGTCCCAACTGCCTTCAATACCGTATTCGTAAGTCAGTACCTTGTCGAGCGGGTTTTTAAGCAGCTTCTGCAGCAGGAACGATGCAGCACCCGCCACGGGCCCTCCCAGCACGGTTGTCGCCAGCGACACGCTGCCTCCCACGGCAGGCGACACCCGAGCCGTGAGCGAGGTGGTCTCCTCTGTCAGGTTGATGGTTCCGGCAAGCTTGACGCGCGCCGAAGGACCCGCCATGTCGAAATCCTGGGTGGCAAAAATCCCCTGCTTGGCCGAAATATTGGCCCTGAGGGAATCAAAAGCAAACCCGTCCGAGAAAATATCGTGGAAATCGAGCGTAATGCGCCGTGGCAGCGTCTGCAAGCTGAGCAAGCCGATCAGGCGCCCCGTGCCCCCAGGCTCAACCTTCGAAAACTGGCCATCGCGCAGATCCACCGCAAACTGCCCAGCCAGCTTGGACAGCTTGAAGTCGTCCGGGTTTCCGGCCCAGTTCACCTGGCCGCGCAACTCGCCTTTGCCGCGCGATACCATGTTTGGATAACCCACATCCACCAGGAACTTCCCCAGGTCGGACGCCTTCAGATGGAGATTCAGCTGGGTCTGGGGAAACGGCAGGGCCAGCCAGCGCCCATCGCCTTCCAGCGTGGCGGAAGGTGATGCAAGGGAGATGTGGTCGATGCGCCACACCATGCCCTCCCTCACCGCCGCCAACTGCAAGCGCCCGAACGATTTGTTGCGCGCCCAAAAACGGTCGGCCACCAGATCGACGGAAGGCATGCGCTTGAGTTCGTCCGGATCCGATGGCTTATCCTTCCCCGGCTCCACATCCGGCACCGGAGGGAGAATCAGCTTGGTGAAATGCGCGCGAATGCGACCCGCTCCTTCCGGAACCCAGGTCACTTCGCCGTCAGCCTGGTCCCCGCGCACCTGGGCCAGCCAGTGATCTCCTTCCAGGTTGGCTGTCAGGCGATGCATGCCCCAGGTCCTGCCCCCCCAGTGCACATCCTGGAATGCGGCATTGATCCAGGTGACCGGGCCAAAAACGGGGGCATCGTGAGCGCTGTCGCCCGCGCCCTCCAACAAGGCTTTCCACTGGTCCAGATCGGCATGCCGGAAAGTCCCGTTGACACCGAACCCGTCGGAAAGCGGTGCGACCGCCTCCCCTCCAAAGGTGATGATGCCCCGTTGTGCCTGGTATTTTCCTTTGGGTAATGCGGCATAGCTTGCCTTGAAGCCAATCCAGTTGGACACCACCGCATTGACCTGCAAACCCTTCCCTTCGCTGACAACCGTCAGGTTTAACGGCAATGACGCCGCAGCACTTTTCTGGAAAGGAGGGGGGAAATTCAGCGCCACGCCCGTGAGCGATGAGGTCAGCACGGCCTTGGTCCGCGGACCGCTGTCCTCAATGTGCAAACGCCAGTCGGCCGTCCCTTTGGCATGGTCTGCCAACAAGCTGTAACCGAGACGCTGCAAGCTGGCCATGGAAGCCTTGCCGGTCACGTCTGCCACTGTTTTTCCGCGCGACGACCCGGTCACCACCAGCTTGGCCGGCTCCTGGAACAGGGTGGCCGTACCGTTCACAACCACCTCGTCGTGTCCCGACTTCACGCGCAGATGCCCATTCCAGGCCAGGGGGCTGTCCAGTGCCTTGAGCAAGGTCGAAGGGTAACGTTTCACCAGGCTCGCCTGGGAAGTCTTTCCTGAAAACGCGATGTCCAGCGTGCCGTCCTTGAGCATGCTCATATGCACCAGCGCCGGTTCGCCCAGATAATTCACACGGGTATCGAACCGGATATCGGTACGCTTGTTCGCAAACACGAATTCACCCTGCCAAAGCTCCTTGCCGGAGACATCCGCCAGCAAGGGATGCCGGTAAACGCTCCCCAGTTGCCCCATGTCGGCAGTGCCGCTGGCCTGCAGCCGGATGGCGCCGGAGGGCAGCGTGGACAACTGGAATGCAGCCAGCCCCCCCAGTGCGGTTCCAGCAAGCCCCTGCGAGGACAGGGTCGATTCGGTGAATAGCAGGTGCCCCTGGATGTGACTCAACGGCGGAATGCCCGCATCGCCGTCATCGATTCCGGCATCCAGGAACTGGTAGTCCCCTTTGACTTTTGTGTCGGCGGGACGGCTGAGGGGGATATCAAGTCCCAGGACGAGATGCCCCGCTCCCGTCCCCTGGATGTCGTCCGTGAAGTGATGCAGGGATTCCCGCACGGGGCTGTGCGCGATGAAAGCGAGCCCGTCGCGCAAACTGCCATCCACCTCCCCGGAAACAGACAGTTGCTGGTTATCCACCGTGAGGTCCGGAATGCGTGCCTGCACGGACTTGATGCTTGAACCCAGTATCTGACCAGCCGTGGCATCGACCTGCAGCTCCCCGCCCCGAATCAGGACCTTGGCCTGAAGCGCGGTGATCGCAGGCCACGCCGGATCATAACGGAGCACGCCATCGTTGATTTGCGCTGACAGCAGGAATTTGCCGCCCCGATCTCCGGCAAATGGAAATTGCTGGAGGTTGCCCTTCACTTCGAAAGTCATGTGCTGGCATTTGCCGCCCACCAGCGAAGCCTGCAGCCAGTTGCGTGCATCGGCCGATACGTCAAGCGGCAGGTAGCGCCAGACCGCTGCGGGAGTGACCCGCTGCAATTCTCCGCTCAGATCGGCATCGCCCGGCGCCCCCGACCGCACGGACAGTCTGCCGCTCACATATCCCGCGAGATCGGCGTTTTCCACTTCGAAGCGATTGATGCGAACCTGGGTGTCGTCAGCATGGACAGCCCAGGAAACATCCATCTTGTATGCGTGGACCGGAATTGGTGAGGCAAAAATCTTTGGAAAATTCAGGAAGGTGTCCGCACCGCTGCCTTTGAGGGCCCCACCGTCGGCCGTGGCATCCAGATGACCGTTGAAAGCCCTGACGGCGGGCAACAGCCCTGTGGGATTGGCTTCGAACCTTTCAAAATCGGAATGCACCGCGAAGTCCGTGGGATGATCTTGCGGGCCCTGCCAGTGGGCGTCCAGATGACTGACCTTCCCCTTAAAGCCTGCGGCATTCCAGCGCTTTCGCAAATCCCCAGAAAGCGGAAGCGCGGCTGCAAGGGCGGCAAACTGACCCAGTTCCAGCTGATTGATTTCAAGGGACCCGCCGGATTCTCCATAGGACAGCCGCAAATCCAGGGGAACCGCGGTCCTGAAGGCGCTGCCCCCATTGAGGGATAGCTGCCGGGTGGAAACCTCCACCTTGCCCTGATACGACTTGAAGGCAATTCCGCCACGCACTTGCCGGAACCGGAGGGGTTCCAGGTCCTTGCGCAACCGCGCCTGCACGTCCTGCAGATCCAGCTCTGCGCCAGACTCCCACTGACCGGGCTGGTTCAGCGACAGGGTGAACTGCACCCGTCCGCGGGCCTGCTCCACCGGGGCAAGCTGGGGCACCCAGTGCCTGAGCGCCGCCAGGTTGACCCAATCGGACTGGGCCACCACCTGCCCTTGCCAGTCCTTGAAATTGACCAGGTCTGACCCGCGAAAATCTGCCTTGACCGTCACCGGCCTTGCCAGCCCTTCGGGCGGCAAGAAGCTCACTTCCAACCGATGCCGGATCCCGCTGTTGCGCACACGAATATTGCCCCGGGTCAGCTGGAGCGGTTCAGCACCGGCCAGATCGTCTTCCCAACGCAACGTGGCGTTCGTGACCTTGATTTCCTTCTGGTGAGCGAGCCAGTCCAGAAACTGGCTGGGACCGCTGTCGGGCTTCGGCAGCGGGATGCCCGACAAAAAAAGCTGCCCCTCGGCATTGCGGTGCAGCGTCAGCGTCGGGTGGTCTATCAGCAGCCTCCCCAGGTCGATCCGTCCCTGAAAAAAGCCGAGGATTGAAATGCTGCCTTCCACATGATCAAGGATCAGCCCGGGTTTTCCGGCGGGGTCAAATACCGTAATCCGGTTCAGCTCTACGGTCGGAAGCCACTGGATGCCGCCCGGGGCAATCTGGCCGATCTCCACCCGCGTTCCCGTGGCGCGGGACAGGGCAGCCACCAGATCCGGGCGGTAGCGGTCCAGGTCATTGAGAATGAACATCTGCAGCCCAACCCACAGAACGAGGAAAAGGACCGCAAACAGCGCGCTCCCCCACCGGAGCGCGCGGCGGGAGTGATGCAGGATGACCCGGTGACTGACCATAAGCTTTCAAGTATAGCTGCTTTGGATGCCGCCGTTTCCTTCCCGACCGTAACCATCGGTAAACTGGAGGCGATTTTGTGGGGGGATGCAACATCCGTTAGAATCAAAGTTTTGCTGAGCGGAGCGTAATTGAATGTCGATGTCTGATCGTGACGGCGTCATTTGGCTGGATGGCCGCCTTGTCCCCTGGCGGGAAGCCAATACCCACGTCCTGACCCACTCCCTCCACTACGGCATGGCGGTGTTCGAAGGCGTCCGCGCGTACAAGACCAGCCTGGGAACGGCCGTTTTCCGACTGAAAGAGCACACTGAACGCCTGCTTCGTTCCGCGCACATTCTGCAGATTCCGGTGCCCTACGACCTGGAAACCCTCATGAAGGCCCAGCTGGAGACCGTGGCAGGCAACGGGCTTGAAGAATGCTATATCCGTCCCCTGGTGTACCTGGGCTCGGAAAAAATGGGGGTCTCCCCCAAGGGCGCCAAAACGCACGTGGCCGTCGCTGCCTGGCCCTGGGGAGCCTATCTTGGCGAACAGGCCCTGGAACAGGGCATCCGGGTAAAAACGTCGTCCTACACCCGCCACCACCCCAACATCACCATGTGTAAGGCCAAGGCCAGCGGCAATTACATGAACTCGATCCTGGCCAACAACGAAGCCACGGCCGACGGCTACGACGAAGCCCTGCTGCTGGACGTGGATGGCTTTGTGGCGGAAGGTTCGGGCGAGAACATTTTCATCGTCAAGCACGGCACCCTGCACACGCCGGATCTCTCGAGCGCGCTGGAAGGCATCACACGCGACTGCATCATCCAGCTTGCGGCCGAAACGGGCCTTTCCGTGCAGGAGCGTCGGATTTCACGCGACGAACTCTACAGCGCCGACGAAGCCTTCTTTACCGGCACTGCGGCCGAAGTCACACCCATCCGGGAAGTGGACCGCCGCATCATCGGCGCGGGTCACCGCGGCCCCGTCACCACCCGCCTGCAATCCCTCTACTTTGATTGCGTCAAGGGGCGTGCGACCCACCATCATAACTGGCTCACTGTTGTTGGAGGCTGAGATGTCTAACGTTTCGGAACTGAACCAGAAAGCCGTGGAAGTCACGGATGAGGATCTGCCACTGCACTGCCCGCTGCCTTCCGTCAAACTCTGGAACACCCATCCCCGGGTGTTTCTGGACGTGACGCTTACCGGCACGGTGCAATGCCCCTATTGCGGCACCCGTTACATCCTGGCCAAAGGCGCCGGTCGCCACGCTCATTGAGCAAGGTCCTCGTCATCGGCGCCGCCTGGGTGGGCGATGCCGTCCTGTCGCAACCGATGCTCTCCGCCCTGCTGCGGAGCAACCCCGGACTGGAAATCCACGTGCTGGCTCCCATCTGGACCCATGGGGTGTTGCAGCGCATGCCGGAAGTGGCCCGAGTTCTGGACAACCCGTTCAAGCATGGGGAGCTGGCCCTGGGAGCGCGCTACCGCCTGGGGCGTCAGCTTGAGGCCGCTGGCTATGACCAGGCCGTGGTGCTTCCCAATTCCCTCAAGTCTGCATTGATTCCCTGGTTTGCCCGGATTCCCCGGCGCACGGGCTATGTGGGAGAAATGAGGCAGTGGCTGCTCAACGATGCACGCCCTCTGGACCGCCAGGCCTTGCCGCTCATGGTGGAACGCTTTGCCGCCCTGGCGCAGCCGGCAGGAACCCCTCTTGAAAAACCGGTGCCGCAGCCACGACTTGTTCCCGACCTGTCAGCCCAGGCGGCGACCCTGGCACGCCTGGGACTTTCGCTTGGGCAGCCGGTGGCGGTGCTCTGCCCTGGGGCCGAATACGGTCCGGCCAAGCGCTGGCCCGTGCGCCATTTTGCGCAAGCTGCCAGCCAGCTCACAGAAGAAGGTTTTCAGGTGTGGCTGCTGGGTTCCGGCAAGGACCGGCCCGTGGGTGAAGCCATTGTTGCAGCTGCTTCGGGGCCTGTTCGCAATCTGTGCGGCTCGACCCAGCTGTCCGAAGCCGTTGATTTGATGGCAGCGGCCCAACGGGTGATCAGCAACGACTCCGGATTGATGCATGTGGCCGCCGCACTGGACCGGCCCATGGTGGCCGTATTCGGGTCGTCCAGTCCGCGCTTTACCCCCCCGCTGTCGCAGCAGGCCCACGTGGTCAGCCTGAATCTGCCCTGCAGCCCCTGCTTCAAACGCGAATGCCCCCTGGGCCACCTGCGCTGCCTGGAAGAACTGCAGCCGGTTCAGGTCATGGGTGTCTGGAAAAACTAGCCGCGAAGCGCGCCCAGTCCGCCGGCGCATCGATGTCGAGCAGGATGCCCGGGTCATCCACTTCGAGCCAGTGAACCAAGGATGAACGTTCCGACAGCAACTGGCGTGCGCCCTGGTCTCCTTCCAGCGCCAGCAGGGCCGTTTTCATGTTTTTCGAAAAACCCACCGGATTGCCGCGCCGGCCTTCATGCCGGCAAACCACGATGTCCGCTCCCTGCTCCAGCGCGCGTCGGATGGCTGCCACGGTCGACGGCCGCACGCTGGGCATGTCCGCCAGCCCCACAATCCATCCACCAGCCTGGGCGGTGGCCTCCAGGCCAGCCTTCAGGCTGCGCGACAACGCCGCCGTTCCGGCCACTTCTGTCACGGGAAAGCCAATGCTTTCAAACAGTGCGCGCAGCCGCCCGCTCCCAGCTGGAATGACCGCCAGGGTCCGCTCCAGGGAGACGAAGGCCTGTGCTGCCTGCAAGGCCAGCGGCTGTCCCTGGGGTTCAGCGTGGAGGAGCTTGTCGCTGCCAAAACGCGTGCTGCGCCCAGCCGCCAGCAGTATGCCGGCGATCATGGCGGCGTTGTCTGTGCCGCAGACAGGGAGGGCATGGCACCGTGACGTATGGCCGTGATCTCGGCCAGGATGGAGATGGCCATTTCCGGCGGGGTGCGGCTGCCAATGGGAAGGCCGGCCGGGCCATGCAAGGCGCCAATCTGTTCGGGCGTGAGATCAAACAGCGAGAGCCTCTCGCGCCGCTTGGCCTGGTTGGCCTTGGAGCCGATGGCCCCCACGTAAAAAGCCCGGGATTTCAGGGCTTCCAGCAACGCGAGGTCATCCTGCTTTGGGTCATGGGTCAAGGCCACGATGGCGGTATGGGGGTCGGGTTTCTGCGCGGCCACAAAATCGTCCGGCATGCTGGAATCCACCTCAGGCAGATGCACGGGCCAGGATTTTCGGAACTCGGCCCGCGGGTCGCACAGCAGCACCTGGTAATCAAGTGCCAGCGCCATCTCGGAAAGATAGCGGCTGAGCTGGCCGGCTCCGATGATGAGCAACCGCCAGCGCGGCCCGTGTACCGAACGCAGCAGGTGCTCCGTGACCGTCAGATTGGCGGCAGCATCGGCCGGCACGATGCGGGCCATTCCAGTGGACAAATCCAGCTCGCGCGCCACGATGGCGTTCTGCGACAAAGCAACCAGCAGTTCCTTCACGGCGCTTTGCGCATGCAGCGGTTCAAGGATCAATTCCAGCTCACCACCGCAGGGCAGGCCAAAGCGACTGGCCTGTTCGGTGCTGATGCCGTAGGAAATCTTTTCAGGAAGGCTGATGGTGCGGGTGCGCACCTGCTCCAGCAGGTCGTCTTCGATGCACCCCCCCGAGAGGGAACCCACCAGCCGGCCATCGCGCGTCAGGGCCAGCAGGGATCCCACTGGGCGCGGGGCCGAACCCCAGGTTTTGACCAGGGTTGCCAACGTGATTGAAGCACCCTCAGCCTGCCAGAGCGCAATCGTTTTGAGTACGTCCAGATCCGTGCTGTCCATGGGAAAAACATCATACCGACTGCGACGGAAAACTAAAACCAGCGCTGCACGCAATGGACAATCCACCACAGCGGGTAAGTGAGGGTGGCCGCAAGCCCCACCAAGGTTTTCAGGGGATGATCAAAGAGCTCCTGCATCAGCGCCCACCAAGCCTGCCCGGACAGTGACCGGACCAGCAGTTCAGGGACGGGATAGCGGTCCTTGTCTTCCGCGTTGAGTGCGGCCCGTTCACCCAGCGCCTGAAACAGCTGCTGCTTCTGTCCCGGAGTCAAGCCCGGCAGGGGTGGCAGATTCACGATCTTGCGGCACCCCGCTCGGCGCTGCGGGCATAATCGCGCAGGCGCCTGCCCATCCAGTCATTGGCTTTGGACACCCGGCTCTGGATGGCCCGGCTGGACTGGGTGGCAAAACCCGTATCCACCCGGGCATGTCCGATCAGTGCTGCAGAAATTTGCGGAACATGGCTCATCAGGTAAGCCATGATCGAACCTGTGATGACAAGCAGCACAGCCAGCGCCATGGAATCGGAAGGGGATGCTCCCGTCATGACGGCCGCATTGTCTGTCATCCATTGGTGCAACATGGCGAACACCGGTTTTGACATGACCAGGACCGCCACCGACACCACCCGGTAAAAGCAGGCGATAAAAAGGAATCGGACCCAGGCCATGAAGAAATCCTTGGTGACATCCCACAGCAGCCAGGGAATGAAGAAAGGCCCCAGTGCCAAGGCCAGGCCGGCCAGGGCATTGCTCATGACATAAATCACCGCCAGGATCGCCAATGCCAGAATGAACACACAAAGCGCGAGGAACAGCAGGGCGACTGTCATCATCCATCCGCCGAAGGCACCCCAGAAAGCCCAGGACAGGGGGCTTGCCCCATTGAGATAGCGTGCAGGGCTGCCGGCTACCGCATCCCATACTGTCACGATGATGTCTGTGAAAACACTCCAGGCAGTAGCAAAACCTTGGCTGCTTCCTCCCGGGCCAGCAATCGCAGCCGCAACCGCATCGCACCCCTTGTACACCCCTTCATAAAATACAAAGTCGTACGCCTGGAGAAACCAGGCCACAAGGCCTGACAGGAAGAGAAAACGGATCAGACGTGACAGCACTTTTCCGAGATTTTCCCCCATCATGGATTCCAGCAATGCGTTGATGCCGAACCAGCTGAAAGTAAGCAACAGCAGCGAACCGTAAAGGCTGTCCGCCACCCCCGAAAGGTTGCCATGCAGGCTCCTTCCTCCTTCCAGAAAGGACTGGGAAAACCGGTCGATGATGGATGGGCTCAGGCTGATCATGGGACTGGTCAATGGCTGCCGCTCAATACGCCCCACCCCAGCGTCGATTCCTGTTCACGCAGTTGCTGGTGAAGCTGCTGGACTTTCAGTGCATCGTCCTGCAGTCGTTTCTGCAGGATTTCGCCTGCCATGGCTTCGGCACCCGCTTCATCCTGAAGGCGGGCTGAGGCATTGGCCTGGTGACTGGCCACCAGGCCAATCAACTGCGCGTTTTGCCCTGCCAACAGATTGAGGTGCTGGTTGACGGTCTGAAAACTCTGCTGCAGGCCGGCGCTGGCGGGAATCTGATCCTGCAACATGCGGATGCGGGCATAGGAATCGTTGACCGACTGCAGGGTTGCCACTTCATTCTGGAAAACCGTGCTCACGCCCTGCCCCCGATACTGTGCAATCTGCATTTCACGATCCAGATACTGGTTGGGAGTGACCCCCATGGCCGCCATCTGCCTGAACTGAGTGGTGAACATGTTCTGCAGATCCTGAATCTGCCCCAGCGTATTGCCCAGGGTCTGGGAAAGGGACTGCACGGCTGCCATCTGATCGGCATACGGCTGCAATACCTGGTTCAGGGTATCCTGCGGAAGCTTTTTCAACTGTTCCAGTTCATTGAGGTATTGCTGGAACTGGAGGGCATAGGCTTGCACCTGCTGGGCTGTCTGGCGAACCGCGTTGGCTGCGGTCACTGCAGTTTCGGCATGATTGGTGGGGTCGTACACAATGGTACCCATGGCTCCTCCGCCTCCGGCAAAGGCCACAACGCAACAAAACGCCGGAACCATGCCAATCAACCACCGCCCATGGCGGCGCCAATTCATGACTCTGCCCCCATAGCAGACAGATACGCTTCCACCCACCCCGCCTTGCCGGACAGTCGGTGCTGCTCAAACAAGGCCTGTGCCTTTGCATCCGATCGAAGCCACGCAAGCAGCCGGGGCGAAAAGCGCACTTCAAGCAGATGGCTGTCATCCGGCGTATTCACGTAGTAATGGCATTTGTCCTGTGCCTGCTCGATGCGCGAAATCTGCGCATCGTTCAATCCAAACTGGCTCCGATAAAGATCCCGATGAACCCTGGCTTGCCTGTTGGGAAGGAAGATGCGGGTCGGGATGTTGTCGGCAATGGTGGAAAAAATATCGGACCTGGAAAAATCATCCAGGGATTGCGTGGCCAACACCAGGGAACCCAGTTTTTTGGGGATGGTTTTGAGCCAATCCCGAATCCGGTTGGAAAAATAGGGATCAGACAACATGAACCAGGCTTCTTCCACATAAATCAGTGTAGGTACCCCCGTGGCAGAAGCCAGGACCTGCTCCACCCGATAAAAGGCATACTCCAGAAATGCCCGGGTCACCCGTTCGTCCCTCAGCACAGTGCCCATTTCGATGCAGGTGAAATCAGACAGCGAAAACCCGTCCTCCGCATGGTCGAAATAACCTCCCAGCGCCCCCCCGGAAATCCAAGGCTCCAGTTCCCCACGCAGTGCCCGCGGCAGCAGTCCGTGCAGGCTTTTGAGGCGATGCAGACCGGGAGACAAGGCGGAAAGCCCGGACAAGGCTTCCCCGACAGCCACCCCTTCGGCTGAGGTCAGACGCCTTCCCCGAGCCGTCAGCAGAATTTCCAGCCAGCGTGCCAGCCATGGCAGGTGTATCGGATCCCGCACCAGCACGAGCGGATTGAGCCGCAGGTCTTCATGGCCCGGTTCAAGGCATTGTCCGCCCTGCAGCAGCGTTGGAATCCGGCAGGAGCGATCCTTGTCGAAGATGACGGTGCGGACGGGCTGGTACTTCTGGAACTGGCTGATCAGAAAATTGACCCAAACTGACTTGCCGCTGCGGGAAGGCCCGACCACGAAAGCATGTGCCAGGTCCCGATAATGGAAATTGAAATGATAGGGATTGCCCGATGCCGTGGAAAACAGAGACAGGGCAGGCGATGTCCGGCCTGTCTGCTGGGACAAATAACTGTTCTCGCTAGCGCCCACGCCTGCCGAGCGTATCGGACAAAGGTCGGCCCAGTTGGCAGTGCTGACGAAATGCCAGCGCACCAGTTCTCCCCACTGACCCGGCAAGGTTCCAGACCAGGCGGAGTTGAGATGCAGTCGTTCCCTCAGCAACAGAAACCCCTGAGCTCTGATTCCCGTGGCCACGGCACTGAGTTTTTCTTCGAGCGTGTCGCGCGCGGGAGCAAGCACCAGGACCGTGAGGTTGAGGTAGCCGAAATGCCGTTGCGAGCCTGCCATGTCAGTCAGGGCCTGACGAGCATCTTCCGCAGAAACCGCCCTGCCGGTATCGCGCACGACACTCTCTTCACCGGACAGCGCTTCCCGTACGTAGCTGAAAAGCGACTTCTGCAGATTGAGATGGAATCTTTGGACATTCTTGATGTAGCGCTTCGCCTCCTCGGAATCCACGAAGCGGAACACCTGGGACAGGGTGAGTTCTGCCGGAGCCGCAAGAATGGCATCCAGCATGCCGGGGAAGGTCGACCCAGGCCAGGCTTTTATGGCAAGCGCCGCACCGTAGCAAACCGAGGTAGCCCCTTCGAAACGCACATGGTCGCCCGCCACCACGACCCGGTCTTCGCCCAGAGCCGCATCCAGATAACCCTGCGCCGGAACCCGTGGGGAAATGTCCTGGCTTGCCGTTGCCGGGCTCGTGGCCTCATGCAGGAAAGCACACAACTCCGGACCTTCAAGCCTGAAGGGGCGAAGGGAATGCACGGTTTCGTAAAACTGCCCCAGCAACTCTTCAAAGCGATCAATCCGTTTTCGCAGCAGCGTTTCGTCGTGATGAAATGCCCGCCCTTCGGAAAGGTGACGTACAACTGTCCCCCACAGGCGTCTGGCCAGCGATCCGTCCCCTTCGCTGGCAGCCTGGGCGAGCGCACCCATGAAGCCATCGCGATTACCGTCTACGGAAAAAAGGATACTGACAAAATGACGGTTGACGTATCGGGGTTGCTGACCTGTGTCCTGCCGATAAAGGTTGTCAATCTCGGCGCTTCCCGGGTTGGAAAAACGGCCGGACGGATATCCCCGGAATTCACGCCGCAACACCGTTGACCAGGTCGTGAAGCGACAATCGAGGTTGCGCAAGGCCTGCTCAAAGATATCTGCGCCCCGATCAATGGCGAGGTCATCGCAACCTTCCGAACGCATGCCTCCCACCTGAAAACAGGCCAGCAGCCCGCCATCCTTGTTGAGAACCAGCCCAGGCGTTATTTGCACCAGCCAGGGCAATATTTCCCCAAGCCCACGCGACCTGGAGTCAAATTCAAGGGCAGCGCGCCTGAGGTTCAACATGTCATGTTTCTCCCAAACCCTTCAGGACGCTGGCCCCGGCGGCCTCGCACATGCACCCAGGGGTCATAGCTTTCTGGCTGCCGGTTGTATTTGACATAGATCTGCCGGGTAAAGGGATCGTCCTGCGTGATTCGTCGCAAAACCAGGTGAGCCAGAACTGAAAGCGGAAGCCAGCCATACAGGTGAAGATCACCCACCATGGCAATGGCCAGTGTGGCGTTGACGATTGCAAATGGCTTCTCGACACCGGCAATCAGGAGCGGTTCCACAAGCGAGCGGTATACCGGCGTATGGCGCTTTTCCGGAAAAACCTCGTTCATAGGCAGCCCGGCATGGTCACGCCCGGAAACAGCGCCGTGATGATGCTCACCACCGACAATGCGCAAGACATGCCAAGCAGCCAACTGGCAATGCGCGCCACGATTCCGCCTGTTTCTGCGTACATGAACATGATCCCGATCATGATCGTGGCCACCACGGACAACACCACGGCCACCTGCCCTTTCAGGCTGCTTGCAACCGCGCAGATCGGACCTTCCCATGGCATCGGCGTGTACAGGGCCAGCGCGGAAACCGGCAATAGCAGAACAAGCCCTGCCACCAGCCAAACCAGAGGCAATCTTTTCCTTGTCCGTCTCAAGTCAGCCGCCCTGCAGCAAGGAATGCGTCTGATACGCCCCATCCTGATGCCCCTTTACCTGAACCACATCCACGATGCGCCTTGCGCCCCCGACTCGCCCCAGGTGAATCACCCCATCGATGCAGCCCGCGATCTGCCGCGCGATGGAAGACGAAGGCCAGTCGATACCGCTTTGCATGACCATTTGTTCCAGGCGATACAAGGCATCCTGTGCACTGTTGGCATGCAATGTACCCAGGCAGCCCGCATGCCCGGTATTCATGGCCTGTAGCAGATCAAACGCTTCCCCTCCCCGCACTTCGCCAACCACGATACGGTCCGGGCGAAAGCGGAGGGTTTGTCGCACTAGCTCACGAACCGTGACGCCATGCCCTTCGTGGGCTTCAAAGGAGACAAAATTGGGAAGCTCCACGATCAGCTCACGCGTATCCTCAATGACCACCAACCGTTCAACAGGTGGCATGGCCCGGATCATCGCATTGAGAAACGTGGTTTTTCCGGTGCTGGTCCCTCCGCTCACCAGCACGTTTTTTTTGGACTCAACCCATTGCCGGACGATGATTTCGAGACGCCCTGGCAGTTGAAATTCAGGAGAGGGACCGGCAGCGACGTCAGGGAGGTAACGGCTTGGCTCGTCCGGCGCATAATCTTCCAGACAGCTGGACACGCCAGCATGCTTGCGGATACACAAGGCATGTCCTCGTGTCGCCACCGGAAACATCACTGCGGACACACGAAGGCCGGAAAATGACGCGTCAAGCAGCACACCATGGCCAGTGCCGACTTCCCGATCTGCCAGTGCCGCCAATATGCGAATGGCATTCCCCGCCTCCCTTCCGGAAAAGGAGACCGCATGCCGCTCCAGCCTTCCTGCACGCTCAATCCATACGTTGTCCTCACCATTCACCATGATTTCCCGAACGGCAGCGTCACCCAGCAAGGGAGAGAGCTTCGCCAGTGCATCGTCGAGCATTTGAAGCAAATGGATATTGAGGGCAGTCGTCATGGAGGCATGCTACCTCCGGGAAAAGCGCGTGCCTTCGCGAACAGCGCGAGGATTTTGACGTTCAGGAATGCAGTGGGGGATGAATCAGGATCTGGGCACGCCGGGCCTGGCACAGCAGTTCGTAAGCCACGGTCCCTGCCCTGGAGGCCACGGTGCTCACGGCGACGCGCTCGCCCCACAGTTCGACCGGCGTTCCCAGTTGGGCGGCTGGCAGGTCGGTGAGGTCCACGGTGATCATGTCCATGGACACGCAACCGATGAGCGGCGCAATCCCGTCTCCCACACCAACCGGCGTGCCATCGGATGCACCACGCGGATATCCGTCGGCATAGCCGCAAGGCACTACCCCCACCCGTGTGGGCCGCGTCGCGCGAAAGCGACTGCCGTAACCCACGGCTTCTCCGGGAGCGATGGTGCGCACGGCCGAAATTTCAGAAACGAAGCGCATCACGGGCTGCAGGGCTGCGCGTGCGGGAATGGAAGGTTCGGCTGGATCAACCCCATAGAGCATCAAGCCGGGGCGCGCCCAGTCGCCATGGGCTTGCGGGTGCCCCAGCAGGGCGCCGGAATTGCACAGGCTGGTCTCCAGGGGGGGAAAGCCTTGCTGGATCTGGTGGAAGCGGCGCAGGGGCTCGTCCAGCGCACCGGTCGTTGCAAGGTCGGCATTGGCAAAATGCGTCATGAGGGTGAGGCCGGAAAGCTTTCCACAGCGCTCCAGCGCGTCGTAGGCCCGGAGTGCCATTTCGGGCATGAATCCGAGGCGGTGCATGCCGGTATCAAGCTTGAGCCAGGCCGGGATGGCCGCCCCCTCGGGGAGTCGCTGCAACGCGTCAATCTGCCAGAAGTCGTGAATCACCGGAATCAGGCCTTGGGAAGCGACCACCTCCATTTCGGCGGCATCGAAAATTCCTTCCAGCAGGACGATGCGGTTGCCGATCCCGGCTTCACGCAGCCTCAGCGCCTCCTGCACGGAAGCCACGGCAAAGCCGTCGGCAAAGGGCGCAAGCGCTTGTGCACAGGCCACGTCGCCATGGCCGTAGGCATTGGCCTTGACCACGGCCAACACGCGACCGCCATGCAATTGGCGCGCGATGTGGAAATTGTGGACCAGCCGATCGAGGTGGATGTGAATGCAGGTGGGACGGGTCATGTACCGTTGGGTTCGATCGCAGGAAGCAGATGGGACGATGTTTGAAATACGCGCCATAATATCGCTTTTTTGCCGGCCATGGCTCTTTTCATGACCCCGCTTCCCGCTTTCCGTGCCCCCTGGTGGCTCATGCACCGGCATGCGCAAACCCTGTATGGCGCACTGGCAGCCCCCACCCACAACCCGCCCTGGATTCGTGAACGCTGGCCCACCCCGGATGGGGATTTCATTGATGTGGATTTGCTTCAGGGACAGCCGCAGGCCCCCCTGCTGACGCTCTTCCACGGCCTGGAAGGAAGCACCCGGTCACGCTACCTGCGCGCCCTTGCCTGTGCGGCATCAGCCTGTGGCTGGCATGTGCTCGCACCAAATTTCAGAAGCTGCAGCGGGGAAATGAACCTGAAGGCCCGCATTTATCATGCGGGAGACAGCGAAGAAATCCACTGGATCCTCACTCGCGGCCGGGACCGCCATCCCGCAGTGCCCCGCTTCGCCGCCGGTGTATCGCTGGGCGGCAACATGCTGCTGAAATGGCTTGGAGAACAGGGGCCAGCAGCCAGCATGCTGGTGCACCGGACAGCCGCCATCGGCACCCCCTTCGACCTGCGCGCCGTCGCCGAGCATTTGTCTCGCGGGTTCAACCGTGTCTACACCCGTCATTTCCTGTCCACCCTGAAACCCAAGGCCTTGGCCAAAGCCCGGCAGTTTCCCGGACAATTCGACTTGAATGGCACCCTTCGGGCCCGCACCATGCAGGAATTCGATGATCATTTCATGGCCCCCATTCACGGGTTTGCAGACGCCCATGACTACTGGGCCCGCTGCAGCAGCGGACCCTGGCTGCCCCGCATCGACGTACCCACCCTGCTGGTCAACGCCCTTGATGATCCATTCGTGCCGCACGAAGCCTTGCCCGGACCTGCGGCCTGCAGCCCGGCCATCGTGACCGATTTTCCGGAGCGCGGGGGCCACGTGGGATTTGTATCGGGACGCTTTCCGGGGCAACTGCACTGGATGCCTGCACGCCTGATGGCCTTTTTCACAGCGCCGGAAGGCGCTTCACTTGAGCCGTCGTATCGTTCAGAATGTCAACCTGAGATTGCCCCCTGACAATCCCGTAATGAGAACTTTCATGACCAACAAGAACCTGGCCCCCAGAAATCCGTTCTCCCCTTCCCGCCTCTCGAAAGCCTTCGCCGCCTTTGGCATCATGCCGTTCCTGCCGTTGACGGCCTCGGCCGGAGACGATTACATCGTCTATTCGCCGCGCATCACCCAGGGCGAATACGAAGTTGAAATGCGCGGGTTCAACACGCGCGATGCCGATCCTGCCCTCGACCGCAGCGGCATTTTCGGTGTGGCGCTTGCCTACAGTCCGCTCAGCTGGTGGAAAACGGAACTCTACAATGGCCCTGTCAACTACGGTCCGGTCACGGGAACTCATGTGGGTGGGGTGGAATGGGAAAACTTCTTCCAGTTCACAAAAACCAACGAGTACTGGGCCGATGTGGGCATGCTGGTGGCCTATGTGCGCAATACCCCCAACCAGCTTTCCAATTCAGTGGAAGTGGGCCCCCTGATCGAAAAGGAAACAGAAACCACGCACCAGAAGCTCAACCTGATCTGGGAAAAAGTGGTGGGGGTGGACCTGGTGGGCAAGTTCAATTTCCGTGCCACCTACATGGCCGGCTACAAACTTGAAGATTCCTTTGTGCCCGGCATCGAAGCCTACTATCGGCCGGCAGACAACTCCAACCAGCTGGGCCCAGGTTTTTCGGGCGAATTTCACGTGGGGCATGATAAAACCCTGGAATACAGCACGGCATTCCTGTACGGTATGAATCAGGGCGCTCCGGCACACACGCTGGTCTTGCGCCTCTCATCAGTTTTCTGAATCAAGGAACATCCCCATGTCGACGATTCCACCGCGAGAAATTTTCAAAGCGTATGACATTCGCGGCATTGTCGATCGCACCCTCACCACAGAAGGCGTTGCGGCGATCGGACAGGCCATCGGCTCGGAAGCCCGTGCACGGGGACTTTCAGTCATTGCCATCGGCCGTGACGGGCGTCTTTCCGGGCCTGCCTTGAGCCAGGCGCTTTCGGCGGGAATCCGCAGCAGCGGCGTGGACGTGCTCGATGTGGGAATGGTCACCACCCCAATGCTGTATTTCGCAGCGCACGAACTGGCGGCATCTTCCGGTGTCATGGTGACGGGATCGCACAATCCACCGGAATACAATGGCCTCAAAATGGTGCTGGGTGGGGACACCCTTTCGGGCGAATCCATCCTGGCCTTGCACGAGCGCCTGCAATCGGGTCGGCTCACCCAGGGCGACGGCGGCTACCGCGAAGCCGATGTGGCAGAGCGGTACCTTGAACGCGTGATAACCGGCGTTTCACTGGCGCGCCCCATGCGCGTGGCAATCGATTGCGGTAACGGCATTCCGGGTCGATTCGCACCCACGCTCTTTCGCAAACTCGGATGCACGGTCACCGAACTGTTCTGCGAAGTGGACGGACATTTTCCCAATCACCATCCCGACCCCTCCCAACCCGAAAATCTGAAGGACCTGCAGGCAGCCCTGGCTGCCGGCGCCGGAGAAATCGGGCTGGCCTTCGACGGTGATGGCGACCGTCTGGGAGTGGTCACTCGCGATGGACAGATCATTTATCCCGATCGCCAGCTCATGCTCTTTGCTGACGATATCCTGTCCCGGAATCCGGGTGCCGAAATCATTTTCGACGTGAAGTGCACGCGCAACCTGTTTCCCTGGATCCGCGAACGCGGAGGAAAGCCCACTCTCTGGAAAACAGGGCATTCCCTGATCAAGGCCAAGATGAAGGAAACCGGCGCATTGCTCGCCGGCGAGATGAGCGGCCATACCTTCTTCAAGGAACGTTGGTACGGCTTTGACGACGGACTTTATGCGGGAGCCCGCCTGCTTGAAATACTGAGCCGGGTTCCCGATGTGGACCGGACGCTGAATGATCTGCCCGATGCCGTCACCACGCCCGAACTGCAGATCCGGTTGAGCGAGGGAGAAAACTTTTCCATCATTGCCCAGCTGCAGCAGTCCGGAGAGTTTCCCGGCGCCCGGGACATCATCACTCTCGACGGCGTGCGCGTCGAATACGCAGACGGCTTTGGACTGGCGCGATCAAGCAACACCACCCCGGTGATCGTTCTGCGCTTTGAAGCGGATAGTGCCGATGCGCTGGCGCGCATCCAGCGCGATTTCAAGCAGCAGATCCTGAAAATAAAACCCGAAGCGAAATTTCCCTACTGAGAGCAGGTCGTGACCAGGCAAACAGCCTGGGCCGCAATCCCCTCCCCGCGGCCTGAAAATCCCAGGCGTTCGGTGGTGGTGGCCTTGACGTTGACGGCGGAGACCGGCAACTCGAGATCCGCAGCGATGTTGTCCACCATGGCCGGGATATGCGGCGACATGCGCGGCGCCTGTGCGATGATCGTGGCATCCACATTGACAGCCACAAAACCGGCTTCCCGCACTCGTTGAACCACTGTCCTCAGCAGCACCCGGCTGTCTGCACCCCGATAGGCCGGATTGCTGTCAGGAAAATGGCGCCCGATATCGCCCAAGGCTGCAGCACCCAGCAGCGCATCACACACGGCATGCAGCAGCACGTCCGCATCGGAGTGCCCTTCCAGGCCCAACGGATGAGGAATGTCCACCCCACCAACGATCAGTTTTCGTCCCGGCACCAACGCATGAACGTCAAATCCCTGACCAATTCTCACGTTTTTTCCTCCTTCGCCGAAATCCTGCTTTCAAGCACCCATTGGGCATACAGCAGGTCTTCCGGATACGTCACCTTGATATTGGCCGGCTCGCCCTGCACCAACCGGGGCGAGTGGCCCAATCCTTCAACGGCCGCCGATTCGTCCGTGGGATTGGTTGCCTGCCGCAGCGCTGCGTGCAGGATTCCCGAACGGAACATCTGCGGAGTCTGTGCGGCCCACAAACCGCTGCGGTCAACCGTCTTGCGCACCCGGCCGTCCGCTCCGGACTGTTTGAGGGTATCGGCCACGGGTACTGCCAGCAGGCCGCCCACGGGATCGCTCCACAATCCGTCAAGCAATCGTTGCAGGGCTGCTACTGAAAGACACGGCCGGGCAGCGTCATGGACGAGAATCCAGTCGTCTTGCGCCAGGGTCGGTGCCAGGACATCGAGTGCCTGCCGTACCGTCTGTGCACGGCTTGGCCCGGCGCACGGCATCAGCGTGACACGGCCCTGCCACGGGCTGCAATCCAGGAATGTTTCATATTCGGGTGATACCACCACATGGATGGCCTCGACGCGGGGATCCTTCAACAAGGTCTGAATGGAATGAACCAGCAACGGCTGCCCGAGAAGCAAGGTAAACTGCTTGGGGCAAGCGGCACCAAAACGGGAACCCGTACCGCCAGCCGGTAAAATAGCGATGCAACGCCCCATCATCAACAACCCTGATCGATCAGACACGGATGGTAACACAGCGATCTCCCCGAACTGTCGGCCACCTGCTGCTGCGCGTGTTCCTCAACCGCCCGGAACGGGCCTTCGTCACGCTGCTCGCGCTGCTGGTTGCCATCGTCCTGTGGTCCTATTTCCGGACTACCGGGAGGGACGGCGCCATCATCCTGTCGGAAGCGCCCATCCTGCCGCCGGTGACCAGCCTCGAATCCATGACGGAACTCGTGGTGGCCACTCGCCTGGGTCCCACCACTTACCTGACGCAGCCAGACGGGCGAACCGTCGGCCTAGAACATGACCTCGCACTCAAGTTTGGCGAGTACCTGGGAAAGCCGGTGCGATTCCTGGTACTGGACAACCTCGACCAGGTCCTGAAGGCGGTCAGCACCCAGCGCGCCCACCTTGCCGCTGCTTCCGTTCATGTCTCACCACAGCTTTCCCAGCGCTTTGAATTCACCGTGCCCTACCAGCACAGCCGTCCCCAGATCGTGTTCAACGCAACCCTGACGCCAGCACCCCAGAGCCCGGCAGATCTGGTGGGAAAACGCCTGGGCGTGGTACCTGATCCAGTGCATCTGGCCATCCTGGAAAAACTGCGCAATCAGTATCCGGCGCTGACCTGGAAGGCATTTCCCCGTGGCGACGTGGACCTGGACCTGCTGCAGCAGGTGTTCGAGGGCAGAACCCAGTATGCCCTCAGCGATTCAAACACCGTGGCGATCGCCCAAAACTATTACCCCGACCTGGGCGTGGCATTTGATATGGGGCCGAGCGAACCCGTCGCCTGGGCATTTCCAAAAGACCGCGAGGCTCCCCTGGTCCAGGCTGCGCGAAATTTCTTCCAATCCCTGAGTCGCTCAGGCGGCCTGTCACGCATGGTGGAACTCTATTACGGGCACATCAACGCCCTCGACCACGAAGACTCGAGCGCTTTTCTACAGAAAATGGTATCTCGGCTACCCCACTTCGCCCCCGTCTTCAAACGGGCCCAGGAAGTCACCAGCCTGGACTGGCGCCTGATTGCAGCCATGGCCTATCAGGAATCCCAATGGGACAACGAAGCCGTCTCCCCCACCGGAGTGCGCGGCATCATGATGCTGACGGCGGACACCGCAGACCGCCTGCATGTCACGAACCGCCTGGACCCCAGGGAAGCCATACCGGCGGCCGCGCGTTACCTGCAGCAACTGAGGGAGATGGTTCCGGCCAGGGTGCCAGAACCGGATCGCACCTGGATGGCGCTGGCTTCCTACAACGTCGGTTTTGCCCACCTTGAAGATGCCCGCATCCTGGCCCAGCGCAACCGACTCAACCCGGATTCATGGAGCGACGTAAAGCGGATGCTGCCGCTGCTCAGCACCCCCGAGGTGTACAACACCACGCGGGCGGGCTTTGCGCGGGGCGGAGAGCCGGTGATTTTCGTGGAGAACGTACGCAGTTATTACGATATCCTGGCGCGCTTCGAGAAGCCTTACCATCCGCTGGGAAGAAACGCTGCTGGCCTGGCGCTGATCGGCAGCCCTTAGGCGCGCCGGCCAATGGCGGTCTTACCGCTCATGTAAGGCTGCAGCACCTTGGGCACGGAGACGCTGCCGTCTGCCTGCTGGAAATTTTCCAGGATGGCCACCAGTGCACGGCCCACGGCAATGCCCGAACCGTTGAGGGTATGCACGAGTTCGGTTTTTCCGGTTTTGCTGTTTCGGAAGCGGGCCTGCATGCGCCGCGACTGGAAACTTTCACAGTTGCTGCAGGACGAAATTTCACGATAGGTGTTCTGGGCTGGCAACCAGACTTCGATGTCGTAGGTTTTGCTGGAGCCTGCCCCCATGTCCCCGGTACACAGCACAATCACGCGGTAAGGCAGCTCGAGCAGCTGCAAAATCCGCTCGGCATGTCCGGTCAGCTCCTCCAGCGCGGCATAGGACTGTTCAGGATGGACCACTTGCACCAGTTCCACCTTGTCGAACTGGTGCTGCCGGATCAGGCCCCGCACATCCTTTCCATAGGAGCCCGCTTCGGAACGGAAGCAGGGCGTGTGTGCCGTCATCCGCAAGGGCAGGTCATCCTCCTTCAGGATCACGTCGCGCACCACATTCGTCAAGGGCACTTCAGCAGTGGGAATCAGGTAATGCCGGCCCTGGTCGCCGCGCGGCACCGAAAAAAGGTCGGCTTCGAATTTTGGCAACTGGCCCGTACCGCGCAATGTTTCCGCGTTGACCATGTATGGAACGTACATTTCGGTATAGCCGTGATCCCGCGTATGGGTATCCAGCATGAATTGGGCCAGGGCGCGGTGCAGCTGGGACAGCTCCCCCTTCAGGAGTGAAAAGCGCGCTCCTGAGAGTTTGCTCGCGGTTTCGAAGTCCAGCAGCCCCAGCCCTTCACCCACATCCACATGGTCCCGTACAGGAAAATCGAAAGTGCGGGGAGTTCCCACCCGGCGCAGCTCCACATTGTCCGCCTCGGATTTGCCCACCGGGACAGAGGCATTGGGCAGGTTTGGCAATTCAAGCAGCAGGGATTCCATGCGTGACTGGATTTCCTGCAACTGGGCTTCATGGGCTTTCAGCATTTCATTGATGCGGGTCACGTCCTCCATCAGGGCGCTGCTGTCTTCGCCGCGAGCCTTTACTTGGCCAATGGCCTTGGAAGCCTGATTGCGCTCGGCCTGCAGGGACTGGGTGCGCACCTGAACGGATTTGCGTTCTTCTTCAAGCGCCCGGAAAGCTGCCGCATCGAAGGCGTAACCCCGTGTAGCCAGGCGTGCAACCACCTGATCCAGATCCGTGCGCAGTAATTGTATGTCCAGCATGATGCGATCCTCTAACCGCGTTCAAGTCAAAATCAAGGGGAAGCGGGGCGCCGCTCCAGCAATGCCTGGGCCAGTGTTCCGCTGTCCACGTATTCCAGTTCGCCGCCTACCGGTACGCCGCGTGCGATGCGCGTCACTTTCAGGCCACGCTGCCGCAGCAACTCCCCCACAGCATGGGCCGTTGCTTCACCTTCAGCGGTGAAATTGGTGGCCAGGATCACTTCTTCCGTAACGCCGTCACCAGCCCGTTCCAGCAGTTTCTGGATGCCAATTTCGTGCGGGCCAATGCCTTCCAGCGGTGACAACCTTCCCATCAGGACAAAGTATAGTCCCTGGTAGGCCCGGGTGAGCTCCATCATGAGAAGATCCGCCGGTGTTTCGATGACGCACAGCAGACGTGGATCCCGTTCGCCGGTGGCGCAAAGGTCGCAGATTTCCGTTTCGGAAAAATTGTTGCATTGAACGCAATGATGGATCGTTTCCAGCGCATCAGAAAGCGTTTCCGCCAAGCGCCCTGCCCCTTCCCTGTCCCGCTGCAACAGGTGAAAAGCCATGCGTTGTGCAGACTTCGGTCCGACTCCGGGAAGGCATCGGAGCGCCTCGATGAGCGCATCCAGTCGGGTCAGGGGCTTCACAACCGGAAAATCAGAATGGCAGCTTCATGCCGGGGGGCAAGCCCATGCCGCCGGTGAAACCGGCCATGCGCTCCTGCGTGGCCGCTTCGATCTGCTGATGCAGGTCCTTGAAGGCCACCACGAGAAGGTCTTCCAGCATGTCCTTGTCGTCCATCAGGGAGGCGTCGATGCTCACCCGCTTCACTTCGTGGTCGCAGGTGGCCCTGATTTTCACCATGCCTGAACCGGCTTGCCCTTCCACTTCGCGCTGCGCGAGCTCCGCCTGGGCCCGACGCATGTTTTCCTGCATTTGCTGGGCCTGTTTCATGAGCCCGGCCAAACCACCTTTCATCATCGTGCTTCTCCCTGATCCTGCCCATCGGGCTTTATGGTGGATTCTACCAGCGTGCCCCCCAGGGATTCCGTCACTGCCCGCACAAACGGATCATTTTTGATGGAAGTTTCCGCCTCACGCTGCCTGGCCGCCTGCTCCTTGTGTTCCACGGCAGCCAGGCTCTGGCCGGTGGCTTCGCCGACTTCAACCGACAAGCGAATGTCTGCATCCAGAATCGCTTCCAGCGTCGTGCGAAGCTTTTCCTTGTAAGGGAGCAGGTGCTTGTGTTCCGCATCAAGCAGCAAATGCAGGGTGCCGTCCGCGAATCGAACCATTTCCGAATGTCGCGCCAGCTCATGGGCCATCCCGGCACCGGCGAGCCGCTGGGCAAGCCCTGACCAGTCATCAATGGCCGGCGGCAAACGACGGTTTGCCGCGGGAGGCCGGGTTTCAACCGATGCTGGCACCTGGGCCTGGGCCGGCACCGGAGACGAAGCCGCAGCGGGTTTTGCCATCGGTCGCGCGGGGGCAGGCTGTTCCGCCGGCGGCACCGTGCCCGGCTGAAAAGCCAGCATGCGCAGCAAAGCCATCCGGAACCCGGCGCACTCGTCCGGTGCCAGCGACAAGTCGCGACGGCTTTGAATCGCAATCTGGTAGAGCAGTTGCAGCGAAGCGTCGTCCCAGTGCGGCGCCAGCTCCGCCAGGGCGGGCTCAGCCGCGGCAAATTCGCTGTCCGGAATGGCCCGCATGAGTGCCAGTTCATGCAGCATCAGCGCCAGCTCCTGGAGCGCCCGGTCAAAGGAAATGCCGCGCTCGGCCATGTCCTGAACCAGCTTCATCAGTGCCGGCCCGTCATTACGGGACAGGGCCCCGAGTACATCCTGCAAGGCCTGGCGCTCGATGGTGCCGAGCATGTCACCCACCTCGGCTGCCCGCACCTGCCCTCCACCGAACGCCACCGCCTGGTCCAACAGGCTCAGGCTGTCACGCATGCTGCCCTGGGCTGCCTGGCCCAGCAGCAAAAGCGCCTGGGACTCGAAGGAGATGTTTTCCTGCTCGAGAATGTGGGATAGGCGGCTGGCGATCAGTTCCTGGGACATCGGCCGCAGGTTGAACTGCAGGCAGCGGGATAACACCGTCACTGGAACTTTCTGGGGATCGGTAGTGGCCAGGATGAACTTGACATGCTCCGGCGGTTCTTCCAGCGTTTTCAGCATGGAATTGAAGGCAGAGCGTGACAGCATGTGCACTTCATCGATGATATAGACCTTGTAGCGGCCACTCACCGGCATGTATTGCGCGTTGTCCAGCAACTCGCGCATTTCCTCGACTTTGGTGTTGGTGGCGGCGTCCACTTCCAGCATGTCGGGGAAGCGCCCGCTGTCGATGTCGCGACAGGCGGCACAGATGCCGCAGGGCTGCGCCGTAAGCCCGGTTTCGCAATTGAGGCATTTCGCCAGGATGCGGGCAACCGTGGTTTTTCCCACGCCACGCGTACCCGTGAAAAGGTAGGCATGATGAAGACGCCCGCTTTCAAGTGCGTTGCGCAACGCCCGCACCACATGCTCCTGGCCCACCAACTCGTCAAAGGAGCGGGGGCGCCATTTGCGGGCCAGAGCCTGGGATACGGTCATGGCAGGTGCAACATCTTCAATACCAGTGACTGAGCCGAATCTGGTAGAAATTGATGCCCGGGTTGGGATTCTTCAAGCCGGCATTGGACATGTGCTGAAGACGTGCCATGAGATCCCAGTCATGATGTTCGCCAAAGGAGACTCCCGCACCCACATGATCACCAAACTGGAAATGGGTGCTCATGTCGCGTCCGTTGTAGATCTGATGATCGCTGATGTAATGCACGCCGACGGCAGCTTCCAGGAAAGGCGATATGGGCGACAGGGGGCCGGAAGGCCGCAGACGCCACACCGGCGTAAGGCCGAAATCTGTCACGTCATGGTTGCCCCCTGCCGGGTTATGAGGGGTCCAGCGTCCCAGGCTGACATCCCAGTAACCGCTGAGATACCAGGGGCTGTCCGCAAACCAGCGGGTATTCCATGCACGCGACCAGGACAGGCGGGCCATGTCCGTGTGGTAGCCATAACCCGCTTCGACCGAAACGGCATCCGCCGCCCAAACCGGTGTCACAAATGGAATGCAAAGAAGCAACCAAGCGAAATGCAGACGTCGGGTCATCATTGTGTATTCCAACAGAGATTTCTCAAGTCATTAAAACAGGGTGGCGAGCCCAACCCCCGGCACTTGCAGGACGTAGCTGTGGCTGCTTCCTTCCGGACCTGACCAGGTTCACTACACTGCAATGCGGGGAGGCCCGCCAGACCGTGAGAATGCTGGAAATTGCGACGGAATTCAAGCGGTTCTTACTGCGCCGTCCATCCTCCGTCGATACTGAGGCTGGCACCGCGGATCTGGTTGGCGGCATCGGAACAGAGAAAAACGGCCAGGCCGCCGATTTCTTCCGGGGTCGTGAACTCGCCGGAAGGCTGCTTTTCGGACAGCAGGCGCTCCTTGGCCTGGGGCAGTGACAGGCCCTCCTGTGCGGCAAGCGCATCGATCTGCTTCTGCACCAGAGGCGTCAATACCCAGCCGGGGCAGATGGCATTGCAGGTGATGCCGCTTTGTGCGGTTTCCAGGGCCGTGACCTTGGTCAACCCCACGATGCCGTGCTTGGCCGCCACGTAGGCTGCCTTGTGAATGGAGGCCACAAGGCCGTGCGCCGAAGCGATATTGATGATCCTCCCCCAACCCCGAGCCCTCATGAGTGGCAACGCCTTGCGGGTACTGTGAAAGGCTGCCGAAAGATTAACGGCAAGAACGGCATTCCAGCGGTCCTCAGGAAAGTCCTCAAGCGGCGCCACATGCTGGATGCCGGCATTGTTGACCAGAATGTCGACACTTCCCCAGCGGCTTGCCGCCGCATCAATCAATGTGGCTATCTCTCCCGGTTGCTGCATGTCAGCTCCGTGGTAGCCGATGTCAGCGCCGCTGTCCCGGGCCAATTCAAGGCGCAAAGTGTCAATGGCCTGGGCATCGCCGAAACCGTTGAGCATGACATTGGCTCCGGATCGGGCCAGCGCCTGGGCAATACCCAGGCCGATCCCGCTGGTCGACCCGGTGACAACGGCAGTTTTACCTTTCAGCATGGCATTCCCTTGAGGATGGTTATCCGGCATTTGTCAGGCTAGACGCTTCCCGCCAGCGGACCTCGCTTCAGTCCGTCAGGTCCAGCAGGTGCCCCAGCCGCTCCTGCTTGGTTTTGAGGTAGCGCAGGGATTCTTCTTGCGGTTTGATCAGGAGAGGAACCCGCTCCACCACCCGCAAGGCCCCCTGTTCCAGCTGAGCCACTTTTTCAGGGTTGTTGGTCATGAGACGGATCGTGGTCAACCCCAGTTTTTGCAGGATGGCTGCGGCCGCTGCATAGGTGCGGGCATCGATGGGCAACCCCAGATGAAGGTTGGCATCCACCGTATCGAGCCCCCGGTCCTGCAGCCGGTAAGCGGCCAGCTTTCCGGTAAGCCCGATCCCCCGCCCTTCGTGTCCCCGCAGGTAAACCAGCACGCCCCGGCCTTCGCGCGCAATCATGTCCAGCGCCAGATGGAGCTGGGGACCACAATCGCAGCGCAGGGATCCCAGGACGTCGCCAGTCAGGCATTCCGAATGGATGCGCACCAGCACATTGGATTGGCCAGCCACTTCGCCCATCTGGAGCACCAGGTGTTCCTGTGCGCCGCAGTGAAACGTGCGCACGCGAAATTCGCCATGAGTTGTGGGAAGCCTGGCCCAAGGGCCTTCAAAATCTGAATCGGTCACTCAACGTCCGTTTTGGAGAGGGGCAGGGTTGATGGAACTTGACGCCCCATCATACCAGAGGGCACCGAGTGCCCGGAACTATCGGCTTGGGGCATAATCCAACCCGCATCACCCTGATAAAGATCCGTAACCGGTACCCAACCATGCCTGAACCCCGACTGTCCCTGATCGTTGCCATGACCGAAAACCGGACCATCGGCGCCAACAATGCCATGCCCTGGCATCTGCCAGCCGATTTGGCCTTTTTCAAGGCAACCACCCTGGGACATCCCGTGATCATGGGCCGGAAAACATTCGAATCGATCGGCAGGGCCCTGCCCGGGCGGCGCAACATCGTGGTTTCCCGAAATCCGGGTTATCTGGCCCAAGGCTGCGACACCGTCACCACCATCCACCAATCCCTGCAGCAAGCGGGTTCCGCTCCAGAAATTTTCGTGATCGGCGGGGCCCAGCTGTTCGAATTGGCGCTCCCGCAGGCCCGGCGCATCTACCTGACCCGGATTCATGCCACCCTGGACGGGGACACATTTTTCCCTGAACTGGACCCGGCCGAGTGGCAGGAAATCTCCCGCCAGCACCGCCCCCGGGATCAGAAAAACGCGTTCGACCTCACGTTCCTGACCCTGGAACGCCACATCTAGCCGGGGCGTTTATCCGGCCCCGGCTTTTTCTGCGGGGTTGCCGCAGGCGCCGCCGAGCCGCCTTCCTGACCTGCCATGAAGTTCCACGGCCACAACGCTGGATTGAAGAAAGGATTGTCAGCACCCGGGCCGCCCGCTGCGGGCTGCTTTTCGCTGCCCGCCGGTGCCGGCGTGAGCAGGGCACGCTGGTATTCCAGCGCCTTGATGGTCAGGTCGAGCATTCCCAGATGGGTGTTGAGCCAATGCTTGACCGTGTTGAGCTCGCCCAGCTTCTTGTCGATTTCCTCCGGGCTCAGCCCCGCCATCATGAGGTTCTGCATGGGAAATGCCATCGGATTGATCATCTTCTGGAACATTTCAAAGATTTCGCCAGGCTTGCTTTCTTCCGCCATGTTCACCCCATGCTGTGAATGAAATCCCTGATCTGCGGGTAGATCGTTTCCCTGAAGCGGCGGCCGCTGAAAATGCCGTAATGCCCTACTCCCTGGGCCATCAGGTGACGCTGCCGTGCAGCAGGAATATTGAAGCAAAGATCGTGGGCGGCAGCTGTCTGGCCATTACCGGAAATGTCGTCCAGTTCACCTTCCACCGTGAGCAGCGCCGTCCGTCGAATCGCTTCCGGACGCACCGACTCGCCGCAGGAGTGGAGTGTGCCATGGGCCAGGTCATGGCGATGGAATACGCGTTCCAGCGTTTCCAGATAGTACTCGGCCGGAAGATCCATTACCGCGTTGTATTCATCGTAAAAGACACGATGGGCATTGGCGCTATCGCCATCTCCCTGAACCAGGTGATGGTAGAAATCGCGGTGGGACTCGATATGCCGCCCGGGATTCATGGCCACGAACCCGGCATGCTGAAGAAAGCCCGGATACACGCGCCGCAGGTAACCCGGATATTTTGCCGGAACCGGAAAAATGACGCGTTGCTCAAACCAGGACAGGGGCCGTGACTTGGCAAAGTTATTGACGGTGGTGGGGTTTCTGCGGGTATCGATGGGGCCACCCATCATGACCATGGAACGCGGCTGGACAACCTCATCCCGGGAAGCAAGGAGTGAAATGGCGGCAAGCGCCGGAACCGTGGGCTGGCACACGGACACCACATGCACGTCCGCACCCAGGTGGCGGATGAATTCCATCACGGTGCGCACGTAATCGTCGAAATGGAAAGGTCCTTCGGACAGGGCAACCTGTTTTGCATCACGCCAGTCCGTGATGTAAACGTCAAAGTCAGGTATGAAGGTGCGTACCGTATCGCGCAACAGGGTCGCAAAGTGCCCGGACAGTGGTGCCAGCAGCAATACCGGTGGTTGCCCGGAAAATCGCCCGACCTTGACGAATCGACGCAATTGGCAGAACGGCGTTTCAAGCAACACCTGCTCCACCACGGGGACGGATTCTCCCGACACCCAGGTTTCGTCAATGCCGAATGCCGGTTTTTCATACCGCTTCGTGGCACGCAACAGCAGCTCGGATGCGGCCGACATCATGCGCCCTGCCGGCGTATAGCTGAGCGGGCTGTAAGGGCTGCCGTAGAGGTTCGCGACGGATCGCGTCCACAGATTCATGGCAGCAAAGGATGCGTGCTGCAATTCGTGCAGTTCGTATAACATGGAGCTTCTCTGAACGTTGTTGCGAGAATCATGATACCCGAGATGAACAGGATGGGACATTCGAGCCCCCAGCTCCAGTCCGACGCGTTGTACCCAAAAATCGAACCCTACGAATATGGCTGGCTGGAAGTCAGCCCGCTGCACAAAATCTACTGGGAGCAATGCGGCAACCCCGGCGGCGTTCCGGTGGTCTTCCTGCACGGAGGCCCTGGGGCCGGCGCGGGCCCCATGCACCGGCGTTTTTTCGACCCTGACTTCTATCGCATCATCATTTTTGACCAGCGCGGGGCCGGGCGTTCACGCCCCCTTGGGGAAACCCGCGAAAACACCTCGCCGCTGCTGATCGAGGACATGGAACGCCTGCGCGAGCAATTCGGCGTGGAGCGCTGGCTTGTTTTCGGAGGCTCCTGGGGCAGCACCCTGGCGCTCGCCTATGCGGAAGCCCACCCTGAAAGCTGCCTGGGCCTGATCCTGCGCGGCATTTTCCTGTGCCGTCCGTCCGAAATCGAATGGTTCCTGTACGGCCTGAAAGCGATCTTTCCGGAAGCCTGGAGAACCTTCGCCCATTACATTCCGGACCAGGAGCGCCACGACCTGCTGGGCGCCTACCACCGGCGGCTGACGCACCCCGACCCGGCGGTACACATGCCCGCAGCACGCTACTGGGGCAGCTACGAAGGCTCCTGCTCAACCCTGCTGCCCAGTCCGGACACGGTGGCCCATTTCTCGAGTGATCCCGTGGCCCTGGGACTCGCCCGCATCGAAGCGCACTACTTCACCCACAATATTTTTCTGCCGGACAACAGCCTGCTCGACAATATCCGGCGCATTGCCCACATTCCCGGCGTCATCGTCCAGGGGCGATACGACGGGGTGTGCCCTATCATCACGGCAGACGACCTGCACCGGGCCTGGCCGGAAGCGGAATACATCATTGTGTCCGATGCCGGACATTCCGCTTTTGAACCGGGGATCCAGAAGGAACTGGTGCGGGCAGCCAACCGCTTCAGGCACAAGCTTCAGGCGGCAGCGCCGTTGGCCAGCACCTGATAGAAGTTGACCAGGATTCCGGCCGTCGCACCCCAGATGTTGTGCTGCTGCCAGGGAATGGCGTAGTACTGGCGCAAACGGCCATTCCTGACATCCTGCTGCAGCACATGGCGCTCCGGATCGAAGAAATACTCGAGGGGCACTTCAAACACTTCGGCCACTTCGGATGGGTCCGGCTCAAGGGTGAAAGGCGGGGAAACCCATCCCACCACGGGTACCACGCGGTATCCCGTGGGGATGAAATATTCCCTCAAGGCGCCCAGCAATTCCACCCGTTGCCGCGACAATCCGATTTCTTCTTCGGTTTCACGCAAGGCCGTGGCGGCGGCCGAGGCGTCATCGGGCTCAACCCGGCCGCCAGGAAAGCTGATTTGTCCCGCGTGATCGCTCAGATGCTCGGTGCGGCGCGTGAGCAGCACCTGAAGGCCTTCGGGCCTTGCCACCAGAGGAACCAGCACCGCCGCCGGTTTGGCGGCGGCACAGGCGTCCTCGCTCATCATGAGACGACCGTCGAAGTGCGGCACCTCTTCCTGACTGGAAAGGCTGGCCCTGAGCCAGGCCTTCAGTTCTTCCGGAGCCCCCGCCAGCAGGGCCGGATCGAGCAGGGAGCGAAGGGCTGCCGTCATGGAACCCCTTAGCTCAGCAAAGGCACAATCATCAGGGCCACGATGTTGATGATCTTGATCATGGGGTTCACGGCGGGTCCCGCCGTGTCCTTGTAGGGATCACCCACCGTATCGCCGGTAACCGCGGCCTTGTGCGCCTCGGATCCCTTGCCACCAAAATGATCGTCTTCAATGTATTTTTTGGCGTTGTCCCAGGCCCCTCCTCCCGTGGTCATGGAAATGGCCACGAACAACCCGGTGATGATGGTCCCCATCAGCACCCCACCCAGGGCTTTTGCCCCCAGGAGCAATCCCACCACCACTGGCACCAGGACCGGCAACAGGGAAGGCACGATCATTTCCTTGATGGCTGCCCGGGTCAGCAGGTCAACCGCCCGCGTGTAATCGGGCTTTTGCGTGCCGGCCATGATGCCCGTCATTTCACGGAACTGGCGCCGCACTTCCAGCACCACGGCTCCGGCAGAACGGCCAACGGCCTCCATGGCCATGGCTGCAAAAAGGTAGGGAATCATGCCGCCGATGAACAGCCCCACGATCACCATGTGGTCCGAAAGGTCAAACACCGTTTCATGGCCGGAGGCCTTGGCCAGCTGGTGGGTGTAGTCGGCAAACAGGACCAGGGCCGCGAGGCCGGCCGATCCAATGGCATACCCCTTGGTCACGGCTTTGGTGGTGTTGCCCACCGCGTCGAGGGGGTCGGTAATGTCACGAATCGCTGGCGGCAAGCCAGACATTTCCGCAATCCCGCCGGCGTTGTCGGTGATGGGCCCGTAGGCGTCAAGGGCCACCACAATGCCGGCCATGGACAACATGGAGGTGGCCGCAATGGCGATTGCATACAGTCCGCCCAGCGAATAGGCCCCCAGGATGCCCAGACAAATGACGATCACGGGCGCTGCCGTCGCCTTCATGGATACACCCAGGCCGGCGATGATGTTGGTGGCATGACCGGTGGTGGACGCCTCTGCCACGGTTTTAACCGGGGCATATTCAGTGGCCGTGTAGTACTCCGTGATCACCACCAGGGCGGCCGTTACGCCCAACCCAATGAGAGAGGCCAGCCACAGGTTCATGACGGAAATGCCTGCCGGATTGTTCCCCATCAGTACACCGGTGATCGGATAAAACGCCAGGGCAGCAATGACGCCGGCCACGATCAGGCCGCGGTAGAGGGCATTCATGATCTTCCCTCCCTCACGGGCCTTCACGAAATAGGTGCCCACGATGGAGGAAATGATGGAAACCCCGCCCAGGGCCAGCGGATAGGCCAGTGCGTTGCCAAAACCCTTCATCACCAACGCCCCCAGCAGCATGGTGGCGATGATGGTGACGGCATAGGTTTCAAAGAGGTCGGCGGCCATTCCCGCACAATCCCCTACATTATCCCCCACGTTATCGGCAATCACGGCCGGGTTGCGCGGATCGTCCTCGGGAATGCCTGCTTCCACTTTCCCGACCAGGTCGGCGCCCACATCCGCCCCCTTGGTAAAGATCCCGCCGCCGAGACGGGCGAAAATGGAAATGAGCGACCCCCCGAAGGCAAGCCCCACCAGGGGTGACGCATCCGCGACGGTGCCGGCTGGAGCCATGCTCTGGAGAATGGCATAGTATCCGGCCACACCCAGCAGCCCCAGCCCCACCACCAACAGGCCGGTGACCGCCCCGCCGCGGAAGGCCACGGACAGGGCGGCATTGAGACCGTCATGCGCCGCCTGGGCCGTGCGCACGTTGGCCCTCACCGACACGTTCATGCCGATGAAGCCTGCCGCTCCGGAGGCCACGGCGCCAATGGCAAAACCAATGGCCGTTTGGGCTCCAAGGCCGAGAAAAATCAGGACAAACAGCACCACCCCCACAATTCCGATCGTCATGTACTGCCGGCGCAGGTAGGCGGAAGCGCCTTCCTGGATGGCTGCGGCAATTTCCTGCATGCGCGCATTGCCATTCGGTTTCGAAAGGACCCATTGATATGAAGCAAACCCGTAAATCAGAGCCAACACTGCACAAACCAGGGCAAACAGCACACCTTGCGACATAGTGATCTCCCTATTTTTTATGATGCAGGACGCTACACTTTGAACGTGGTCTTCAACTTCTTGGGGACGGCAATATTCCTCAGGGTGACGTAATCAGGCAATCCGTTCTTGAACGGGGGGAAATCTTCTCCGGCAATGAGAGGCTCCAGGTAGCGTCGGCACTTGGCCGTGATGCCGAACCCGTCCGGCGTGATGAAATCGCGCGGGAGCATCTTTTCGCGGTTGGCCACTTCAGCCAGAGGCACCATGCCCACTTTCCAGGCATAGGGGCGACTGGACGTGCGCACGATGATGGGCATGACCGCATTGTGGCCGCGCAGGGCAAACTCGACTGCGGCTTTGCCCATGGCATAGGCCTGGGCCACGTCCGTTTTGGAGGCGATGTGGCGGGCAGCCCGCTGCAGGTAATCCGCCACAGCCCAGTGATATTTGTGCCCCAGCTGCTCGCGCACCAGGTTGGCAATGACCGGCGCCACGCCGCCCAGTTGTGCATGACCGAAAGCATCGCGCAGGCCGCTTTCGGAAAGAAACCTGCCGGAGGGGTCACGCAAGCCTTCCGAGACCCCAATGACGCAGTAACCTTTCTGTTTCACGGTTTCATCGACGCGTGCGAGAAACTTTTCCTGCGCAAAGGGAATTTCGGGAAACAGCAGGACATGGGGGGCCTGCCCGGGCTTTTCCGCAGCCAGTCCACAGGCCGCCGTGATCCAGCCGGCATGGCGTCCCATGACTTCCAGCACGAACACGCGGGTGGATGTCTTGGCCATGGAAGCCACGTCAAAAGCCGCTTCCCGGATGGAGGTGGCGACGTACTTGGCCACGGAGCCGAATCCGGGGCAGCAGTCCGTGACGGGCAAATCGTTGTCCACGGTTTTGGGAACGCCCACACACACGATCGGGTAGCCAAGCTGCTCACCGATCTGGGATACCTTATGTGCCGTGTCCTGCGAATCGCCCCCGCCGTTGTAGAAAAAGTAGCGGATGTCATGGGCACGGAACACTTCGATCAGACGTTCGTATTCGGTCCGGTTCTGTTCAAGGGACTTGAGCTTGTAGCGGGCCGAGCCAAAAGCGCCGGCAGGCGTATGGCGCAAGGCGCGGATGGCCGCATCCGATTCCTTGCTGGTATCGATGAGGTCTTCGGTAAGGGCGCCCAGGATTCCGTTTCGTCCGGCATACAGCTTGCCGATGCGGTCACTGTGCTTGCGTGCCGCCTCGATCACGCCACAGGCACTGGCATTGATGACAGCGGTGACCCCGCCCGACTGGGCATAGAAGGCATTAGGCTTTTTGGCCATGGACTCTCCCGGACATGGGGCTCATCACCGTTGCAACGCCTGGAAAATGGCATCGCGAATCAATTCCACGTTACCCACACCCGCCACTTTGACATACACCGGCGCATCGGGATCTCCGCTGGCAGCCCACTTGGCATAATAATCCACCAACGGGCGAGTCTGGGCATGATAAACCTCAAGGCGCTTGCGCACGATCTCTTCGCGATCGTCATCGCGCTGCACCAGGTCCTCGCCGGTGATATCGTCCTTGCCGGATACCCGCGGAGGGCTGTGCTCGGTGTGGTAAACGCGGCCCGACTGCAGGTGTACCCGCCGGCCGGACATGCGCGAAATGATTTCGGCATCGTTCACGTCGATTTCCACCACGTAATCAAGTCGCACACCCGCATCCCGCATGGACTGTGCCTGTGGGATCGTGCGGGGGAACCCGTCGAAGAGGAAACCGTGCGCGCAATCGGGAGCGGTAATGCGGTCCTTCACCAGGCCAATGATGATGTCGTCAGAAACCAGGCCACCGCTGTCCATCACTTTCTTGGCGGCTAGCCCGAGCGGGGTCCCCGCCTTGACAGCGGAGCGCAGCATGTCGCCCGTGGAAATTTGGGGAATGCCGAAGCGCTCCTTGATAAAACCGGCCTGAGTTCCTTTTCCGGCACCGGGTGCTCCCAACAAAATCAACCGCATGTGTACTCCCTGGTACTGCTTTTCTTCTGGTTAATGAGAAAACCTACCTTGAAACCCCACGAGGGTCAAATAATTGGCGCACCCGCTCCAGGTCATCCGGCGTATCCACCCCGGGCGCCGGTGCCCGTTCCGTCGTCACCACCGCAATCCGATAGCCATGCCAAAGGGCTCGCAGCTGCTCCAGGGCCTCGAAAGTTTCCAGCGGGGAGCGTTCAAGCGTGGCAAAAACCTGCAGGAAAGATGCGCGGTAGGCATACAGCCCCACATGATGCCACGCCGGCAAGCCGGCCGGCCAGGCGCTGTCGCCTTGCTGAAAGGCGTCCCGTGGCCAGGGAATGGGGGCCCTGCTGAAATAGAGGGCCTCGCCGGCACGATTCATGACCACCTTGACGGCTGAGGTGCTTTCAAAATGCGCGCGGTCGTGAATGGGGTAGCAGGCGGTGGCCATGGCACAGTCAGGGCTTTCGGCCAGCCTCGCGGCCACGGCCCGGATGGCTTCAGGCGCCATCAGGGGCTCATCACCCTGCACATTCACCACCAAGGCCTCGGGCGGCAAAGCCAACAGGCGAACCGCTTCAGCCAGGCGATCTGTTCCGGTGTCGTGATCGTCCCGGGTCAGAACGACTTCCACGCCTGCAGCCCGGGCTGCGGACGCAATGTCCTCATGGTCCGTTGCCACCACCACCCGCCCCGCACCACTATCGCGCGCCCGCAAGGCGCACTGAACCACCATGGGTTTTCCTGCAATGTCTGCCAGCGCCTTCCCGGGAAAACGGGTGGAACCCATGCGGGCCGGCACAATGGCCGTGAAGGAAGCCACTAGGCTTCCTCGATATCTTCAAGACGCCTGGCTTCCGCTTCCAGCATGACGGGGATGCCATCCTTGATGGGGAAAGCAAGTCGGCAGGGAGAGCAGACCAGTTCCTGGCGTGTGGGCCGATGCAACAGCGGCCCTTTGCACAGCGGGCACACCAGTATTTCAAGCAGTCGTCGGTCCATGTCCTCTCCGTCGCAGGGTTTGATCCACCAGCGCCAGCAGCGCGGGGTCCAGCACAGCCTCCACCGGCAGCATCCAGCTGTCCGGCAAGGCAAACTTCCGACATTTTATCCCATCTTTTTCAGTCATCAGCAGCGGCGCTGCCGGTTCGAAGCGCAGTTCTTCGTGGCGGAACCGATGGTGGTCCGGAAACGGGTGGCAAATGGCCCCGATGCCCAGGGTTTCCAGCAGCCTGAAAAACCGTTGAGGATGGCCAATGCCAGCCACCGCATGGGCTCTCTTTCCGGAAAAGTGGCCGACATCGCAGGCGCGGTTGCTGCCGTCCAGGGACACCCAGCCCTGCGGCCGCAATGCCATGCCAAACTGGGGGACGCGCAGGGAGAGCAGGGTGCGTGCCGGGCCGTTGATAACCACGGCATCCACCGAGTCCAGGCGCGCAAGCGGTTCACGCAAGGGCCCTGCCGGCAACAGCGCCCCGTTGCCGAAAAGACGCGCCCCATCCACCACTGCAATTTCCATGGTGCGTGCCAGCGCCAGATGCTGCAAACCATCGTCGCTGACCAGCAGATCGACGTCCGGATGGGCCTGCAACAATGCACGGCCGGTTGCGCTGCGGTCTCGACCGGCCCAGACCGGCACCCCGGTGCGCGAAGCCATAAGGACCGCTTCGTCGCCTGCCTCGGCCGGATCATCACCCGGCTCCACCCGGCGTTCCGATCGAGCCGAGGCCCCGTACCCGCGGCAAATGATGCCGGGATGCCAGCCCTGCCGGCGCAGGGCTTCAACCAGGGCGATGGTGAGCGGGGTTTTGCCGGTGCCCCCGACCGTGATGTTACCCACCACCAGTACCGGCACCGGCAGGCGCCGGCTGCCGAGCCAGCCGGCGGCATACAGCCGGCGTCGCAAGGCGACCACGAGACGAAACAGGAAGCTCAGGGGCAACAGCCAGACAGGAGGCGCCTCACGCCCATACCATTGAAGCAGCAGCCAGCGCTCCATGGATTCAGCGGGCCGGAACCCGGGTCAGCACCGTCAGGCGCCGGTACCCAGCCTGCTGGGCCGCTTCCATCACCAGCACCACCTGACCGTGCCGTGCATCGCGATCGGCGCTGATGACCACAACCGGGTCACCCCGGCCCTGGGCCGCATGCTGCAACGCCTCCCGGATCTGGGGCAGCCCAGCCGGTGCGGCAACAGGACTGTCATTCACGCGCATCTGTCCGGCTGCATCCACAATCACTTCGATGCGGGGCGTGGTGGGTGGTGCCGGAGCCGAAGCCAATCCTTCAGGTAGATTCACGTGCAATCCGGCAAAACGGCTGTAAGTGGTGGTGATCATGAGAAAAATCAGGATCACCAGCAGCACGTCGATCATCGGGATCAGGTTGATTTCGGGCTCGTCGCGCATCCGACCCCGGCGGAAATTCACGGCTGCCGGTCTCCGTGCAGGACTTCCACCAGCTTCACCGCCTGTTGTTCCATCTCCACGATCATGCGGTCGATGCGCGCCCGGAACAGACGGTAGAAGATCATGCTCGGGACCGCCACCACCAGACCGAAAGCCGTATTGTAGAGGGCGATGGAAATGCCCTGGGCAAGGGCTTCGGGACTGCTGCCGGCCGGCGTCTGGCTGCCAAAAAGGACAATCATGCCCACCACCGTACCAAACAGGCCCAGCAGGGGGCTGATGCTGGCAATGGTGCCCAGAGTGGAGAGGGAGCGTTCAAGGTCCACCAGGACTGCCCTCCCGGCCTCTTCAATGGCTTCCTTCATGGCTTCGCGCGAATTATGCTCGTTGCGAAGCCCGGCAGAAAATATCCGCCCCAGGGGCGAAGCGGCTTCCAGCTGATCCACCAGTTGCGGGGAGATGCCCTGCTCGCGCACTTGGGTCAACACGTCGTTGAGCAGGCCCCTGGGCAGGACCCGTGAAAAGCGCAGGGCCCACAGACGCTCGAAGATGACGGCAAGCCCCACCACCGAAGCGGCCACGAGCAGGATGCTGGGCCATCCGGCCGCTTCAATCAGATGTGGCACTTGGACTCCCGTGAAGATGAACTGGGTGGTAGTGTAATGGATGGGCAGCCTCTTGGCGACCCGGAACGAGTTGTCCACAAAGTCTGTGGATAACTTTGTGAACAGTATCGTGGTATTTGAACCAACTCACTCAAAAACATACATTTTTTTTGGTTCGTGTATTTTTTGAACAGTAAAAATCTGCGTCAGTTTTTAACGAAATTGTCAAAATTTGCTTCCAAACAAGGCCCCGCCTAGCGCATGAAATCTCTCTCCAAATCTGATGCCATTTTCGAAGGATTTTTGCCTCGATCGCCTGATGGCGACGACATGGTGATATCCGTTTCAAGCTATGCCATGCGCATTCAGCGGGTGCTCGAAAGCCACCTGCCCCAGGTCTGGATCCAGGGCGAAATTTCCAATTTCACGGAAGCCGCCTCCGGGCACTGGTATTTCAATCTCAAGGATGCTCAGGCCCAACTGCGCTGCGTCATGTTCCGCTCCCGCAACCAGCGACTGGACTGGCGGCCCGCCAACGGCCTGGCCGTGGAACTCAAGGGGCCAGCCACCTTTTACGCGCCGGGCGGCAGTTGTCAGGTCACCGTGGAATTCATGCGACGTGCCGGTCAGGGTGCCCTGTTCGAAGCCTTCACGAAGCTCAAGGAGAAACTGGCCGCGGAGGGCCTGTTCGATCCTGCGCGCAAGCGCCCCTTGCCAGCACATCCCCGCACCATCGGCATCGTCACATCGACTGCCGCCGCCGCACTGCGGGACGTGCTGACCACCCTTCAGCGTCGTGCCCCGGCCACCCCGATCATCCTCTACCCCACCCCGGTACAGGGCGACACCGCTGCCGGGCAAATTGCCCAGGCCATTGCCACTGCAGGCCGGCGCGCGGAATGCGACGTGCTGATCCTTTGCCGGGGTGGAGGCAGCATCGAGGATCTGTGGGCATTCAACGAGGAGGTGGTGGCACGCGCCATTGCCGCCTGCCCGATCCCCGTCATTTCCGGGGTGGGCCATGAAACCGATTTCACCATTGCGGATTTTGTGGCCGACCAGCGCGCACCCACGCCCACGGCTGCAGCCGAACTGG
The DNA here is from genome assembly GCA_028866015.1 of Betaproteobacteria bacterium. Lineage (GTDB taxonomy): Bacteria > Pseudomonadota > Gammaproteobacteria > Burkholderiales > Ferrovaceae > JAKBAT01. The sequence goes on from JAGWIW010000013.1 coordinate 40,261, forward strand.
TAAGCCCGGACCGGCAAGGCATGCTGCGTCACCTGGGCATGCTGGCACAACGCTTGCGAGCTGTTGCAACGCGTCAAGTGGAACGCGACACGATACGGCTGGATCACCTCGTCCTGAGGCTCACTCAGGCCACCAGCCGCATCCTGGAGCGCCGGAAACTCACTTTGGACGGGCTGCAGCGACGCCTCGTCCATCCCGGCCAACGCCTGCAGCAGCAGCAGGAATCCCTGAAAGGGCAATCGCAGCGGCTTGGGCGTGCCATGGCTGCCCTGCTGGAACGACGCCACCTGACCCTGCAACGGCTGGCAGCAGGCTTTACCCACCTCAATCCTGAAGCCGTGCTGGCACGGGGGTTCAGCATCGTGCGCAACCCCAAAGGAAACATTGTGCGAGCCAGTACGGAAATTGCACCGGGGGACACAGTGGCCCTGACATTCGCTTCGGGCACTGCTCAGGCCCAGGTGACCGAAACGGACGCTTAGGGGTCCGATGCGTCGAGAAATGCGGTGGATACCTCCAAAACCTGCCTGGATACCTGCGGGTCCAGGCAATCGAACACCACAAGCCCCGGCCAGTGCCGCAGCCACGTCATCTGGCGCTTCGCCAGCTGGCGCGTGGCCACCACCCCGCGTTCACGCATCGTGGTGAGATCGCACTGCCCTTCCAGGTATTCCCACATCTGGCGGTAACCCACGGCGCGCATGGCGGGCAGATCGGGCCTCAGCTCGTGGCGCTCGCGCAGGCTGCGCAGCTCGTCCTCCAGCCCGGCCGTCAGCATGGCATCGAAACGCTGGGCAATCCGGTCATGCAGGTGCCCCCGCTCGGAGGGCATAAGCCCAAGGGGAAGGACGCGGTCGCCCAATGGTTCGCGCGATGCGGTACCGTGATAGTCGGACAAGGGGCGGCCTGCAATGCGGAACACTTCCAGGGCGCGCTGGATGCGCTGAGCGTCGCCCGGATTCAGGCGTGCAGCCGTCACCGGATCGACTTGCGCCAGATCCTGGTGCAATGCGGGCCAGCCCCGGGCCCGTGCTTCACCATCCAGTTCGGCACGAACCAACGGATCAGCTGGCGGCAGATCGTCCAGCCCGTCGCGCAGCGCCTTGAAATAAAGCATGGTCCCCCCCACCAGCAAAGGCGTCCGTCCCCGTTGCCGGATATCGGCCATGACCGCCAGGGCTTCCTCGCGAAACCGGGCTGCCGAATAGGCCTGGGTGGGGTCGATGCAATCCATCAGGTGGTGCGGATAACGGGCACGGGTGGCAGCGTCGGGCTTGGCGGTGCCAATGTCCATGCCGCGGTAGACACTGGCCGAGTCCACGTTGACGATTTCGAGCGGCAGGCGGTCTGCCAGCTCCAGCGCGATCCCGCTTTTGCCGCTGGCCGTCGGACCCATCAGGAAGATTACCGGGGGAGCGGAAGACTCCATGCGGATCATTGCCCGCGCATGAACAGGCGGTCCAGGTCGGCAAGGTTCAGGGAGAACCAGGTGGGACGCCCGTGGTTGCACTGGTCGGCCCGATCGATGCGCTCCATGTCGCGCAACAGCGCATTCATTTCCGGTACTGAGAGCTGCCGGTTGGCACGCACGGCGCCATGGCAGGCCAGCGATGACAGCAGCTCGTTGCGGCGCTCTTCCAGCAGGCGCGAGGCCCCGTACTGGCGAAGTTCGGACAACAGTTCCCTCGCCAGGGCCTGCGCATCGCCTGCTGCCAGCAGCGGGGGCAAAGCGCGTACGACCAGCGTTTCAGGACCCAGCACGCCCAGGTCGAAACCAAACGTCTGCAAGGCCTCGGCATGGAGTTCCGCCGCCGCCACTTCACTTCGATCCGCCTTGAAAGTACACGGGAGCAGAAGGGGCTGGGACTGCAATCCATCCTGCCCCATGGCCTGCTTGAGGCGCTCGTACAGGACCCGCTCGTGCGCCGCATGCATGTCCACCACAACCAGCCCGGCGGCATTCTGGGCCAGGATATATATGCCCTGGAGCTGGGCCAGCGCATAACCCAGCGGTGGAATCCCGCCACCATCCGCAGGCGCCGTTCCGGATTCGGCAGCAGGGAGGTTTGGGTGCAGCACCGAGAGCGGTCCGAACAGGGCGGCATGAAATGCATCGGGCTCGCGAATGGCGAGCGTCTGTTGCTGCGGCAGCCGGTACGCTTCGGCAAAGGCTGCCGTTGTCGCAGGAGAAAAAACGGGGCCCTGGCCCGCTTCGCGCCCGGGAGCCGTCGCCGAAAGCCGTTTGCTTACGGCCTGGAAAACGAAACGATGCACGGCCTGGGATTCACGAAAGCGCACTTCGGTTTTCGCCGGATGCACGTTCACATCCACGGTGGCCGGATCCAGCTCAAGAAACAGCACATAGGCCGGATGCCGCTCGTGATGCAAGACATCCTGGTATGCCTGGCGCACGGCATGGGCAATCAGCTTGTCGCGCACGAAACGACCGTTGACGAAGACATACTGGGCATCGCGCGCAGAGCGCGAATAAGTGGGACGCGCCACCCAACCTGCCAGGGACAGGCCCGCTGCCCGCTCTTCCAGGACAAGGGCTGCTTCCACGAAATCCTCACCCAGCACCGAGCGCACCCGCAGGGCCCGCTCGGCGGATGGCCAATGGCGCTGCACGCGCCCATTGTGGGCCAGTCGGAAGGAAACCTGGGGAAACGCCAGCGCGAGCCGTCGCAGGAGTTCGTCGCAATGTGCATACTCAGTGCTTTCGGACTTCAGGAATTTGCGCCGAGCCGGCGTTTCGGAAAAAAGATCGGACACGATGATGGTGCTGCCTGCCTCCCGCGCGGCAGGCATGATGGGCTCGATGTGACCGCCCCGGCTGCGGATGCTGAAAGCCTGGGAAGCTCCGGCCAACCGGCTGACAATCTCCACTTCGGCCACGGCAGCCATGCTGGCCAGGGCTTCCCCGCGAAAACCCAGGCTTGCCACCGTTTCCAGGTCTTCCAGGGTCCGTATCTTGCTGGTGGCATGGGGTGCCAGCGCGAGCGGCAGATCCTCGGCTTCCATGCCACTGCCGTTGTCGTCCACGCGAATGCGCTGCACCCCCCCCTGCTCCAGGGAAACGGCAATGTCCCGCGCTCCGGCGTCCAGGGCATTTTCGACCAGCTCCTTGAGCGCGGAGGCCGGGCGCTCCACCACTTCACCTGCAGCAATCTGGGCGATCAGGACCTCGCCGAGCCGTTGAATCCGGCTCATGGAGAGACGGCAAGCTGTCTTCCCTTCAAGCCGGACTGGATCGACCGGGCCTTGTTGAGGGGCGGGTTGGCGGACAGGTAGCGCTGAATGCCGGAGAGAATGGCATGGGCCAGCTTGTCCTGGTATTCGGGCTGGTTGAGGCGGCGTTCTTCTTCGGGATTGGTAATGAAGGCGGTTTCCACCAGGATGGATGGGATATCCGGTGATTTCAGCACGGCAAAGCCTGCCTGTTCCACTTCACCCTTGTGCAGGGCGTTGACGTGACTCAGTTCCCCGAGTACGGCCCGTGCCATTTTAAGGCTGTCGTTGATGGTGGCTGTCTGGGAGAGATCGAACAGGGTTTGCGCCAGGTAGGTTTCACGGCGGTTGATGTTGACCCCGCCAATCAGGTCAGAATCGTTTTCCCGCTTGGCCAGCCAGCGAGCCGCAACCGAAGTGGCCCCTTTTTCCGACAGGGCAAATACCGAAGAGCCTCGCGCATCACCATTGATGTAGGCATCGGCATGGATGGAAACAAACAGGTCGGCATGGTAGCGGCGGGCCTTGGCCGTGCGACCTTGCAGTGGAATGAAATAATCTCCGTCGCGAATCAGGACAGCGCGCATGCCCGGCTGGGCATCGATCAGGCTCTTGAGCCGGCGTGCCACTGCCAGTGTCACATTTTTCTCGTAAGTGCCACCGTGGCCACGGGCACCGGGATCTTCCCCACCGTGCCCGGCATCCACGGCCACCAGGATACGCGAATCGCTGCGCGGCCTTGTCGACGGAACAGCCGGCGCCGGTGGCATGACCGGAGCGGGCGCTGCCTTCGCAGCGGCGGACACCGCCGGCGCAACTGCAGGCAGGGATGGCGCTTGTACGACCGCTGCCGATCCGGCATGCGGCGGCACCTGGGCTTCAGCATCAGGATGAGGCGCTGGAGGGGCTTTGGCCACATCCATGTGGGGTTCAGGCGATGCATTGCCGGCATCGGCAGCACGCTTGTCCAAAAATGCCATGAGGGGATCAGCTGGCGTTTCGGGATAAATGTCGAGAATAAGGCGGTAACCGTATTCACCAACCGGCTGGAGCAGCGAAGCGCTCGCCTTGACCTTGGCCTTGAGGTCGAACACGACCCGCAGCACGCCCGGCTTGAATCGACCCACTCGGATTCCCTTGATGTACGGATCATCCGCTTTGAGCAGGCCGATCATGGACTTGACGGCCGGGCTGGTGTCGACGCCCTCAAGATCCAGCACCAGGCGTTCGGGATTTTCGATGGTAAAAAGGGAACTGTGGATGCCGCTATGGGCCTCGAATGTTACACGCGTGTACTCTTCAGCTGGCCACAGGCGGACCGAGTCGATGCGTGTGCCTGCAAAGGCGGCGATTGGAACGGACAATGCCAGAGCCAATCCGGCCAGGATCCAAAAGCGAGTCAGGCATTGTACATGCGTTCGAGGCATTCTCTCCCCAAGTCTGAACCGGACGCAGCCAGCAGCGTCCGCCCTGCATCTTCCACCAGCAGCGTCAGTGTGACGTCCGGCGCCGGTAACCAGTCTCCGGCACGCTCGGGCCATTCCACGAAACACAGGCCGGGGCCGGAAAAATATTCCCTGAATCCTGCGTCCTCTAACTCTGAAGGATCTTTGATTCGATAAAAATCAAAGTGATAGAAGTATAAGCTCGAAACATTATAGGTTTCAAGGAGTGGATAGGTCGGACTTTTGATGCGTCCGGAGACCCCCAGGGCCCTCAGCACCGACCGGACCAGGGTGGTTTTGCCGGCACCCAAGTCCCCACGCAACGCCACCAGCATGCCAGGGCAAAGGGCAGAGGCCAATCGCGCCCCCCACGCTACAAGCGCCGCTTCATCAGAAAAAAAATATTTATATTCAGAAGGTTGGATGTTACAGGCCGGTCCGCTCACAGGACCCCCGTGCAGGAAAAGAAAAACTCAATCCGGCATCCAACCATAGCGCTTCGACTTTGGCAAGGCCCGCTCTAGTATCATGTGCCGATGAAACCGGACCTGCCCCTGCCATTGCAGGATATCAAGGACGATCTCCTGGCCCAGGCAGAAACGCTGGGCTTCAGTGCCGTGTCCGTGTCAAAACCTTCGCTTGCCCAGGCCTCAAACCGGCTGGAAGCCTGGGTGGCCGAAGGCTACCACGGCGACATGGGGTACCTTGCCCGCCATGCCGAGTTGCGCCGCAATCCCGAAGCGCTTCACCCCGGAACCCTGCGGATCGTCAGCGTTACCCTGCCTTACCTTGCCTGCGCCGCTGCAAATGCCGAAGCTGCCCTGGCCGACCGTGCTCGCGGCTACGTGTCGCGCTATGCCCTGGGGCGGGACTACCACAAGGTGCTGCGCCGCCGCCTGCAGGAACTGGCAAGCCGACTCGAGGCACGCTGGGGCTCCTTCAATTACCGCGTCTTTGCGGATAGTGCCCCGGTGCTGGAAGTGGAAATTGCGCGCCAGGCCGGACTGGGCTGGCGCGGAAAGCATACCCTGCTGCTGCGTCGGGATGCCGGTTCACTGTTTTTCCTGGGAGAACTCTTCACGGACCTTCCCCTGCCTGTGGACGGGCCTGAGGAAGAAGACCATTGCGGAACCTGTCAGACCTGCATCGACATCTGCCCCACCCAGGCCATCCTGGGCCCTTACCGCCTGGATGCGCGGCGTTGCATCTCCTACCTGACCATCGAACACCAGGGCAGCATTCCGGAACCGCTGCGCCCGCTCATGGGCAACCGCATATACGGCTGCGATGATTGCCAGCTGGCCTGTCCCTGGAACCGCTTTGCCCGGCTGGCCACGATACCGGATTTTGCCCCGCGCGCCACACTCGAAGCGGGCCACCTGGAAAGCCTTTTTGCCTGGGATGAGGCTGAATTTGAAAGGCAACTGGCTGGTTCAGCCATCCGCCGCATTGGACACCAGCGCTGGCTGCGCAACATTGCCATCGCCCTGGGCAACGGCCCGGCCACACCCTCTGCCCGTGCCGCACTGGCCCGCAGGCTAACCCACCCATCGGCCCTGGTCCGCGAACATGTGAACTGGGCGCTTGCGCGGCTGTCGGAGTAAAATACCCATATTCCGAACTCGGCTTCCACCCATGAAACGCATGTCCTGGCGTCTTGCCTGCTCTCTGGCCCTCCCCGCCCTCCTGGCTTTTTTTGCCGGTGGTCCCGCCCATGCCCTGGAAGGGCTGTCTGGCGGCTCACGGGACGTCCTTTCCGGAAACGCGTCCAGCCGCACCTTCCTGATGCCGGAAGAAGCGTTCAAGGTATCGCCAAGCGCTGCTTCTGCAGGCCATCTGACTGTTCAGTTTTCGCCAGCTCCGGGGTACTACCTGTACCGCGACCGGATCAAGATCGCGGCTCCAAACCCCATTCCTCCGGCACAAATCGCCTTTCCTGCAGCCGAAAGCAAGCAAGACCCCAGTTTTGGCCGTGTCTGGGTATACCACCACCCTTTTGCGGCAGCGGTCACGCTGCCCGGCAGCCTGCCGTCCCGCCTGGATGTTTCCTACCAGGGCTGCGCCGAACGCGGCATCTGCTACCCCCCCACCACGCAACATTTTGCACTGGCGGCTGACGGCCAAACCTATCGGCCGCTGTCGGTCGACAATGCCTACCAGTCAGGCCCACCCTCGGCAGATTCCGCAAACCCCAACGACTACCTGGCTTTCCTCAAGGGGGCCCGCCCCGGCTGGGTATTGCTGAGCTTTTTTGGCTTCGGCCTGCTGCTGGCCCTCACCCCCTGCGTGTTTCCGATGATCCCCATCCTGTCGGGCATCATTGCCGGCCAGGGCAGCGACATCACCAAGAAGCGGGCATTCGGCCTTTCCCTCACCTATGTGCTGGGCATGGCCGTCACGTACGCCCTGGCTGGGATCCTTGCCGGCCTGTCGGGAACGATGCTGTCCAACACATTGCAAACGCCGCCGGTACAGATTGGCACCGCCATCCTGTTCATCCTGCTGGCCCTGTCCATGTTCGACGTCTATCAACTCCAGTTGCCTGTGGCACTGCAAAGCCGCCTGAACGGTGTTTCCAATCGCCTGCCGGGCGGGCGGCACATGGGGGTCGGGCTCATGGGAGTATTGTCAGCCCTGGTGGTGGGCCCGTGCGTGGCTGCCCCGCTGGCGGGAAGCCTGATCTACATCGCCCAGACGCGCGATGTGATCCTGGGGGGCAGCGCCCTGTTCATCCTGGCCCTGGGCATGGGAAGCCCGTTGCTGGTGATCGGCACCTCTGCCGGCGCCCTGATGCCACGTGCCGGGCGATGGATGGTTTGGATCAAACGGTTTTTCGGGGTGATGCTGTTGGGCGTAGCCCTGTGGATCGTCATGCCGTTGCTGGGATCCAGGCTGGCCAGCAATGGTCCGCATTTCGAACCGGTGTCATCCGTGGCACAGCTGGACCGGGCCCTGCAACAGGCGGCCCAGGACGGACGTCCGGCCATGCTGGATTTCTATGCGGACTGGTGCGTGTCGTGCGTGGAAATGGAAAAAGAAGTGTTTCCCCGGCCTGAAGTGAAGGCCGCTCTTGGCCAGGCCCTGCTGCTGCGCGCCGATGTGACGGGCAATACACCCGACGACCGGGCCCTGCTGGCGCGCTTTGGACTTTTTGGCCCGCCGGGCACCTTGTTCTTCAACCGCGAAGGACGCGAACTGGGTGACCAGCGCCTAGTTGGTTTCGTGCCGGCCGCGCAGTTCGAAGCGCACCTGCGGACGGCACTGCGCTGAGCCCCTTCCCGTCAGTCGCCAACCTCAGTCCAGCTTGATGAAATGCTCGCGGTAATGCTTGAGCTCTGCGATGGATTCCTCGATGTCCGCGAGCGCTTCGTGGCGCGCGGACTTCTTGAACGACCCATACACCTGGGGCTTCCAGCGGCGTGACAATTC
>JAGWIW010000114.1 GCA_028866015.1 Betaproteobacteria bacterium
CCTGAGCTATTCGGGACACGACCTCTGATGTGGCGCCTGCTCCGACAAATCGGCCGTACCGGCATCCGCACGGAACCGGCTCCCGCGCCGGACGATGCGTTGCGGCGCGAAACCCAGGCCCTGGGCCGGGACATCATCAAGACCCTGGGCCGGGCGCTGGCCATCCGCGTGGTGGACGCGGGCTCCTGCAACGGCTGCGAACTGGAAATCCATGCCACGGCCAATCCCTATTACAACCTGGAAGGCCTGGGCTTCCAGTTCGTGGCAAGTCCTCGCCACGCCGACCTGCTGCTGGTGACCGGCCCCGTGTCGCGCCACATGGAAGTGGCCTTGCGCCGCACGTTTGAGGCCATGCCCAAGCCGCGCCTGGTGGTGGCGCTGGGCGACTGCGGCTGCACGGGGGGAATTTTTGGGGAAGGGCCTGCCACCTGCGGGCGGGTCTCGAACGTGATTCCGGTGGACGTGGCGGTACCGGGCTGTCCTCCGGACCCCCGAGCGATCCTGCAGGGCATCCTCACCGCGGTACAGGGGCGCTGAATCTCTCCTTGCATCATGAAATCAGAACCGGTGCCTTATCCCCATCGTCACCAGATTGAAATCCGTATTGGCGTAGCCGTAGGCCAGGCCGTTTTGCAACCAGGAACTGTGGGTGCCCACATAGATGTCCGTTTTCACGGAACAGCGGTAATCGGCCATGGCACTGAGATCCCACTGCTGCCCTCCGGATTGGGAATTGACACCCGTTTGGTAAGGTCCGCGGCGCTGATTGTAGGCGGCGCCCACCAGGCTTAACCGGCCCGTCGCAAACCACGTGATGCCGCCGTACCAGATCGCTGTCTGCTGTCCTGCGAATTTTTCGTTGGCGCCGCAAACAGATTCTGTTGTAGACAGGCACAAGTGGTTGCTGCCCGCATTCAGGCCAACCCGCTCGTGACCACCCTGCAGCAGCAGGTTGTCCAGCCGATACTTGATTGCCAGCAACACGGTCTGGGTGTCCGTGTCATAGATGGCGTTGGTGAACGCTGACGAAGCCGCCCAAATTTGCGAATCGGCCTTGTGTTGCCACGCAGCCTGAATTCCCAGCAGCCCTGCTTCATAGCCGGCATTGAGGCCCGCAAAAGCCCCTGCAGATAAATTTCCGGCAATCCCCCCAAACCCGTATTCGGCACCCAGGTTGAATGGTCCAATCGGCCTTGTGTACTTGAGGCTGTTGTCGATGCGCACGTCTCGCGGATTTCCGCCCCCTTGCTGAGTCCTGCCCAGGCCATCCAGAGCGTTGGAAGGCCCGAACGGATCGTAGGCCCGAATGATGTCGTAGGTGAAAGCATACTGACGACCGAAACCCAGATTTCCCCAGTCCCCCTGCAGCCCGACCCAGGCCTGGCGGCAAAACAGCTGCCCTTCACAAGAACTGTCCCCCGTCTGGAAGACGCCTGCTTTATGACCCGAGGCCGCCGCACCCGAACCCAGCGTTCCATTGTTGGCATTGATGTGCGACTCCAGCACGAACAGTGCAGCTGTTCCGTTGCCCAGATCCTCCGCTCCCCGAAAGCCGATCCGCGATGTTTGCAGGTTTCCGGAAACGAGACCCGTCACCCGTTGTGTGGCATACCGGTTGATCAGCGGTACCGTTCCCAATGCGGGATCGAACGGTTCGGAATGATTGAGCGTGGTGATCCCCAAATCAATCAAGCCGTACACTTCGAGCTTGTCGGGGGCGGGTTCTGCTTTACTTGAAAAGGCGGTCACCACCAGAAAAACGCCTGCAAAAATGAATTGGGCGTGCTTCAACTCCATCAAAAATCGCTCCGGTAACCCTCAGTCAATCCGCAAGTCTATCGAAGCGTTGATATTCTATTAAAGAATAATGGATAATTTCTTAATAACCAAAACGAACAAAGTCGGCGAACAGCAACTTTCAGGGGTTGGGATGAGGGCCTGCTCAAGTCAACGCCTGACAGGGTTCACCCTTATAGCCCGTCGAAAGCCGGGCTCAACATAATGACCAAGGCTTCAAAGGAGAGTTGATCATGCGCCAGATGAAACTGAGCAGGGCCTTCACCCTGCTGGAACCCGGACCGGTGGTCCTGGTCACCACCCATGACGGCAAGAAAGACAACATCATGACCCTGTCCTGGACCCTGGTGGTGGATTTCACGCCGGTATTTGCCATCACCACCGGCAAATGGAACTACTCTTTTGCCGCATTGAAAAAGACCAGGGAATGCGTGCTGGCCATTCCCACCATCGACCTGCTGGATGAAGTGGTCGGCATCGGTACCTGTTCGGGCAGCGATACGGACAAGTTCGACCAGTTCGGGCTCACGCCGCTACCGGGCAAAGTCGTCAAGGCGCCGCTCATCAAGGAAT
>JAGWIW010000048.1 GCA_028866015.1 Betaproteobacteria bacterium
TCCGCCGGATGGTGGGCGGTCAGGACTGCCTTGGGCTGGGAGAAGGTCCTTCGGACCACGTGGCCGGGACTGTCGGCAAAATCAAGGACCAAACGCATGCGCACATTCTACTCCTGCGCCCTTGGGCATCAATACGGTAAAATCTTCAGTTCGACTGGAAAGACAAGGCGCCGCAAAGGGCAAAGAAGGAGCGTATGGCACATCGGATTGCGGTCATCCCGGGGGACGGCATCGGCATGGAAGTGATGCCCGAAGGGGTACGGGTGGTTGAAAAAGCGGCCCAAAAAATGGGCATCGCACTCGAATTCACCTGGTTTGAATGGGCCAGCGCAGCCTGGTGGCAACGCCACGGCGAAATGATGCCGGCCGACTGGTTCGAGCAGCTCCAGGGTTTCGATGCCATCTATTTCGGGGCGGTGGGCTGGCCTGCCGTGGTGCCCGACCATGTGTCCCTGTGGGGTTCGCTCATAAAGTTCCGGCGTGAGTTCGACCAGTACGTGAATCTGCGCCCGGTGCGCCTGATGCCCGGCGTGCCATCCCCGCTGGCGGGCAAGAAGCCTGGTGACATCGATTTTCTGGTGGTGCGTGAAAACACGGAAGGCGAGTACTCCTCCATCGGCGGGCGCATGTTCGCCGGCACCGAGCGCGAAGCCGTGGTGCAGGAGTCGGTCTTTTCGCGGCACGGCACAGACCGCATCCTGCGTTATGCCTTCGAGCTTGCGCGCAAACGTCCGCGCCGCCACCTCACATCCGCCACCAAATCCAACGGCATTTCCATCAGCATGCCGTACTGGGACGAGCGCGTGGAGGCGGTGTCCCAGTCCTATCCCGACGTGACCTGGGACAAGTACCACATCGACATCCTGGCTGCTCGCTTTGTCCTGAGTCCGGAACGCTTTGATGTGGTGGTGGCTTCCAACCTTTTCGGTGACATCCTGTCTGATCTGGGTCCTGCCTGCACGGGCACCATCGGCATCGCGCCCTCGGCCAGCCTTAACCCCGAGCGCAAGTTTCCTTCCCTGTTCGAGCCCGTCCATGGATCGGCGCCGGACATATACGGCCGCAACATCGCCAACCCCATGGCCATGATCTGGTCCGGCGCGCTCATGCTGGACTTTCTGGGAGATGCTCCGCAATACCGTGCAGCCCACGACCTGGTGTTGCGCGCCATTGAGAAAGTGCTGGCCTCGGGACCGCGCACGCCGGACATGGGGGGAGACGCCTCCACCACGGTCGTGGGAGAAGCGGTTGCCGCACAAATCGTCTGAACCTGGAGGGGAGGGCAAGTGAAGATGGGGAATCGCATGATCGTTCGCCGTGTCGCCCTGTTGGGCGCCGGTGTGATGGGGGCCCAGATTGCTGCACATTTCGTCAACCTGGGCATACCGGTGCTGCTGTTCGACTTGCCGTCCGAAGAGGGCGATCCGCGCCGGATTGCCGCGGCGTCTGTGGAACGGCTGAAAAAGGCACGCCCGGCTCCGCTCGTATCAGCCGCACGCAGCGCCTGGATACGTCCGGCTGATTATGAATCAGACCTGGCCTTGCTGCATGAGTGCGAGCTGGTCATCGAGGCCATCGGCGAGCGCATGGACTGGAAACGGGACCTGTACCGCCGCATCGCGCCCCACTTGCACCCGCAGGCCATCCTCGCATCGAATACTTCCGGACTGTCGTTGACTGCGCTGTCGCGCGAGTTGCCCGAAGCCGTCCGGTCGCGCTTCTGCGGCCTGCATTTCTTCAATCCGCCACGCTACATGAGCCTGGTGGAACTGATTCCCACCCCTGACACCGACCCGGCCCTGCTGGACCGGCTCGAAACCTTTGCTACCACCGCGCTCGGCAAGCGGGTGGTGCGGGCCATGGATACGCCCAATTTCGTGGCCAATCGCATCGGAGTGGCCGGCATGTTGTTCACCCTGATCGAGGCGGAACGTTACGGCCTGGCCTTTGACGTGGTGGACGACCTGACCGGACGCAAGCTCGGGCGAGCCAGTTCAGGCACCTACCGCACAGCCGACGTGGTCGGGCTCGACACGCTGCTGCACGTGGTGCGCACATTGCAGGAACAGTTGCCGGACGATCCGTTTCGCAACGTTTTTTCCACCCCGCCGCTGGTGGCCCGCCTGATTGAAGCCGGTGCGCTGGGCAGCAAAAGCGGCGCCGGATTCTACAAGAAGGTCGGACGCGACATCCTGCGCCTTGACCCGGCCACATTCGACTACGTGGCGGCCGGCGGCAAGGCGGCCCCGGAGGTGGCGGCCATGCTCAAGCTGGCACCTGCCGAAAGACTGGCTGCCCTGCGCGCTTCCGACCATCCGCAGGCCCGTTTCCTGTGGGCCATACAGCGTGACCTGTTCCACTACTGCGCCGTGCATCTGGCTGATGTGGCCCATGCCGCCCGCGACATGGACTTTGCCTTGCGCTGGGGTTATGGCTGGCAGGAAGGGCCTTTTGAAACCTGGCAGCGCGCCGGCTGGAGCACCGTGGCGGACTGGATCCGGGAGGACATCGAAGCCGGCCAGGCGCTGGTGCCGGTCGCGCTGCCGTCCTGGGTAACGGATGGCCGCACTGGAGTCCACGGCGAGCAGGGCAGCTGGGATGCCGCCGAAGGGGCCTATCGGTCTGCCAGCACCTTGCCGGTTTACCGGCGCCAGCTGTTTCCCGAATCCGTGGCCGGCAATCGCGCACCCGACCCGAACACAGCAGGAAGGACCCTGTTCGAAAACGAATTCATCCGTGCCTGGACGCTGGATGACGAATTCCTCATCGCCACCCTGCGCACCAAAATGCGCACGTTCAATTCGGGGGCCCTGAAAGGGTTGCTGCAGGCGGTGGCCCTGGCCGAGTCGGATTTTCGTGGACTGGTGCTGTGGGGACCCGGCGAACCTTTCTCTGCGGGGGGCGACCTCAGCGGATTCCTGACCATCTACGCCCAGGAAGGGCTGGACGGCTTCGGCGCCGAACAGCACCGCTTCCAGCTGGCCATGCAGGCCCTGCGCTACGCTGCGGTTCCCACCGTGGCTGCCGCCAAGGGGTATGCCCTGGGCGGCGGGTGCGAAACATTCCTGCATTGTGCGCGACGGGTGGCCCATCAGGAAACCCAGGCGGGCCTGGTGGAAGTGAATGTGGGACTGTTGCCTGGTGCCGGAGGACTCACCTCGCTGGCGCGGCGAGCCGGAGAACGCGCCCAGCGCCTGGGAATTCCCCTGGACGTGGCGGGCCAGCTCCGTGACGATTTCGTGCGGGTGATGCGCGCCCAGATCTTTGGCAGTGCGCAGGAAGCCCGGGAAGCGGGCTGGATGGATGATGGCGACGTGATCGTGGCCCATCCCGAGGAACTGCTGTTTGTCGCCTTGAGCCAGGTGCGGGCGCTGGCCGATGCAGACTACCGGGCGCCCTTGCCGGCGCGTTTCCCGGTGGCTGGACGGGAAGGCAAAGCGGCACTGGTGAGCCTGCTGGTGAATTACCACAATGCGGGACAGCTCACCGATTACGACGTGGTGATCGGAACCGCCATAGCGGATGTGCTGTGCGGCGGTGACGTGTATGCCGGTACGGTGCTGGGAGAAGCCAGCCTGCTGGCGCTTGAACGCAAGCATTTCTGCAAGCTGATGACACATGCCAAGACGCGGGAGCGGATCCAGGCGCTGCTCGACACGGGCAAGCCGCTGCGCAACTGATCTAAGGAGAGGCCATGAACGACGTTTATGTGGTCGCCGCAACGCGCACGCCGGTAGGACGTGCGCGCGGCGTGTTTCACCAGGTGCGCGCGGATGATCTTCTGATAACCGCGATGCGCGGTGCCTTGCGCCAGGCGCCTTCCCTGGACCCCGGCGCCATCGAGGATGTGGTGATGGGTTGCGCCATGCCGGAAGGCGAGCAGGGTCTCAATGTGGCGCGCAGCGCAGCGCTGCTGGCTGGAGTTCCGGTACAGGCCGGCGGCATGACCGTCAACCGCTTTTGCGCCTCCGGGCTTTCGGCCATCCAGATCGCGGCAGACCGCATCCGGGTGGGGGCTGCCGACGTGATGATGGCCGGCGGCGTGGAATCCATGAGCCGCATCCCCATGGGTGGATACCACCCGGCCCCCCATCCGGATCTTTTCCTGGGTCGGGAAAACGAAGCACTGGCCTACGGCATGGGGCTCACCGCTGAAAATGTGGCGCACCAGTGGAACATCACGCGGGAAGACCAGGATGCCTACGCCTTGCAGTCACACCAGCGCGCATTGGCTGCGCGCGAATCGGGCGCATTTGCGGGTGAAATCACGCCCGTGACGGTGCCTCGGCGTACGCCCCTCGGAGAGAGCGGCGAAGTGGCCTTGCGTGAAGTGCTTGTGGAGGCGGACGAAGGGCCCCGTGCCGATACATCCCTGGAAGCATTGGCCCGGCTCAAGCCCGCATTCAAGGCCAAAGGCAGTGTCACGGCGGGCAACAGCAGCCAGATGTCGGACGGGGCGGCCTGCCTGCTGCTGGCCAGTGCCGCCGCCGTACAACGCCATGGTCTGCAGCCGCTTGCCCGCATCGTGGATTTTTCCGTGCGGGGCGTGCCTCCAGAAATCATGGGCATCGGTCCGGCCAAAGCCGTTCCGGAACTGCTGCAGAGGACCGGTGTGTCGTTGCAGGACATCGACTGGATCGAACTCAACGAAGCATTTGCCGCCCAGGTGCTGGCGGTGCAACGCCTTCTGGGATTTGATGGGGAGCGGCTCAACCCCGTGGGTGGGGCAATCGCATTGGGCCATCCCCTGGGCGCGAGCGGCGCGATCCGGACTGCCACGCTGATACACGGCTTGCATCGAACCGGGGGCCGCTATGGGCTGGTGACCCTGTGCGTAGGGATGGGGCAGGGTATCGCCGGGCTGTTCGAGCGGGTATGATTACAGGTTTCACTTTGCATTGAGCGACTCTCCGAGAGGAAATCAGCAGCATGAAAATACTGGTCCCCGTCAAACGCGTACTCGATTACAACATCAAGGCGCGCCCCAAACCCGACGGCAGCGGTGTGGAATTGGCCGGCCTCAAGATGTCCATGAACCCTTTCGACGAAATTGCCATGGAAGCCGCCATCCGTCTGAAGGAAGCCGGCCAGGCCAGTGAAATCGTGGCAGTCTCCTGCGGCCCTGCCGCCAACCAGGAAACCCTGCGCACGGCGCTGGCCCTGGGTGCGGACCGCGCCCTGCTGGTGCAATGCGACAACGAGCTGGAGCCCCTGGGCGTGGCAAAGCTGCTGCGCGCGGTGGTCTTGCGCGAACAACCGGGCCTGGTACTGTGCGGCAAGCAGGCCATAGACGACGACGCCAACCAGACCGGGCAGATGCTGGCAGCGCTGATGGGCTGGGCCCAGGCCACTTTTGCTTCGCGCATCGAATTGCAGGGCGCTTCGGAAGCCCAGGTGACCCGGGAAATCGATGGCGGCCTCGAAACCCTGTCCATCCGCCTGCCGGCTGTCATCACCACGGACCTGCGCCTGAACGAACCGCGCTTTGCCACGCTGCCCAACATCATGAAAGCCAAGAAGAAGCCGCTCGACACACTGACCCCGGCAGACCTGGGGGTGGACGTTGCTGCGCGCCTGAGCCTGGTTCAGGTGTTCGAACCGCCCCAGCGCCAGGGCGGCATCCGCGTGGCCGACGTGGCGGAACTGGTGAGCAAACTGAAAACCGAAGCAAAAGTGATTTGAGGAACGGATATGACGCTGCTTGTTGTTGCAGAACACGACAACCATGCCCTCAAGGCTTCTGTCCGGCATGTGCTGGCGGCAGCCCAGGCCATTGGTGGTGAAGTCCATGTGCTGGTGGCCGGCCACGGTTGCGAGGCCGTGGCACAAGCCGCTCGCACCTTGCCCGGCGTGGCTTGCGTGCAGTGGGCCGAAGACCCTGCTCTGGCTGAGGGCGGAGCTGAAAACCTGGCCTTGCTGGTGACGCGTATTGCGCGGGGCTACTCCCATGTGCTGGTCGCTGCCAGCGCCTTCGGCAAGAACTGGGCGCCCCGGGCAGCAGCTCTGCTGGATGTGGCGCAGATTTCGGACATCGTCCGGGTGGATGGTCCTGATACCTTCACGCGCCCGATCTATGCTGGAAGCGTCTGGGCCACTTATCGCAGCGCGGACCCCGTAAAAGTGATCACCGTGCGTCCTACGGCTTTTGATGCCGTGCCTGGAGAGGCTGGCCCTGCCGCACTCGAACGCCTCGCCGCTGAACCCGGGAGCGGGCTTTCAAGCCGCAAAGCCCTGTCGCTCAACGCCTCAGACCGTCCTGAACTCGAGTCTGCGCGCGTGGTGGTTTCGGGAGGGCGAGGCCTGGGCAGCGGCGAACGCTTCAAGGCGCTGCTCGAACCCCTGGCGGACAAGCTCAACGCAGCCCTCGGTGCATCGCGTGCGGCTGTGGATTCGGGTTACGTGCCCAACGATTACCAGGTGGGACAGACCGGCAAGGTGGTGGCCCCCGATCTTTACATTGCGGTGGGCATTTCCGGGGCCATCCAGCACTTGGCTGGCATGAAATCCTCACGTGTGATCGTGGCCATCAACAAGGACCCGGATGCCCCGATATTTTCCGTGGCGGACTATGGACTGGTGGGCGATCTCAACGAGATCGTTCCCCAGCTCACAGCGGCGCTCCAGGCTTCTGCTTAAACGGATTGCAGGGGAATTTTTACGCCCTGACGACGAATGCGGTTCTGGGCGTCCACATAAATCAGGCGGGGTTGGAACGATTCAAGTTCGGCTTCGTCCAGGGTGGCGTAAGCGGCAATGATGAGGATGTCGCCCACCTGGGCCTTGCGTGCCGCGGCGCCGTTGACGGAAATCATGCCGGAGCCGCGCTGGCCGCGGATGGCGTAGGTGGTGAAGCGATCGCCGTTGTTGACGTTGTAGATGTCGATCTGCTGGTATTCCAGAATGCCCGCGGCATCCAGAAGGTCTTCGTCAATCGCGCAGGAGCCTTCGTAGCCCAGTTCGGATTGTGTGACAGTGACGCGATGGAGTTTGGCTTGAAGCATGGTCCGTAGCATGGGCTTCCTTCCGGGTCGGTTCTTCGTTTACGGAACAAGGTCCGTCAGTTTACGCAAATGCTTGCCACACTGCCACTGCGGTGCAGCAACACGTCATGATAGTCAGGAATTCTGACAACTTCAATAAGATAAAGTTTATATGAATCGCGACTTTCATTCAGATTTGCCAACAAATCTGGAATTCCAGGTGCAAAGCGCCCTGGATGAGGACATCGGAAGCGGTGACCGTACGGCCTCTCTCATTCCCGAGGCGCTCCAGGCCAGGGCCCGGGTCATCGTGCGGGAACCGGCTGTCTTGTGCGGGCAAGCCTGGTTTGAAACGGCTTTCAGGCTGGTGGATGATCGCGTGCAGGTGGAATGGCATGCGGCTGAAGGCACCTTGCTTACTGCCGGCCAAACAGTGGCTACGGTGCAGGGACCGGCCCGTGCCTTGCTCACCGGGGAGCGCTCGGCGCTCAATTTCCTGCAGACCCTGTCGGCTGTTGCCACGCACACCCGTCGCTTCGTGGATGCCGTGGCCGGCACGCACGCGCAGATCGTGGATACCCGCAAAACCATTCCAGGACTGCGGTTGGCTGAAAAGTACGCGGTTCGGGTCGGTGGCGGTACTAACCACCGCATCGGCCTGTTCGATGGCATTCTCATCAAGGAGAACCATGTGGCTGCTGCCGGTGGAATCCGGCAGGCGGTGGCTGCAGCGTTGCAAGCAGCGCCCGCTGGGGTGTTTGTGCAAGTGGAAGTGGAAACGCTGGAGGAACTGGATGATGCGCTGGCTGCCGGCGCGCCCATGATCCTGCTGGACAACATGAGCGCTGCGCAGCAACATGAAGCTGTGCGGCGTACCGCTGGCCGTGCATCGCTTGAAGCATCGGGTGGGGTTGGCCTGGAATCCGTTCGGGCCATCGCGGCCACCGGCGTGGACAGGATTTCAGTCGGCAGCTTGACCAAGGACATCAAAGCTGTAGACTTTTCTATGAGATTTCAACTAAATGAACAAGATTGTTGATGTTATTTATGAGCGTCCGGCCACCTGCGACACGCGGCATGCCTGGGCCAATATTCCGGACGAACCCTCGCCGCAGCGGCGTGCCGAGCTCCAGGACCTGATCCGCAAATCGCTCAAGCGCCATAACGCGGTTCTGGTATCCCACTACTACGTGCACCCCGACCTGCAGGACCTGGCTGAGGAGACCGGCGGGCTGGTGGCCGACTCACTGGAAATGGCCCGCTTTGGCAAGCAGCATCCGGCCACAACCCTGGTGGTGGCCGGGGTGCGCTTCATGGGGGAAACCGCCAAGATCCTGTCCAATGAAAAAACGGTGCTGATGCCCGAACTGGAAGCCAACTGTTCGCTCGACCTGGGGTGCCCGGTGGACGCCTTTTCCGCCTTCTGCGATGAACACCCCGAGCGCACGGTGGTGGTTTATGCCAATACCAGTGCCGCCGTGAAGGCTCGCTCGGACTGGGTGGTGACGTCCAGCTGCGCGGTGGACATCGTGCGTCACCTGCACGAGCAGGGGAAAAAGATCCTGTGGGCCCCGGACAAGCATCTGGGCGAATACGTGCAGGCCCAAACCGGAGCAGACATGGTGCTGTGGCGGGGTTCCTGCGTGGTCCATGACGAATTCAAGGCGTTTGAGCTTGCTGAAATGAAGCGCCAGTACCCTGATGCCAAAGTGCTGGTTCACCCCGAATCTCCGGCTGAAGTGATCGCCATGGCCGATGCCGTCGGCTCGACTTCGGGCATTCTCAAGGCGGCTGCCACACTGCCGGCCAAAGTCTTCATCGTGGCCACTGACAACGGCATGATGCACAAGCTGCGCCACAACAATCCTGACAAGATCTTCCTGGAGGCCCCCACAGCGGGCCGCAGCGCCACCTGCCGCAGCTGCGCCCATTGCCCGTGGATGGCCATGAACGGGCTGGAAAACCTTTATGCCGCGCTGGAATCCGGTACCAATCGCATCGAAGTATCGGCGCAGTTGGCCGAACGGGCCAAAGTGCCCATCCAGCGCATGCTGGATTTCACTGCTGCGCGGGCGGGCGCTTCAGGCATCGTGCCCAACATCGGGGCGGCCTGAGGGCAGGGCGCGCGCCATCAGGCGCGCTTTCACCCAGTCGTTGGGCCCCAGGGTCAGGACTCCCGCTGCTGCATAGAGGGACATGATCTCCCACAGGGGCAGCGGACTCATCTCGGCAAGTCCGTTCAAGCCGATGCCCACTGCCAGCAAGGCATCGCCGGCAAGAACGGCCAACAGAACCCGGCTGGGACGCGAATTCCAGAAAGCCGTGCGTTCACGCAGGGAGAGCACGGCAAACAGGGCGAAAGCGGCCAGAATTTCAAAACCGTAAGTGAGCAGGGGCCCCCCTTCCTGGCTCAATCCCCAGCGCAACCATCCCATTGCCAGTAGCCCCAACGCTTCCGCCAGCATGAGCGCGCCCATCAGGGCAGACACCCTCATCTGGGCACCGATGTTCCAGGTTTCAGGACGCGGCGAAGTGCGCACATGGTCCGTTGCCAGGGAGATCATCATGAAATCGTTCATGAACACGAGCATGACGATGCCCAGCAGGGAAATGGCGAATTTGCCGAGAAACAAAAAGGACAGCACGACGAAACCGGCCTTGAGCAGGGTCTGGCTCACTTTGTAGAGGATCCACGTGAGGATGCGCTGGTAAATGGCCCTGCCGATACGGATCAGGCTTACGATGTTCGCCAGGCCTTCTGCCGTCAGCACGGCACTGGCCGCCCCTTTGGCCACGTCGGTGGCGTTGCTCACGGCAATCCCCACTTCTGCCTGACGCAAAGCCGGTGCATCGTTGACGCCGTCACCCGTCATGCCCACGATGTGACCTGCGGCCTGCAGCTGCTGCACCACCAGGAACTTGTCTTCCGGGAATACTTCCGCAAAGCCGCCTGCCGATAGGGCCAAGGCAGTGCCCTCGCCGGTGCTGCGGGAAAACGCCTCACGCAGGGCCGGGGCGCGCACGACTGTACCCAGACCCAATATTCGTGCCACTTCGGTGGCGGCCGGCAGGGCATCGCCGGTGAGCATCTTGACCTGAACACCGAGCTCTCGCAGTTCGGCTATCAGGCGTGCCGAATCCGGCCTTGGATTGTCCTGGAGGAACGCCAGGCCCTGCAGGTGCAAGGGCCCATCGCCTTCGGCGCATGCGATCGCCAGGGCACGCAGTCCGTGGGCGGCACGGGCATCTGCTTCACTTTCCAGCCGGGCCAGGGCCGCTTCATCAAGTCCGGCGGCTGCGCCCACGGTGCGCAAGGCGCCCTTGACGCATCGCACGCGCTGGCCGTTCACAGCCAGCACGGTTTCCGTTCGTCGCGTGCTGGCGGAGAACGGCTCGAAGGACAGTCGCTCTGCGGCCGGCAACACAACGGATCGTTCCTGAGCCGCGAGCAGGAAGGCTTGGTCGATGGGATCGGCGTTGGCCTGGTTTGACGCCCACAGTGCCGTGAGCAGCATGTCCGTTTCGCTCCAGGGCGCGAGGGGATAGAACTCGCTGACCGAGAGACGGTTGGCGGTGAGGGTGCCGGTCTTGTCCGCGCACAGCAAATCCAGGGTGGCGGCATCCTCGATGGCACTGAGCTGGGTGATGAGCACTCCCTGGCGTGTGAGTTCAAGCGAACCCAGGGCCATGCTGACGGTGAACATCACGGGCAGCGCCACCGGGATGGCGTTCATCAGCACCGCCAATGCCACCGGAAGCAGATGCAGCAATGGCTGGTGCTGGTAAACCGCCACGGCCAGAGCCAGGGACAGCAGCGCGGCCACAAGCACCACCAGCCCTCGCACCACCATGGAAATGACATGCTCCACATGCAGCTGGGGGTGCGCTGTTACCACCAGCTGCGCGGTTTTTCCGAACCAGGTTCGCGCCCCTGTGGCCGTCGCCACGGCGGTGGCTTCCCCCAGCCGGACCACGGAGCCGGAATAGAGGAGGGCGCCCTGCGGTTTTTCGACGTCGTGCGATTCTCCCGTCAGGGCCGACTCATCCACCTGAAGCAGGCCATCCACCACCTGCAGGTCTGCGGGCACGAAATCGCCGGCCCGTATTCTCAGAATGTCGCCGACCGCCACCTCCTGTGCGGGCCGGGTGCTCCAGGTGCCGTCCCGCAGCACCCGGGCCATCACCTGCAGGCGCTGACGCAGGGCGTCCACGGCCCGGTTGGCCTTTTGCTCCTGCACAAAACTCAGCACCGCATTCACCACCAGCAACACCAGCGAGATCGCCATGTCGAGGTTCTTGTGGATGAGAAAGGAGAGCAGGGCGATCAGCTCGATCATCCAGGCCGAAAGGTTCCAGAACTTTCCCAGGAAACGGCGCAGCGGGTGGCGCGGTTTTTCAGGGATGGCGTTGGGGCCGTCGCGTGCGATGCGCGCCTGGGCTTCCTTGCCCGACAGGCCCCGTTCCGGATCCGCTTGCAGGGTGACCAGGGTTTGGGCGAGGGAAGGGGCTGCTGCAGGGGTTTCAGGCATGTGCATAACATACCGCAAGTGACGGTATCCCTGTTTTAACAAGCGTAACAACTCATGCGCGCACCCCTGTCGGGCCGGCGCAGGGTCGCGCTAGCTGACCAGGTTGTCCAGGCCGGGGCAGATGGTGGGCAGGGCCTTGTCCAGCATGTGGGGGTAGTCCCGGCTGTAGTGCAGTCCGCGGCTTTCATGGCGTGACTGGGCCGAACGAACGATGAGGTCGGACACGGCCACCAGGTTGCGCAATTCCAGCAGGTCGCGGCTGACATGGAAATTGGCGTAGAACTCCCGTATTTCCTCGGACAGGAGGCGCAGGCGGTGCGCTGCCCGCTCCAGGCGCTTGTCGGTGCGCACAATGCCCACGTAATCCCACATGAAGCGTCGCAATTCGTCCCAGTTGTGTGAAATGACCACTTCTTCGTCGGGATCGGTCACCTGGCTGGCGTCCCAGGCCGGCAGCTGTGAAACCGCGGTGGCCGTGTGGGCAAGGATATGACGGCTGGCGGCCGTGGCCATGACAACACATTCCAGCAACGAATTGCTGGCCAGCCGATTGGCTCCATGCAACCCGGTGTAGGCGGTTTCTCCCACGGCGTAG
>JAGWIW010000049.1 GCA_028866015.1 Betaproteobacteria bacterium
TCGGCATCGAGTACAACGGGGTGCCTCACGTGGTGATGCTGGCCACGCCGGCGGACCTGGTGGATTTCGTCACCGGGTTTTCGCTGACGGAAGGCATCGTGGCGCGCGCGGAAGAAATCCTGTCCGTCGCACTGGAAGAGTACAGCGCCGGCATCCGGGTTCAGGTGACCATTCCGGAGGAGCGTTTCGCCCGCCTGGAAAGCAAGCGCCAGAACCTGGCGGGACGCACGGGTTGCGGCCTGTGCGGCACGGAACGCCTGGCCCAGGTGTTCCGTCCCATGGCCGACGTGACTTCCACCCAGACCCTGTCCGTGCGTGCGCTTGCCGCCGCCCTGGCCGACCTGCCACGACACCAGTCGCTGCAGCAGGCCACCGGCGCCACCCATGCCGCCTTCTGGCTCGACGCCGAAGGCCGGGTGGCCATGGCACGCGAAGACGTGGGTCGCCACAACGCCCTGGACAAGCTGTTTGGGGCGCTGGCCCGGGCCGGCACTGATTTTTCCCGCGGCAGCGTGCTCATCACGAGCCGAGCCAGCTACGAAATGGTCCAGAAAACCATCCAGATGGGGGTGGGCATCCTGGTGGCCATTTCTGCGCCCACGGCACTGGCCGTGCGCATGGCCGAGCAATTCAACCTGACCCTGGCGGGGTTTGCCCGCAACAGCCACCACGTGGCCTACGCGCACCCCGAACGATTGACTGAACTTTGATCCGAACGAGAAGAGAACGCACCTCATGAGCACAACCGCCACCACTTCCGAACACCTCATCCGCATGGCCAACGACATCGGCGCTTTCTTTGAAGTGATGCCCGACCAGCACCAGGCTGCCAAGGACGTGGCCACCCACATCAAGAAATTCTGGGAGCCGCGCATGCAGCGCTCTTTCCTGGAATACCTGAAGGCCCACGGCGACCAGGAACTCAAGCCCGTGGTGCGCGAAGCCGTACGCGAAATCCGTCCTTCCTGAGACTTCCCCCGTTCCCTCCAGGCCTTCCATCCTGGGGGGACTCTTTTTGCCCCGCCCTTGCATTGCCACCCCCTTTGCGTCATTCTGGACGCACAACAAGCAGTTAACGATCACACGCACTTGGGGGAGGGGCCATCATGTTCGGGGCATTCAATGTCATTTTCGCTCTATTTTCCGTCATCGCACTCAACCTCACGGTGTTTGCCCTGGCGTTGCAGATGGACCTGCTGATCATCCAGTCAGACCTGGCCAAAGCCCTGGCCTGGGCCGCCGCCACGGGTGGCTGGCACATGGCTTACAAATACCGTAACCGCTAAACTCATGACGACACCGAAAGAAACCCAACCGGAACACCTCGAAGCCGCAATCGACCACCTGGAGCAGGCCATCCGCAACGGCAGCATCGCCACCGGTGCCGCCAAGGGACTGCTGTACAGCGTGATGGAAACCCTGGGCGTGCTGGTGGGCGATCCGGCCCTGCCGGACCAGCTGCGCGACGGCTATGAAGGATTGCTGGAAAGCGCGCGCGAGCTGCGCGCACGGTTGGATTCGCATACCCCACCCCGGTAAGGCTCCGGGCAGGGCCAAAGACTGGCGGAAGCGGTGAGATTCGAACTCACGGATGGTTTCCCATCGCTGGTTTTCAAGACCAGTGCCTTAAACCGCTCGGCCACGCTTCCAAGCCGTCAATTTTAACCCATCTTGCAACTTGCGGGCCTGTGACGTAGTCTTAATAACGTCTGCAGCCGCAATACAGCGGCAAACACAAAAGGAGCTCCTTGATATGCAAAGAGAAATTAACACCTACACCCAGACGGGCACGCTCGACTCGGTCCAGCACCGCGTACTGCGCAACACCTACTGGCTGCTGGGGTTGTCTCTCATTCCCACCGTGATCGGTGCCCTGGTCGGCATCAACATGAGCTTTGCGTTCATGGCTGCAAGCCCGATCCTGTCGAGCCTGCTGTTCCTGGGTGCCATCTACGGACTGTTTTTTGCCATTGAAGCCAACAAATACAGCACCGTCGGCGTGTACCTGCTGCTGGCCCTCACCTTCGTGATGGGCGTGATGCTGGGACCCTTGCTTCAGTTCACGCTGGCTTTCCGCAATGGCGGGCAGCTCATCACCCTTGCCGCCGGCGGCACGGCTGCGGTGTTCTTCACCCTGGCGGGCATTGCCAGCACCACCAAGCGTGATTTCAGCGGCATGGCCAATTTCCTGACCGTGGGCGCCATCGTGCTGATGATCGCCGTGGTGGCCAACATCTTCCTGCGCCTGCCCATGCTGCAGCTCGTGCTGTGCGGCGGTTTCATGCTGTTCTCCTCACTCATGATCCTGTTCAACGTGAACCAGATCGTGCGTGGCGGCGAAACCAACTACATCACGGCCACATTGAGCCTGTACATGAACATCTACAACATTTTCGTGAGCCTGCTGGAAATCCTGGGCATCTTTGGCGGCGACCGCCGCTGATCCACCGTCACTCGCGCTCGAACAGGGCGAGTGATTCCACATGGGCCGTATGGGGAAACATGTTGGCCACCCCTGCGGCCCTTAATTTATACCCCTGCTGGTGCACCAGGATCTGCGCGTCGCGTGCCAGCGTGGCGGGGCTGCAGGACACGTAAACGATGCGCCGGGGCAGCAGACTGCCCAGCGCCTTCACCACTTCCACCGCACCGTCGCGCGGCGGGTCGATCAGCAGCTTGTCCACCGGCCCCCAGCCCGCGAGCTGTTCTTCCGTCACTTCAAACAGGTTGGCCGCAAAAAACCGCGTGTTGTCCGACAGGCCGTTGCTGGCGGCGTTTTCGCGGGCACGCTCCACCAGGGCTGCACTGCCTTCCACGCCGGTGACGAAGGCCCCGCTGCGGGCGAGCGGCAACGTGAAATTGCCCAGGCCGCAGAACAGGTCGAGCACGCGCTCTCCCGGGCGCGGATCGAGCAGGCGCACGGCCCGCCCCACCAGGCTGCGGTTCATGGCGGCATTGACCTGGGTGAACTCCGTGGGGCCGAACGGCATCACCACGCCAAACTCCGGAAGGCGGTAGGTGAGCCGCGGGGCTTCGCGCGGATGAAAGGGGAACACTGAATCCGGCCCCTTGGGCTGCAGCCACACCTGCACCTGCCAGCGCTCGGCAAAGGCACGCAGGGACACCTCGTCTTCTGCCGTGAGGGGATTGAGCACGCGCATCACCAACACGGTCACCGCATCACCCACGGCCACTTCCACCTGGGGCAGACGGTCGCGGATGGACAGCCCCATGACGAGCTCGCGCAGGGGAACCAGCAGCGCGGACACGGCAGGCGGCAGGATTTCGCAGCGGGTCATGTCAGCCACGAAGCTGGAATGCTTTTCGTGGAAACCCACCAGCACGCCGCCCTTCTTGACCACCAGCCGCACCGACAGGCGCGCGCGCTGACGGTAGCCCCAGGCCGGCCCCTGCAACGTGGGCAGCAGGGCCTCCGGGCGCACGCGCCCGATGCGTTGCAGGTTGTCTTCCAGGATGCGCTGTTTGAAGGCGACCTGGGCTGCGGCATCGGCATGCTGCATGTTGCAGCCGCCGCACACGCCAAAATGGGGACAGCGCGGCGTCACGCGCGAAGGGCCGGGGCGCAGCACCCGCTCCACCACCGCCTGGTCGAACTGGGTTTTGCGGCGGGTGATGCGGGCACGTACTGTTTCTCCCGGCAGGCCCCCGGCCACGAACACCACCTTGCCTTCATGGCGGGCAATGCCCTGGGCCTCGTGGTCGAGGGATTCGATGTGCAGGTCGAGCAGCTCGGCCCGGTCGTTGGCACGCTCCATGGGATCAGTGCGGACCGAGGTCGATCACGTGCAGCCCGGTCACGCCCCGACGCCGGTCTTCCACGTAATGGTGCAGGGTCTGGCGCACCGTGCGGAACGCGAGGTCATCCCAGGGAATGCCGGCCTCGTCGAACAGGCGCACTTCGCTGCTTTCCGCCGTGGTCTCGTGATGGGCGTCCAGCATGCGGGCGCGGAAGAGCAGGTGCACCTGGCTGATGTCGGGCACGCTGATGATGGTGACCAGCTCGCCCACTTCCACCCGCGCCCCCGACTCCTCCAGGGTTTCGCGCGCAGCGCCCTGGCGCGCGGTTTCGCCGTTTTCCATGAAGCCCGCCGGCATGGTCCAGTAGCCCAGACGCGGCTCGATGGCGCGGCGGCACAGCAGGATGCGCCCCTCCCATTCGGGAACGCAGCCCACCACCATCTTGGGGTTGCTGTAATGAATGGCGTTGCAGGCCGTGCACACATGGCGCGGCAGGTGATCGCCCTGGGGAACGGCCAGCGCCACCGGCGCGCCGCAGTCGGAACAGAAATTCATGCAGGGGTGTCCCTGAAAAAAGAGCCTGGCCGGTCCGGCCAAAACGTAATTTTAAACCAGGTGCTGCCCTTTGGACCGCCACCTGCCCCGGGAGTTGCCCCTTGAAAGTGCGGGTACCGCCCCCATCTATCCGCCAGACTCCAATTTTTGAAACGGGACGACAACACCCATGAACCCAAAAGAATCCCATGCCTTCCAGGCGGAAGTGAAACAGCTGCTGCAGCTGATGATCCACTCCCTCTACAGCAACAAGGAAATCTTCCTGCGCGAACTGATTTCCAACGCCTCCGATGCCTGCGACAAGCTGCGCTTCGAAGCCCTGCAGGACAACGCCCTGCTGGATTCCGACCCCGACCTCAAGGTGCGCCTGAGCATTGACAGGGAGGCCCGCACCCTCACCCTCACCGACAATGGCATTGGCATGTCCCGTGAGGAAGTGGTCACTAACATCGGCACCATCGCCCGCTCCGGCACACGCGAATTCCTGGGCCGCCTTTCCGGCGACCAGGCCCGTGACGCGGCCCTGATCGGCCAATTCGGGGTGGGCTTCTACTCCGCCTTCATCGTGGCCGACCGCGTGACCCTCACCACCCGCCGCGCCGGCCTGCCGGCCG
Organism: Betaproteobacteria bacterium; assembly: GCA_028866015.1. Lineage (GTDB taxonomy): Bacteria > Pseudomonadota > Gammaproteobacteria > Burkholderiales > Ferrovaceae > JAKBAT01. Next base: position 4,929 of record JAGWIW010000049.1, read on the forward strand.
ACCAGGGGGTGCGCTGGGAATCCACCGGCGACGGCACCTTCACCCTGGAAACCCTGGACGTGCCCGAACGCGGCACCCGCATCACCCTGCACCTCAAGGAGGGGGAAGACACATTCCTCGACGCCTGGCAGATCCGCTCCATCGTGCGCCGCTATTCCGACCACATCCAGCTGCCCATCGTGATGGCGCGCGACGCGGAGGAAGGGAAGCCCGCCGAAGACGAGACACTCAACCAGGCCAATGCCCTGTGGGCGCGCCCCAAGACCGAAATCACCGAAGCGCAGTACCAGGAGTTCTACAAGCATGTGGGGCATGACTTCGACGTGCCGCTGGCCTGGAGCCACGCCCGGGTGGAGGGCCGCCAGGAATACACGGAACTGCTCTACATCCCCTCCCATGCGCCTTTCGACCTGTGGGACCGCGAGCCGCGCCACGGCGTGAAGCTGTATGTGCGACGCGTGTTCATCATGGAAGATGCGAAAAAGCTGCTGCCCCATTATCTGCGCTTCGTGCGGGGCGTGATCGACGCCGCCGACCTGCCGCTCAACGTGTCACGCGAAATCCTGCAGGAATCGAAGGACATCGACACCATCCGCGCCGGCTGCACCAAGAAGATCCTGGCGTTGCTGGAAGACCTGGCGCAGAACCAGCCGGAAAAATACCGCACCTTCTGGACCGAGTTCGGGCGCGTGTTCAAGGAAGGCGCGGGCGAAGAGACCGCCAACAAGGACAAGTGGGCGGGCCTGCTGCGCTTTGCCACCACCCACACCGACCAGGAGGCCCAGACGGAATCCCTGGCGGACTACATCGGGCGCATGAAGGAAGGCCAGAAGGCCATCTCCTACGTGACCGCGGACAGCTTTGCCGCGGCCAGGAACAGCCCGCACCTGGAAATTTTCCGCAGCAAGGGCATCGAAGTACTGCTGCTGTCCGACCGCGTGGACGAATGGGTGGTGTCGCACCTGGATACCTTCGAAGACAAGCCGCTGCAGTCCGTGGCCAAAGGGGACCTGGACCTGGCCGAGCTGGGCGAAGTGGAAAAGAAAATCGAGACGCCCCAGGATGAAACCCTGAAACCGTTGCTGGAGGCCATGAAAACGGCGCTGGGAGACAAGGTGAAGGAAGTGCGCGTGAGCCACCGACTGACCGAATCACCGGCCTGCCTGGTGTCGGACGCCGGCGCCCTGTCCGGCAACCTGGAGCGCCTGCTCAAGGCCGCGGGGCAGCAGGTGCCCCACACCCAGCCCATCCTGGAAATCAATCCGGAGCACCGGCTGATCGTGCGCCTCAAGCTGGAAACGGACGCGGCCCGGGTGGCCGACTGGAGCGCGTTGCTGTTTGATCAGGCGCTGCTGGCCGAAGGCGGGCAGCTGGACGACCCGGCCACCTTCGTCAAACGCCTCAACCAGCTTCTGGTGCAGTGATGTCAGGCGGGCCCATGGCCTTGAGCCAGAGCAGGCCCGCCACCGTCTTGGCATCGTTGATGATGCCTTCCTCTATCCAGCGGTAAGCCTGCCTGAGGGGTACCGGCACGGTCTCGAGGAATTCCTCGTCATCGCGCCGGTGCGCGTCAAACTCCAGGTCTTCCGCCAGGAAAAATTCAATCCGTTCCGTGGAATAGGCAATGCACAGGTCCAGCCCCGCCAGGCGGCGCCAGCGGCGCGCCTGGTAGCCTGTTTCTTCCAGCAGTTCGCGCCGGGCTGCCGCCAGGGGTGCCTCGCCGGGATCAAGCTTGCCGGCCGGAATCTCGTAGTAATGACGGCGGTTGGGATAGCGGAACTGGTATTCCAGCAGGACCGTGTCCTGGTCCAGCAGCGGAATGATGGCGGCAGCCCCATGGTGCACGATGTATTCGCGCACGGTGGTCTGCCCGTCGGGCAGCCGCACCATGTCCTTGCGCACGTCGAGCAGCTTGCCCCGGTAGACCTGCTGGGATTCGATCTGGTGTTCGGTGAAGTCGTGCGGCAGTTTCGGAAACTCCGCCATCCGCGTCAGCCCCGCATGGATTGCGTGATCGACGCAAGGCACAGGTCGATCAGCGGCTGGGGCAGGATGCCCAGTACCAGTATGGCCAGCGCGTTGAGCCCGATCAGGATGCGGTGGTCGGCCTCCGCCACGATGGGCGTGGTGTCTTCCGGCTCATCCATGTACATGAGCTTGATGACGCGCAGGTAGTAGAAGGCGCCGATGAGGGACATCAGCACGGCCACCACCACCAGCCAGGTCATGCCGGCATCAAGGACGGCGCTCAGGACTGACAGCTTGGCAAAGAAACCCACGGATACCGGCACGCCCGCCATGGAAATCATGATCAGCAGCATCATGAAGGCGACCCAGGGATTGCGCTTGTTGAGCCCCTTGAAGTCGTCCAGCTGATCGGCTTCGAACCCTTCGCGCCCGAGCAGCAGGATCACGCCGAAGGCGCCCAGGCTCATGAGCACGTAGGCCACCACGTAGAACATGGCTGCCGCATAGCCACCCAGGGATCCTGACAGGATGCCCAACAGCAGGAAACCCATGTGGGAAATGGTGGAATAGGCCAGCATGCGCTTGATGTTGGTCTGGGCGATGGCGGTGACGTTGCCCACCAGCATGGACAGCACGGAAACGATCACCAGCATGGATTGCCAGTCAGACACCAGCGAACCCAGCGCCCCCACCAGCAGACGCATGAAGAAAGCAAAGGCGGCAATCTTGGGGGCCGTGCTCACGAACAGGGTAACGGCCGTGGGCGCCCCTTCGTAGACGTCCGGCACCCACATGTGGAAAGGCACCACGCCCAGCTTGAAGGCGAGGCCTGCCACCACGAACACCAGGCCGAATACCAGGATGGCCGGATCGGCCGAACCCGACAGGATGGAATTGGAAACCAGCGCCATCTGCAGCGAACCGGTGGCGCCGTAGAGCATGGACAGGCCGTACAGCAACAGACCGGAAGCCAGCGCCGCCAGCACGAAATACTTCATGGCCGCCTCGGTGGACTGGGCAGAATCGCGCTGCAGCGCGATCAGGGCGCACATGGACAGCGACAGCAGCTCAAGGCCCAGGTACAGCACCAGGAAATGGTTGGCAGACACCATCACCATGATGCCCAGCAACGCAAACAGGATGAGCACGTGGAATTCACCGCGGAACAGGCCGCGCTGCTGGTTGTAGCTGCGCGAATAGGCCAGCATCAGGGCCACCGCCAGCACAGCCACCAGCTTGAGGGTGCGCGCCATGGGGTCGTCCACGAACATGCCTCCGAAGGTGGTGAGCGGTACGCCGGTGGCGCCCAGCACCAGGAAGCCGGCCGTCCCCACCAGGGCCAGCTGGGTGTAGGCGTAGGTGAGGAAGCGGTGCGTTTCCGACACGAACAGGTCCGCGATCAGGATGGCCGAGAGGGCCACCAGCAGGAAAATTTCCGGATAGACCGGCACCAGGTTGGGGGTGGCGAAAGTCATCATCGCTCCATCAGAACTTCGTGGTCGAGACTTGCTCGAGCAACTGTTGCACCGAGGCATGCATGGTGTCGGTGAGCGGTTTCGGATACAGGCCCATGGCGAGCACCAGGGCCGCCAGCACGGCCAGGAACAGGGCCTCGCGGCAGTTGATGTCCTTCAGGCCGGCCACATGGTCGTTGGCCACTTCGCCGAACACCACACGCTTGTACATCCACAGGGTGTAGGCTGCGCCGAATATCAGGGTGGTGGCTGCCAGCGCCGCGTACCAGAAATTGACCTGGATGGCGCTCAGGGTGACCACAAACTCGCCAATGAAGCCGCTGGTGCCCGGCAGGCCGGCATTGGCCATGGCAAACAGCATGAAGAAGGCCGCGAACCGGGGCATGGTGTTCACCACGCCGCCGTAATCCGAAATCTGGCGGGTGTGCATGCGGTCATAGAGCACGCCGATGCACAGGAACATGGCTCCCGACACGAAGCCGTGGGAAATCATCTGCAGCAGGCCGCCTTCCACACCCAGGGCGTTGAACATGAAAATGCCCAGGGTGACGAAGCCCATGTGCGAAATGGAGGAATAGGCCACCAGTTTCTTCATGTCGTTCTGCACCAGGGCCACCAGGCCGATGTACACCACCGCGATGAGCGAAAGCGCGATCATGACGCCCGACAGGGTATGGCTGGCGTCAGGGGTGATGGGCAGGTTGAAGCGCAGGAACCCGTAGGCCCCGATCTTGAGGGTGATGGCCGCCAGGATCACGGAGCCGCCGGTGGGCGCTTCCACGTGGGCGTCCGGCAGCCAGGTGTGCACCGGCCACATGGGCACCTTCACCGCAAAGGAGAGGAAGAAGGCGATGAAGATGAGAATCTGCACGCCGAGCGGCAGGGGCAGCATCTGGAACTTGAGGATCTCGAAAGAGCCGCCGGCCTCGAAGTACAGGTAGATGAAGGCTGCCAGCATGAGCAGCGAACCCAGCAGCGTATACAGGAAGAACTTGATGGCGGCATACACGCGGCGCGGCCCGCCCCACACCCCGATGATGAGGTACATGGGAATGAGCATGGCTTCGAAGAAGACATAGAACAGGATGGCGTCCAACGCCGAGAACACGCCGTTGATGAGGCCCGACATAATGAGGAACGCCGCCATGTACTGGGACAGGCGCTTTTCGATCACCACCCAGCCTGCAATCACCACCAGGATGGTCATGAAGCTGTTGAGCAGCACGAACCACAGGGAAATGCCGTCGATGCCCAGGTGGTAGTTGATATTGAAGCTGGGAATCCAGGTTGCCATTTCCACGAACTGCATGGCCGCCGTGTCATTGGAGAAACCCAGGTAGAGGGGCACGGTCACGGCAAACCCGAGCACGGCGCCAATGAGGGACAGCCAGCGGGTGGCGCCGGGGCGCTCTTCGCCGCCGAACGCCAATACCAGGATGCCGGCCAGGATGGGCAGCCAGACGGCAAGGGACAGGAGGTGATGTGCAGTCATGGATATCCGCTCAAATTACGCCTTGACGAACCACAGGCTCATCAAAATGAACACGCCAAAAATCATGATGAAGGCGTAGTGGTAAATGTAGCCGGTCTGCACGCGACGCAGGCGGGCCGACAGGCGCCCCACCAGGTTGGCGCTGCCGTTGACCATCACGCCGTCGATCAGGCGCATGTCGCCCACGCGCCACAGGCCGGTGCCCACTTCGCGCGCCCCGCCGGCAAAGACGATCTCGTTGAAACGGTCAAAGTAGTATTTGTTGTCCAGCAGGGTGTAGAGCCCGCGCAGGCGTGCCATGAAGATGTCGGGCACCCCCGTCCACTTGAGGTAGAAGGCAGCGGCACAGGCGATGCCGGCAATGGCCAGCCAGAACGGCAGCGCCGTCACGCCATGGGCCATAAAGGCGCCCACGCCATGCCATTCCTCGCGCAGGACGTGCAGGCCGCCGTTGCCAGGCAGCACCGTGATGGCATTGCCGAAGTAGTTGCCCATGACCATGGGGTCGATGGCCATGTAACCCGCCACCACCGAGGGAATGGCCAGCAGGATGAGCGGCAGCGTGATGACCCAGGGCGATTCGTGCAGATGCTCGCGGGTGTGCTCATCCATGCGCGGCTTGCCGTGGAACGTCATGAACAGCATGCGGAAGCTGTAGAAGGCCGTGACGAACACGCCAGCCATGACGGCGAAAGTGGCGTAGCCGGCACCCGGCAGGCTGGATGCCTGCACCGCCTCGATGATGGCGTCCTTGGAAAAGAAGCCGGCGAAAGGCGGAATGCCTGACAGCGCCAGGGAGCCGATGAGTGCCGTCACATAGGTGATGGGCATGTACTTGCGCAGCCCACCCATGTTGCGCATGTCCTGCTCATGGTGCATGGCGTGGATCACGGAACCGGCGCCCAAGAACAGCAGCGCCTTGAAGAAGGCGTGGGTGCCCAGGTGGAAAATCGCCACCGGATAGGCCGAAGCCCCCAGGGCCACGGTCATGTAGCCGAGCTGCGACAGGGTGGAATAGGCCACCACGCGCTTGATGTCGTTCTGGATGATGCCGAGGAAGGCCATGAACAGCGCCGTGCTGGCCCCGATCACGAGCACCACCGAGCGGGCGGTTTCAGACAGCTCGAACAGGGGTGACATGCGCGACACCATGAAAATGCCGGCCGTCACCATGGTGGCGGCGTGGATCAGGGCGGAAATCGGGGTCGGGCCTTCCATGGAATCGGGCAGCCACACGTGCAGCGGCATCTGGGCCGACTTGCCCATGGCGCCGATGAACAGCAGGATGCACACCACGGTCATGAGTGAAACCGGGCTGCCGGACACCAGTTCGATGGTGTCATGGGCCACCAGGGGGGCGCGCTCGAACACGGTGGCGTAGTCGAGGGATCCGAAATGGGCCAGGATGAGGCCGATGCCCAGCAGGAAGCCCAGGTCACCCACCCGGTTGACCAGGAACGCCTTGAGGTTGGCGTAAATGGCCGTGGGACGGGTGTACCAGAAGCCGATCAGGAGGTAGGAGACCAGGCCCACCGCTTCCCAGCCGAAGAACAGCTGCAGGAAGTTGTTGGCCATGACCAGCATCAGCATGGAAAAGGTGAACAGGGAAATGTAGCTGAAGAAGCGCTGGTAGCCGGGATCCTCCTCCATGTAGCCGATGGTGTAGATGTGCACCATGAGCGACACGAAAGTCACCACCAGCATCATGGTCACCGTGAGCGGGTCGATCAGGAATCCCACGGACATCGTGATGTCTTCCACCGACAGCCAGGTGTAGACGGGACCATTGAACAGGTGGCCGGCAAACACGTCGCGCGCGATGACAAGCGAGGCCAGGAAGGACAGGGCCACTCCCAGGATGGTGACCGTGTGGCTGCCGGCGCGACCCAGCTGCCTGCCAAACAGGCCCGCCAGCAGCGAGCCCGCCAGGGGGGCCAGGGGAACCAGCAGATAAAGGCTATGCATGCTCATGGGGCTCATTCCTTCAGGCTGTTCAGGTCATCCACATTGATGGAGCGGATGTTCCGGAACAGGACGACCAGGATCGCAAGACCGATGGCCGACTCGGCCGCCGCC